>NZ_BRYH01000034.1:0-231434 GCF_054772055.1 Lacrimispora brassicae | reverse complement strand
TCTGAGGCTGAGTCATTGGCTGCGTCTGAGGCTGTGTCATCGGCTGCGTCTGAGGCTGTGTCATCGGCTGCGTCTGAGGCTGCGTTTGAGGCTGCGTCATCGGCTGCGTCCGGGGTTGGGCCTGAGGCTGGGTTCGCGGTTGGGTTTGGGGCTGTGCCATAGGTTGTGTCTGAGGCTGGGTCCGGGGTTGCATCTGGGGCTGGGCAGGCATGTTGCGGTTCCTGCTTCCACGGGGAACGCAGATTACCTGACCAACTAACAGATTATTCGGGTTTATTCCCGGATTTACAGCCATAATTTCCTCCACGGTAGTGCGGTAACGCTGTGAAATGAACCATAGTGTATCACCGGATTGAATCGTGTAGGAATACAATCCTTCAGGGCAAGGAGTCATAAGATTAATGCCTTTCAATTAAGCAATTTGTCATATTTTATGATTGAGAAATCAAAATAGTACTTGTCAGCCCTTAAAAATTATATTTTATATGAAATAATACGGAACTTACCCCCAAAGAATTTCTTTGTCCTGACTATTGTCCCGGCTTTTGTCTATGATGAGCCGTACCGCTCCTGCCCAGGGCAGGTTTTATCCCCATATTCTGCCAAAAAATCAAGAAAATTCCGAAAAACAGAGCACTTTAGAATAAAGCGGAAATTATTTTCTAATAAACGTAAATCATGAATTGCCTAATGAAAAAACTTTTGATATTATCTTATTACAAATATCTGCGTTTTAAGGCCTTACATATTAAAATCACGTAAAGGGGGTCCTGTTATGACAAAAGAGGGAATAGATAAACTTTTCATGCAATCGCCATTGGGTTATGCCTATTACGAAATTGTCTTTGGGAATAGGGAACACACACAGGAATATGTTCTAGCAGAAGCAAATGACGCCTTTTTTGATCTCTGGGGCCTTGATAAGGAAAAAGCACTGCATCAGAACGTATCCCTGCTTCTGAAGGATAAAACAGAATCCCTTGCATGGCATACGTTTCAGGAAAGTCTGGGCAGTGCAGAAAAGGACAGGCATTTTACCGTAACCATTGGGAAACGCAGCTTTAAGGTCACCGTTTATAATCCCTCCCCAAACAGCCTGATAACGATTTTTGACGATACCACGGAAATCCATAGGGAATTGGAGTCTCAAAGGGAGGAAAACGAAAGGCTGAGCCGGGAAATTGAGATTTTTTTTAACAGCACCCAGGATGGGTTGTTCTTTCTGGAATATAAAAACGGTGAATTCCGTTATATCCGAAACAATATGGTCCATCAGAAACTGACCGGAATGACCCCCCCCTCTCATGGAAGGAAAGACGCCCATAGAAGCAATGGGTGATGAGGTTGGAAGCGTTTTGCAGGAGGGATACATGAAATGCATTGCCTCCGGAAACAGCATGATGTACGAGGAAACCGTAGAATTTACGGGCGGCAGCCGGAACTGGCTGGTCCGGCTCACTCCGGTAAAAGAAAACGGTGAGGTCTCCTATATCATCGGATCACGCCTTGATATTACGGAATTAAAAAAACTGCGGGAAGATAAGGAGCAGCTCCTTGAAAACTTAAATTCCATGTTTACGGAGCACTCAGCAGTCATGCTGATCATTGACATGACAACCGGGAAAATACTCAATGCCAATCCATCGGCCTGCAGGTTTTACGGCTGCACCAGGGAAGAGATTTTAACAATGCACATACAGGATATCACGGAAACCTCCAATGACGCCATTAAGCTTATGCGCGTTCAGGCCCTCAATAACGAAACGCCTTACTCCCTGTTCACCCACCGCTTAAAAAGCGGGGAAGTCAAAATGGTGGACGTTTATTCCAGCCCAATCACCTATGAAGGGAAAAGCCAGCTCTTCTCCATCATTTTTGACGTATCAGACCGGGAGAAATTCAGATATGACCTTTATTGGGACAATGAATTGTTAAGCGTTACCCTTAACTCCATTGGGGACGGAGTCGTTACCACTGATAACGAAGGCAAAATCACCTACTTAAATCAGGCCGCCCAGGAAATCACCGGCTGGAATAATGATACTGCGTCCGCAAGGCCCTTTGAGGAAATCTTCGATTTAAGAAATGAGTCCACCGGAGAAGCCATCTCAAATCCGGTCAGTGCGGTATTGCAGACCGGAAAGATCGTGGGACTTGCCAATCATACCGTTCTTTTAAACCGGCAGGGGGATTTTATTCCCATTACAGACAGCGCTGCACCCATCAAGGATGAAATGGGACATGTATACGGAGTTGTCATGGTTTTTCACGATGTAAGCCATGAAAAAAGGCAGCAGCGAAGGATCATGTATTTAAGCTATCATGATTCATTAACGGAAATTTTTAACCGCAGGTATATGGAGGAAGAGATGATCCGGATGGACAGGGCCTCTATGCTGCCGCTTACGGTGATCATGGGGGATGTGAATGGCCTGAAGGTGACCAACGATGTTTTCGGCCACAAAACAGGCGATCTTCTTTTAAGGGAAGTTGCAAAAACATTCCAGCATACCATACAGAAAAATGGGATCACCGCCCGATGGGGAGGGGACGAATTCCTGATCCTGCTGCCCAAAACCGATGCCCCCCAGGCCCAGAAGATCATTGAAACGCTGGAGAAAGAATTTAAGGAAAATGACCGCCTTCCCCTGCAGATCAGCGTGTCTTTGGGATTTGATGTAAAGCACAGCGAATATGACAATCTTCATCAGGTACTGCAAAAAGCAGAGGAACGGATGTATCATAAAAAGCTCTTAGAAGGAAAAAGCTGGCGCAACCGCATCATAAATACTCTTTTGGCAACTCTTCATGAAAAGAGCATGGAAACAGAAGAACATGCTTTAAGGATCGAAACCTATTGCATTGCTATGGCCGAAAAAATGAACCTGTCTCCTGAAGAAAAAAACGATCTGTCCCTTTTATCCATGCTCCACGATATCGGAAAAGTGGGCATCAGTATGGAGATCCTGAAAAAACCCGGCCCCTTAAGCGAGGAAGAGTGGAAAGAGATCAAACGCCACCCGGAAATCGGTTACCGCATCGCCCAGAATACCCCGGAGCTTGTTACCGTGTCCGAGCATATCCTCTCCCACCAGGAAAGATGGGATGGAACCGGTTATCCCAGAGGCTTAAAGGGAGATGAGATCCCGCTGCTGTGCCGCATTCTGGCGGTTGCCGACGCCTATGATGCCATGACAAGCAACCTGGCTTACCGCAAGGCAATGGACAGCCAGAAGGCAATGGAAGAGATCAAACGCTGTGCAGGCACACAGTTCGATCCCCAGATCGCCCAGTTATTTTTAGATCTTAATAAACTCTGCTGACCAGCTTAAGCCGCCTTAGGAGCGGACCAGATACAGGCCGAACCAAATGTCCTCCTTCCTAATAAAATGTTATTAGGAAAGGAGGCAATCCTCATGAACACCTGTAATTTTAACGGGCTTACCGGTCGTGTTGTAACGCCAGACGACCCTTGTTATCATGAATTAAGACAAGTATATAACCGGGCAGTTCAAAAATTCCCCCTGGCCATCGTCTACTGCCGGAATCAGGATGATGTAAGCAACGCGGTCTTGTGGTCCCGGAAGTATCACATCTGCCTGCGGGTTCGAAACGGAGGCCATAACTACGAAGGCTACTCCACCGGCAACGATGTACTTGACATTGATTTAAGCGAAATGAACCAGCTTACCATAGATGAAAACGCCCATTTGCTTCACGTTCAGGGAGGCGTAACAAACAAGCAGCTATATGAATTCGTCTCATCAAAAGGTTACCCCTTCCCAGGCGGGACCTGTCCCTCTGTAGGGGTGAGCGGGTATACTTTAGGCGGAGGCTTCGGTCTCTCCTGCCGCTATTTCGGACTTGGCTGCGACAGCCTTTTAGAAATCCGGATGGTCAATTACGAAGGACACATCATAAATGCCGGTCCCCAGGAAAATGACGATCTGTTTTGGGCATGCCGGGGAGCCGGCGGAGGAAACTTTGGCGTAATCGTTTCCATGACCTTCCGCCTTCCCCATAAAGTAAATAAAGTCACACTCATTGATATAAGATATCCCCATGCAGACCAGGAAAAGCAGTCTATGTTCCTGCAGACCTGGCAGGACTGGCTGAAAGATGCCGACCAGAGAGTCACTTTGATCTCAAGGATCTATAACTCTCTTTACGAAGGACTTGCAATCATCGCCCGGGGGATCTTTTATGGACCTCCTGAGACAGCCCTGGGAATCATCGCCCCCCTTTTAGAGCTTGGAGGCGTAAAATACAGTTTAAAACATGTGACCTTCCTGGAAGCTGCCACATTGATCGGGGATTTTTATCCCCCATTTGAAAAATTCAAATCAGCAAGCCGTTTCGCCCTGCGGGACTTTAACAACTGTGAAAGCTTAAAAATAGCCGGGCTTATCAAAGAACGGGCCGAAGGCTCTGTTTATGCCAGCATTTCCTTTTATGCCCTTGGAGGCAAGGTGGCTGAGGTGGATGCAGATGAAACCGCCTTCTTCTACCGTAATGCAAACTATATTGTCTGGCTTGATACCGTATTTGAAGAACACAAATGCAAAAATGCCGCCTGGATATCCGATAAATTCAGCTACCTGGAATCGGTTACCAAAGGCTCCTATGTGAATTTCCCCTATGCATGTCTTCCCTGCTATCTTGAAGAATACTATGGAACCCATGTCTGCAGATTAAAAAAGGTGAAGGAGAAATATGACCCATTCAACATTTTTACCTTTCCTCAGGGAATCGGAGGACTTTATGATACGAATTTTACAGCTTCCAAATGCTGTAACACCTCCCTGTAAACCTTTGATGCGGCCAAGGCATGGATACAAAAGCACCCTCGTGAGAATTCTGTTCACACGAGGGCGCTTTCATTTGGTTTTTATTTTACTTTTCCGGATTCTCACCGGCCTGGCCTAAAATCTGATACAGCAGCCGGTATAAATCCCTGGATTCCTCCTCATTCACGGGGATACACTGGAACATCCGGTCAGGAATAGTTACGGCCTGGTCCTTTAACGCCTCTCCCTTTTCCGTCAGTTCAATGATCACGCTTCTCTCGTCTTCTTTGGCGCGGCTCCGCTTAAGCAGGCCGGCTGCCTCCATCTTTTTTAACAACGGAGTCAGGGTGCCGCTGTCTAAATACAAAAGCTCTCCCATTCTCTTAACGGTGACCTGCTTCCACTCCCACAATACCATCATGGCAATATATTGGGTATAGGTCAGGCCGATCTCATCGAGAAATGGCTTGTACATTCTGATGATCTCGCGGGAGCAGGCATAAAGAGGAAAGCAAAGCTGGTTTTCCAGCTTTAATTTCTCATAGTCCATCACGTTTCTCCCTTCTCCCACAACTGTCCCATGTCCGTCTTTTCACAATAATTTCTTTACACTTTCTTCCACAAGCTTCATATCCCCAGTGGGCTCAAAGCGCCTGACTACATTTCCCTGACGGTCCACAAGGAATTTGGTGAAATTCCACTTAATATCCGGTTCATTTTTATAATTGGGATTAAGCTCTTCAAACTTCTGTTCCAGACGGGAGGTCAGATCATGTCCCTGATCAAAACCCTCAAAGCCTTTTTCATTTACCAGGTAACGGTAGAGGGGAATGGCGTTCTCCCCATTGACATCGATCTTTGCAAACTGAGGGAAGGTGACTCCAAAGCGTCCGGTACAAAAGGAATGGATCTCTTCATTGCCGCCGGGGGCCTGGTTTCCAAATTGGTTGCAGGGGAAATCAAGGATCTCAAACCCTTTATCCTGGTATTCATCATACATAGCCTGAAGATCTGTATACTGGGGAGTAAACCCGCAAACCGTGGCTGAATTAATGATCAGCAGCACCTTGCCTGCATAATCGGATAAGCATTTCTCTGTACCATTCATTTCCTTAACTGTAAAATCATAAACAGACATCTTATATACCTCCTTATTTTCCTATTATATTGTGCAAAATTATATTTTCTAAATCTATTTTCATCATAAAACCTTATTGCTCATTTGTCAATAGTTTTACGAAATTTAATTGTATAAAATTAATTTGGGCAGAAATTTTTTTATCCCTGCTGAAAACGAAAAAATATGATCCTTGTCATAAAGGGGTACTCTTATGTGACTCAATCACAGACTTTTCATAAAATTTCGTTTATACTAAATAAAACAACCCATGACCATTCATATTTTAAAAATATAGCAGGAGGCATACTATGAAAAAAATAGTGATTATAGGCGGAGTGGCCGGCGGAGCAAGTTGTGCCGCCAGGCTGCGGAGACTTGATGAGGAGTTAAACATTATCATGCTGGAACGTGGGGATTATATTTCCTACGCCAACTGCGGCCTTCCTTATCATATAGGCGATGTGATCAAATCCAGGGAGGCATTATTACTTCAGACGCCGGAAGCCATGAAGCAAAAGTACGGCATTGATGTCAGGGTTAAAAACCAGGTTTCCTCCATTGACCGGGAGAATAAGAAAATCACGGTCAGACGGCTGGATTCCGGAGAAGTCTATGAGGAAACCTATGATACCTTAGTCATTTCCACCGGTTCCTCACCGGTCCGCCCGCCCATTCCGGGAATTGAGTCTTCCCGGGTCCAGACTCTCTGGACGGTCCCTGACACCGACCGGATCCGGGCTCTTATAAAGGAAAGCAATATTAAGACAGCGGCTGTCATCGGCGGAGGCTTTATTGGCCTTGAAATGGCTGAAAATCTTCGCCATGCAGGGCTTTCCGTTTCCCTCATTGAAATGCTTGATCAGGTTATGACGCCTGTGGATTATGAGATGGCCCAACTTCTTCATGAGCACCTCCTGCAAAATGGCGTAGACCTTCATCTGGGGGATGGGGTAGCCGGGTTTAAAGACCTGGATGACGCTGTAGCCATTACCTTAAAAAGCGGTAAGACCCTTTCCGCCGAACTGGTCATCCTTTCCATCGGCGTCCGGCCAAACAGCGAGCTGGTAAAAGCAGCGGGCCTTGCCGTTAATGAGCGGGGAGGCATTGTGGTTGATGATTATTTAAGAACCTCGGACCCGGACATTTATGCCGTGGGAGATGTGATTCAGGTGGATGACCTTATATTCCAGGAGCCTGCAATGATCCCCCTTGCCGGTCCTGCCAATAAACAGGGGCGCATTGCCGCAAACAATATTGCAGGGGCGCAGGAAACCTATGGGCAGACCCAGGGAACATCCGTAGCAAAGGTATTTGATCTGGCGGTGGCTTCTACGGGGGCAAATGAAAAGGCGCTGATCAGGCGGGGGCTTCAAAAGGGAAGGGACTATGAGAACATTCTCATCACCCAGAATTCCCATGCAGGCTATTATCCCGGTGCAGTGCCTATAACCATGAAGCTTCTTTTTTCCACCGAAGGAAAAAAGATCTTCGGAGCCCAGATCGTGGGCAGGGATGGAGTTGACAAACGGATCGATACCCTGGCTGTTGCCATCCGCCTTGGCGCAGGGATCCCTGACTTAAAGAGCCTGGAGCTTGCCTATGCACCTCCCTTCTCCTCCGCAAAGGATCCGGTCAACATGGCCGGCTTTGTGGCTGAAAACCTGATTACCGGAAAAGTCGCATTTGCATCCTGGGAGGTGGTGGAAGAGAATCCTGAGGCATTGCTTCTTGATGTAAGAGAGGCTGCGGAGCTGACAGCCTTTTCTCTGCCCAATGGAAAGCACATTCCCCTGGGACAGTTAAGAAACCGCTTAAAGGAACTGGACCCTTCCAGAGAAATCATTGTCTTCTGCGCCATTGGAGTCCGGGCCTACAATGCGGCCCGCATCCTCATGCAGAACGGATTCCGCAATGTGAAGCTTTATCCCGGCGGCGTCAGGTTCTATCAGTCCACCCATTATCAGGCTGAGGCTGAGGCAGTGGCCCCTTCCGCCATTGCCCAGCATTCTCCCGAAGGCAGCCAACTAAAGCCAAGCTTGCTTGACCTTGGCAACGGCCCCCAAGGCCAGATGGATACCAAAAATATCCCTACCCTGGCCATGCGCTTAGACTGCAGCGGCATGCAGTGCCCCGGTCCCATTATGAAGGTATTTGAAACCATGAAGGAAATGCCCCATGGGTCAGTCATGGAGGTATCCGCCTCTGATCCCGGTTTTACACGGGACATAGGAGCCTGGTGCAGGCGTACCGGAAATGAGCTGATGGCCTGCGAGCACCGGGGAAATGATTACGTTGCCCTGGTAAAGAAAGGCAGTCCGGCCTCCCCTGTAATAAAGGAAACAGCCGAAGGAAAGACCATTATCGTTTTTTCCGGCGATCTTGACAAGGTCCTGGCAAGCTTTATCATTGCCAACGGGGCTGCTGCCATGGGCAGACCTGTCACCATGTTCTTTACCTTCTGGGGATTGACTGCACTAAGAAAGGAAGAAAAACAGCCGGTCCGCAAGTCCCTGATAGAATCCATGTTCGGTGCCATGCTTCCCAGAGGCAGCAAAAAATTAAAACTGTCAAAAATGAATATGGGCGGCATGGGAACTGCCATGATGAAAAAAATCATGAATGACAAACATGTGGATTCACTGGAAACCCTGATCCAAAAGGCCATGAAATCCGGAGTGAAAATCGTAGCCTGTACTATGAGCATGGATGTCATGGGAATCCAGCCGGAGGAATTGATCGAAGGGGTAGAGCTTGGAGGCGTAGGCGCTTATTTGGGAGATGCGGAAGAATCAAATGTAAACTTATTTATTTAGGATAGCAAATCCTTGAAAAAATATATCATCACTACAAAAAAAGCAGTCAAAAATATGCCTCCTGCAGTTAAAATGCAATAAGCTATATATCACAAGGGGGCGTTGCAAAACAGATGATTTTTTATCTGTTTTGCAACGCCCCCTGAATATTAATAGTATAATGCTGGGCAAAGTATTTTTTTGTTTACACCGCATTATGCTTAATTTGTACGCTGTCTGATTGCTTCATAAAAACATAACCGTCGCGGCACAGCTTACATTAAATGACGAAGCCGAAGATTGCTCATGCCCTGTCCAAATCATTAATATTGAAATTATATCTGTCTACGGTTCCGCTCAATTCTATATTTGATTTTTTTCTTTTTCAAAATTAACGAGAGAATTTAAACAAGCTTCCCTCACGGTCATCGCTTTCAGTATTTTTTCTGCCATTTGCAAAATCCATCGCGTTCATTCTTTTTCCGCCTTCTATTTGCACTTCCAACAGTTCCACAATACCGTCGTCCGAGATCCTTGATTTAAAAATCTTTAATTTTCTGCCGTTTAAATAAGTAAACGCAGCCGGAACAGGTGAAAGCCCTCTGATTTTATTGTGTATTTCCTGCGCTGTCAGATTCCAGTCGATTTCACACATAGTATTATCTATTTTTCCCACGTAAGACGCGCCGTCGTCAGGCTGTTTTTCTCGTTTCACAGTCCCGCCCTGTATTTGCTTAAGCGTATCAATCAATAATCTGCCGCCGATTTGCGCCAATTTATCGTGCAGCTCTCCATAAGTTTCATTTTCGCCGATTTCGATTGATTCTTTAAGTATCATGTCGCCCGTGTCTATGCCCTCGTTCATATACTGAGTAGTAATCCCCGTGATTTTTTCGCCGTTTATAATCGCGGCGTTTATCAGCGAGGCTCCCCTGTATTTCGGCAGCAGTGACCCGTGAACGTTTACGCAACCGTACTTCGGAAAATCCAAGACGTTTTTGGGTATGAGCTTCCCGTAAGCAACCACAACGATTATATCGGGATTAATTGATTTTAACAAATCAAAAAAATCTTCGCCTTTTAAGCTTTACGGCTGATAAACGGGAATATTCTTGCCGGAGGCATATTCTTTCACGGGCGGCGAGGTCAAAATCAGTTTTCTGCCCGCAGGTTTATCCGGCTGTGTGACAACCCCTGCAATATTATATTCATTTTTCACGAGATATTCGAGCGAAATTTTTGCAAACTCAGGGGTTCCCATAAATAATACTTTCATAAATTTTTCTCCTCGTCTTTATTCATTTCATCTACTTATTCCTGTGATAATATAAATAATATGACTCAAAATCTATTTACTTAAAAGCTCCCATTATCCGACTAATGTTTATCTGTATTATAACATGATTATTTAAAAAAAGCCATCAACATATAGAATGTCGACAGCCTGAGGGGAGTTTGTAAACTCTCCTATATGTCATAACATAACCTGCAATTATTCTTTTACATAGTTTTATTATACTACTTTTAGAATGGAAACTGAAAATCATAATCTTTCATTTGATCATAATATGCACTGTAGTTCATCTAATGAATTAACTGTAAAATCAGGTTCATATTCATCTGATATAGGTGTTTGAAAGCCCCCAAAACCTTGTTTGATCCAAATAGTTCTCATTCCAATCTTCTTTGCCGGATATATATCATTATCTAGTCTATCACCAATCATTATTGCTTTTTCAGGTGGACAATTGGATTTATCGACAGCCATCTGAAATATTCGAATATCGGGCTTAGATATTCCTATCTCAGCAGAAGATAAACAAAATTCAATATGATTTAAGAAACCAAATTTTTCAATCCGGCTTTCTGAAACACTATATGGTTCTTCTAATTCTTTGGGATATGGCTCCTTTCTTTTTATGCCATATTGATTCATTACAGAACAAAATGGCGATTTATACTGCTTTGAAGCACTTACCATTCCATTGTAGATGTCACTAAATGTAACCTTTATACCTAATGAGTTCATGCTCTCTACAGCTTTTTGTATTCTGGAATTATGAGCAGCGTCCTCATTAATAATGAGTATATCCCAAATCAAAAAATAGCCAATCAATATTATTAATTCTAATCTTATCACAGTTAAGATTTTCTTGTTGTGTCATAGTACGCCTCCTTTTCTTCATTATATACTGCAAATTCAGTTAATCAAAATAATCTAGTAAATAGTAATTTAGTAAACAAATCTGACAATAGCAGCATTATTGCTCAATACAGTAAATTGAAAGTGGGCGATATTAAAATCCAGTTTGGAGCAATGATAAGAGTGCAGCACCTCCTATTTTATTTCCGCCTGCTGGCAGGGGGCGTATTGGCCATGAATGGTGCTTTGCAATATTGTAAGAGGCCCATCAGTCATGACTGTTATTTTACAATGTTGGAAAGGGCCATCTGCCATGAATGCTGTTTTGCAAATAAGAAAGGTTATGGTGCACATAACCATATATTAACTAAAAAGTAATAATCCGCCTAAAACAAGCTCTTGACACACTCCTTATTATATCTTATTATTACTTATAGTTAACTATTACGAAATAATAAGGAGCAATTAATATGGAGGAAAAATATTATTCAGTAGATCAGATATCGGAAATGCTAAATATCCACCCAAAGACGATCCAGCGCTACATTAGGGAGGGCAAACTGCGCGCAGGAAAAATCGGAAAAGGATGGAGAGTCACAGGACATGATCTAAGTGTTTTTATGGAAAGCACAAAACTGTCAGCCGGCAGGGAACATAGGGATCCCATTAAAAAATCAGATCATGAAATAAAAGTGTCTTCTGTAATTGATATGGATGTTGATGGAAGGGATAATGCCATTCGCATTATGAATGCCGTTACTGCCGCCATTCATACCAGCCTGCCGGAATATGGCCAGCCAACCATGCACGCACAGTTTTTGGAATCAGAATACAAAGTACGTGTGACCATATGGGGAAATATAAAATTTGCCCAGGCGATCATTCATGTAATTGACGAATTGGCAGAAAGTATAAGGCAGGAGGATTTTTTATAAGGTCAATAAGGAATGTGTCCTCCCTATCGCCAGACAAAATAATGTTACTATTGATGCCCAACAGGCGGCATCCAGGATTACAGCCCTGCTCCAATGGCCAAAACCCGCATTCTTCAAAGCTGGAGGATATGCTGGCCAATGTACTGGCCATCGCAGACCCATTTCTAGAGAAAGAAGGAATCAAATGAATATTACAGCAATAAGAAATCAGAATATTGCCATTGTTAATAAAGAGGATAAAATAACCGGCGTTCAGGATATCCTTGATATAATGGCTTCGTCCCAATACCAGCATGGTTGCATTGGCATGATCTTGTATAAAGAGAGCCTTGATGAAAGCTTCTTTGATCTTAAAACAGGGATTGCCGGGGAAATCCTGCAGAAATTCTCAAACTACCAGTTCAAGCTTGGAATCCTGGGGGATTTCTCACAGTATACCAGCAAAAGTTTAAAGGATTTTATCTATGAATGCAACAAGGGTAACCTAATCTATTTTAAGAATAACTTAAACGATGCCTTGTCAGCCCTGGTGGCGGAAAAATCCGGGAAATCCTAAAGAGAACCAATGATTGTCATAGGCTGTTTCCTGTAGGTTCTATCACGAAAAAATAACGGCGGCTTTGAAATTTCAATCAAAGCCGCCGTTTTATGTGTTTTCTTTATTGCTCAATTCCCCTAAGCTTAATATAATCCTTGATCAGCTTTGCCGTCTGCTCCAGATCAATACAGCCGGTATTGATGATCAGATCATAATTGTTCCAATCCTCCCAGTTGCCGCCGGTATAGTAGCGGTAATACTCCTTCCGCTCCCGGTTGATCTTCTTTACGCGTTTTGTGGCTTCCTTCTCATCAACCTTATCCACCTCCATGGTGCGTCTGATAAGGGTTTCCACATCTGCGTAAACAAAGATCTTTACCAGGCCAGGGAATTCTTCCTTCTCACGTCCCAGGATGTAATCCCCGCACCGGCCGGCAATGATGCAGGACTCCTCTGACGCCAGCTCTTTAATGACCTGGGACTGGAACCGGAATAAATTCTCCGGCTTCACGATATCCGCATCCATAGATGGCTTTCCAAGCTGGGGCTTTAAACCGCTTACGATTTTATATAGCAGATTGCTTCCTGCCTTTTCATCCGCCAGACGGAAAAACACTTCTCCAACGGCACTTTGTTCCGATGTGATAGTCAAAATCTCTTCATCATAAAAATGAATTCCCAATTCCTCTGCAAGAGCTTTTCCTACCATGCGGCCGCCGCTGCCGTATTGCCTTCCTATGGTGATGACCAGATTTTTCTTTTCCTTCATAAATGCCTGCCTCCTTATGTCTCACGTTCTTTTCTTACTGTTTCTTTCTTTTATTGTACTCCATTGGGGCAGAATTTACAATTATTATTGGTTCATTATCTCGTTGAAACAAATGGCTCCATAAGGCCTGATGCTCATCCGGTAAGCATTGCCCTCTCCCATGGCTTTCTCAATATAAGAAATATATTCATCCACCAATTCATTGGGCAGCATGGTCATAATGACGCCTGCAAACCCGCCTCCGTGTATCCTGCATGCACCTTTCTTCTTTTCTGCCAGGAAAAGTTCTGTAAGAGCCAGGGCAATGGTGATTCCCTGTTCCTGGTAGCTGGTATTGGTAAAGCAGTTTTGAAGCCATTTCCAGGAGGAATTTCCGGATTCAGTGATATTCATTAAAAAGTCCTCAAACCGGTCTTCCTTTAAGGCAGCCACTTCTGCCTCCACCCGTTTATTCTCTTCAAAGAAATGCAGGGCGCGAAGGACCGAACGGTCACCGGCAAAGTCCCTGACCTCCTGTAAATGATCAATGACCTCTTTTTCTGTAATTTCGGCGCAGACTTCTTTTCCAAAGAATTCAGCAACCTTTTTCATTTCTGCCGGAACTGAGGAATAGTCTGCACTTAAATCCGCATGACCCTTTCCTGTATTGACAATAATAAGGCTGTGGTTTTTTGAACCGAAATCAAAATTGATCTTCTCCACAACCGGAACTGCCGGGTTCTTAAAATCAATGGTAATAAGTCCTCCAACCGCACATGCCATCTGATCTAAAAGGCCGGAAGCCTTGTCCCAGTACACATTTTCAGAGAACCGGCCGACATGGGCATAAGCTACCGTATCCATGGCGCCATTGTTAAAGAATGTATTTAACATAGAGCAAAGCAGCATCTCAAATGAAGCGGAAGAGCTGACGCCTGCCGCGCTGATGACATTGCTGGTGATGTATGCATCAAAGCCGCCGATTTCATACCCGGCTTCCAAAAAACCCTTTAAAAGCCCTTTTACCAGATCAATGGTCCCTGCTTTCTTATCACTTGGTTCCAAATCGTCCAAATCGATCTCAAAGCTCTGATTATAGGTTTCACTGGTAATATTCACTTTCCTGCTGTTGTTTTTTGCAGCCGCTCCCACACAGTCTAAATTAATGCTTCCAGCCAGGACTTTACCATGATTATGATCCGTATGGTTTCCGCTGATCTCCGTACGCCCCGGTGAGGAAAACAGAATCACATCATCCCCTGGAAAGTTCTTTTGAAAATTCCTCACAAGGCTCTGATAACGTTCAATGTTCTCCCTGACCGCATCTTCTCCATATAAAGCGGTCATAAGCTTTTCTGACTCTTTAGACTCCAGCATCTGAATCGTGTCGCTTACTTTCATGTCATTGCTCTCCTTTTCCGATTTACCGCCCTCGCTCTTTCGGGCAGGGTCCACCCAGTTTATAAGGTAAACCTGGATGGTATTCCCCCATTTGTTGACAAAGTATTATCATTGCTACTATTGTCATTGCTACGAATAGATCATGAACGCAGACGTTCATGATCCACATTCGCCGTTCGCGCCGATGAGCAAGCTCATCTTCGCTCTCTTGCGCTCATTGTATCATAAATGCTAAAGATTTCACAATATAATATTTTACGAAAACCTATAAAATAATTTGACAGTTCATCCCAGACTCCCGTATAATGATACAATCAAAAAACCCGGAAAAATTAGCCTGCGGGTATACCTTTATGCAAAAAAAACGCGGGCAGAAAAGAGGAAACACCCTGCGGGCATACCTTTATGCCCAAAAAGCATGGGCAGAAAAGAGGAAACACCCTGCGGGTATACCTTTATGCCCAAAAAGCATGGGCGGAAAAGAGGAAACCATGTTCTGGAACGACAAACCTTACCATTCCCTGGATTATGAAATGAAAAAGCAATATGGGCAAAAGATTTATAAGCTGGCTCTTGACGGGGGCATGACCTGTCCAAACCGGGATGGGACCCTGGGAACCGGGGGCTGTATCTTCTGCAGCGGCGGAGGGTCCGGCGAATTTGCTGAATCCCTGACGCTCCACTGTTCCGTAAACCAGCAGATCCAAGCTGCCCGTGAACGGATACAGGGGAAAATAAAGCCGGAATCCGGCGGTTTCATCGCCTATTTTCAGTCTTATACCAACACCTACGCTCCCCTTCCCTACTTAGAAGAGCTGTTCACCCAGGCCATCTTCCATCCGGATGTGGAGGTCCTCTCCATTGCCACCCGTCCTGACTGCCTTCCTCCTCCTGTCCTTCATCTGCTGAAAAAATTAAACCAGATAAAGCCTGTATGGGTCGAGCTGGGACTTCAGACCATCCACGAGTCCACGGCCAATTATATCCGGAGAGGATATCCTCTTCCTGCTTTTTTAGAAGCTTACCGTAATTTAAAAGAAGCAGGTCTTATTGTCATCGCTCATGTCATTTTAGGGCTTCCGGGAGAAACCAGGGAAATGACCCTGGAAACTGTGGACTATCTGGGCCATTTGGGGGAACATGGGATCGACGGGATCAAGCTTCAGCTTCTTCATGTGTTACAAGGGACCGATCTGGCCCCAGAATATGAAAAAGGCCTGGTTCCCGTCTATACCCTGGAAGAATACGTAGATCTGGTGATCGACTGCATCGCTCTTCTCCCTCCTGAAGTGGTCATACACCGGATCAGCGGGGACGGACCGAAAAAGCTGCTCCTTGCGCCTTTATGGAGCGGCAATAAGAAGCTGGTCCTTGGCACTCTGGCAAAGAGGCTAAAAGAACGAGGCATCTGCCAGGGCGACAGATACCTCCTATAAGTTTTCGTGAACTTTCATATAAATTTAATTGCCCCCATTATGAATGACACCGTTTTCATCCACCGACACCCCAAAGGATATCCCTTGGAAATACCGGTAAAATCCCTGAATGTCATCATCCTGGGTCAACGTTCTGGTAAAACCTGCCTTAGAGGTTCCCGGAACCAGGGACAAGGTAGTGGTTCCCTGGTCAAAATCCACATTGGCCCGCATAAGAGCTGTCTTTGGGATGCTGCTTCCAAAGATGAAGTTTCCAAGGCTGTAGCAGATGGGCTTTCCATTGTAATATTCAATTCCCTGAAGAACATGGGGATGGCTTCCGATCACTAAATCTGCCCCGGCATCAATGATCTTCTTTCCCAGTACCCTTTGGTATTCCTGGGGTTTCTCATCCCTCTCCACACCCCAGTGGACATAGACAACCACATAATCGCAGCTTTCTCTTGCCTTTTTTACTTCTTCTAAAAGAATGGTCGGGTCATAACCGCTTACCATGCCTGGCTTTTTGCTGTTGGCCACCCAGTTGGTATCGGGATAGACTCTTGACGCCCCAAGAAAGCCTATGGTTTTTCCGTTCACTTCCATGGTCTCAAGCTGTCTGGCCCGGTTCATATTAGGACCTGCCCCCACGTACCGGATCCCTGCCCCATCCAGGGCCGTACAGGTATCCACAAGAGCGTCGGTCCCATAATCAAGGGAATGGTTATTGGCCAGGGTAACCATATCAACTCCGATTTCATTCATCATGGAAACCCTGGAAGGAGAAAGGCGGAACGTAAACTGCTTGTCCGGCGCCGCAGAACCCCGGTCACTGAAAGGAAATTCCTGGTTGGCCATAAAAATATCAGCCCCGCTGATTTCACCCAGATATCCCTCATCCAGCACTCCATTTATGCCTCCTGCCTTATCATAAGCAGTTGTCACATGACTAGATAGTAATATATCTCCTGCAAAGAGCAGATGAACAGCCGGGTTTTGTGACTGTTCTTCCCCGGTTGCCCCAGTCTCCTCCTGAGACTGGGTTTCTTCCACCGTCAGTATTTCCGTTTCCTCTGATGCCTCAGGCTCTGACTGGGCAAGGCTTTCTCTGGGTAAGGCCTCTGTCACAGGTATCTTTTTCCCCTGTGTTCCCTTCCATTCACTTACAGCTATCCACCCAATAAGCAAAACAAACAGCAATATGGGAAAGAAGATCAGAATCTTCATCAGCCCATTGGTCTTCTTCATCTACTCCTCCTGATTGTTGACAATTTCCACATGATTTTCTATTTTTCATTACTTTTTCCACAATATCATAAAGTTTTACATAAACTTTTCTACATATTTCTGTGGGGTTTATTTCCATTTTTTTATCTTACACTGGATCTGTGGATTTGTCAAACATTCCGGTTTACTTATTATGAAAGCTCAGGACATAACGGAACCAGCAGTCATCCTGGCACCACATGGAAAAATTTGTTCCCCATTTATTGTTAAACAGGCAGAAAGAAAATCCCTTTTTCATATCAGGAAGCTCCAGGCAGCCGCCATATAGTCTCCTTCCTCCTGCACTTACCAGGGGAGAATCCTGGTTCCATAGTTCTATGGTCCCGTCTGCCCCGTCATAGACCAGCTTTTCCGTACAATGCTGCCTTCGGTTTCCTCCCTTTACCACTTCCAGGGGAGAGATTTCCTGATCCATGATCTTCATCTTCCAGAGACAGGGGTTTTCCACATCAATGTTTGCATCAAACCAAAGGGCTTCCGGCATTTTATTGGCATCCTTATTTTCCCACAAAAGATCGCACAAAAGCTCTGTACCAAAGGTGTAGGTGATCCATGCCCCTTCAGGGCATCCATATTTCGTCACTGCTTCCGGATTTCCTGCCAGGCGGATCCTTACCACGGAACCGGACTTCCTCATATTCCGCACTCCAAAGGAATAATTCCTGTTGGAAAGTCCCTCAACGGTTTCCAGACCGGGCTTTGAAAAATCTGCTTCCGACCAGGCCATATTCTCTTTAAATGCATGATTGTACTCATAAAATTCTGATACCGTATCCAAAGCCCCATAGGTTTCATAAGAAAAACGGCCAAAACACCCTGACTGAATCCAGACCTTTCCGTTCTTTTCCAGATAAACCACAGCGCCGCTTCCGTCAAATGCTGCCTTCCAGTTCTGTATGGAGACGATTTCAAAGGGATGGACCACCTCCCCTTCTTCCCACATCCCGGCCTTTGGCATAGGCTCCCATGTAAGCGCCTGGGCCCCTTCCTCTTTCAACTCCTGGGGTAAAAGCCCCACTGCTTCATGGAGATACGTCCGCTGTTCCTCATAGGAGCTTTCGTACCGGTCATAGGTGCTCTCCATATGATCCACTCCCTTTTCTCTGCAGATGGCGTGTAAGAGGGCCGCATTTCTTTCCGTAAACATGGCTTCTGTCACATGGTTTTCTTTTCTGGCCCTGTTAAAATCTTCCTTTTTCCAGTTTTCAAAATCAAACAGGTGCTTTTTATAATCCAGTCCCCAGGTATGCTCGCATACCATCAGGAGTTTTTCCATAAAGCCATGGAACTGTGGCTGTTCAGGATCAAATCTTCCCTGTTTTTTCCACTGGTCTTTAAGGCCCAGAAGCCGTCTAAGTCCCCTGACCTTGACCGGATCAGAAGCTATGCCGTGAATCCAGGAATCCCCGATTTCCTCTGTTATGACGGGAAGCTCTTCTTTTCTTTCCCAAAGCGTTTGGGCATAGGCATCCAATGTAGAGGCCTCCACCCTGGCACCGGGATATTTCTTTTCCAATGCCTCCAATTGCCTTAAAACCTCTTCCCTGGTGGGAATGCCCAGATTATCCCCTAAAAATACAAACTCCAGAACATCCTCCATGCCGTCCACATAGCAGGTGGAGCCATATACAGGAGAATACTGAACAAGGATCTCCCTGCCTGCCGACTGCCATACAAAGCTTTTGGGAACCATTGGATTCATGGATGAAGGGTTTACCCCGATGTGCAGATACTGTTTTCCATGACGGGCCATGGCCGGCACCATGGCTTTCGTATGGCCTGGTACGTCGGTCAGCTTTGCGGCCATGGTCTTTCTTCCAAACTGCCTGTCCAGCCTGTCTGCATAGCTTAGGTTAAAATCCATCAAATCTGCGTCCATCAGCTCCGTATGAGTGGTAAAGGCCAGTCCGTGCCAGCAGATATCTCCTCTTGCGATGGCTTCTTTCAGCCTTTCTGCCTCTGCCTGTCCGGCTTTTTTTAAATATTGGTCAATTAAGAAAGCCCCCAGGGTCCAGACAAACCGCTTCCTCCCATCCCGGTTTAAGTCCATGGCAAGTTTCATGGCTCCAGGAATAAAATCGTGGATATAATTGGAAAGGACCCGATCCGCCAGATCTGTAAACCCCATATCAAAATGGGTCATGAAAACCACATGCACTCTCTTAATTGATTCATCAGTCATTAACTCATTCTTTATCATTTTTTTCACCTGTTATATAGTAAGGATTGGAAAGAAGCACCGGTATCTGCGGATATCCTTTAATAAGGCTCCGCCTGATCTCCACCCGGAGATATCCCGGTTCCCCGGCAGTTCTTTCCATGGAAAGCCGGTCTGATTCGCAGGAAATTTCTACCCTGCCGTCCTTGGAAACCAGGGAAAGGATATCTCCCTTTTTTAAGTTCCAGAAGGTGAACCGGATTTCAGTGCCTATATGGATCTCATCTCCCATGAGACGGTCTCCGGCCCTTGTTTCCATCATGGGACCTTCCGAAGAAATAGACAGATAGGAATGCCCTTTTTTAAGCCCTTCCAATATGTCCTCAGGGGCATTTGACAAGGCGTATACACAGGTACATGGAGAGGCAGGCATCCTTCCCGGCTCGTATTTATGGAAATCGCTCCCCCCTGTCATGGGGATCCTTTTGCCCTCTTTAAGCCTTTCATCCCACCAGTTTAAGCAGGCCAGGTTGCGTTCCGGCTCCAAGCCTCCGTTCCATACTTCCACCCCATCAAAGGGCACTTTCTCCATCCCCCACTTCCAGCCGCACCGGTGGCAGAAGGGGTGGTTAATTACCGTAAAAGCTCCGTTTTCCTTTGCTTCCTTAAGGATTTCCACGGTCCTTTCCAGGGAATTTGAAAGAAAGCTTTTAAACGGGCGTTTCCTTCCCAGCATTCCCATATGCCCTTTGTAATGGGTCCACTCCACCCCAGGGATCATGGTCACCTGTTCCGTGGAGCGCAGCCAGTCATTATGGGCATAGTTGTTATGATCTGTAACAAACAGGAAATCCAGCCCTTCCCGTTCTGCAGCAAGGACCAGCTCTTCCGAAGTCATATTTCCGTCGGAGCCTTTGGAATGAAGGTGGGTATCTCCCTTAAGCAGCCGGAAGCTTTTTAAATGATAAGTGATTTTATATGTAATTTCTGCTCCCTGTTCCTCTACCTTATAGGCTCCCAGAAGTATGCTCCATTCTCCCTGCTTTACAGGAACACATGCAAAGCCTTCCGTGCTCCTGTGATCCGATATAACGACCCGGTTCCGGTTGGAGCCTGACCAGCCGATCAGTTCCCCCTTTTCATTCAGCAGACCGAAATCTATAATATTTCCCCTCCGGTCATATTCGTATGATATTTCCATGGAAGCCGCCTCTTCCGGTACGGAAAAGGGCACCTTTACATACAGCCCTTCTTCCTCCTTTGCGGCCACCCTTTGAAATGTAATGGTTTTTTCCTTCATGTCAATCCTCTCTCAGCCCTTAACGGCTCCCATGTTTATTCCTTCCAGAAGAAATCTCTGTGCAAAAATATAAATGATCAGCAGCGGCAGGGTGGAAATCACAATGGCCGCCATAATGGCATTGTCCGGAGTTGCCGCCATTCCCGAGGTGGAATCCACGGACATGATCATCTGTTTCAGCATCAGAGGAAGGGTATATTTTTTCTCATCAGTGATCAGGGTTGCCGGAAGCATGATGGAGTTCCATCTGGCCACATATTCCATGAAAAACACCGTTGCAAATCCCGGAAGGGATATGGGCATGTAAATGCTTCTGAAAATTTTAAATTCCCCTGCTCCATCTATTCTGGCTGACTCCGCAAGGGAATAAGGGACCGTCTCAAAATAATTTCTCATCATCATGATGCTGAAGCCTGACACCAGCCCGTTTAAAACCAAGCCCTGATAAGTATTTAACAATGATAGCTGCTTGTTTAACTGGTAAACAGATATCAGAGTTAAGTCTCCAGGCACCATCATGGTGAGCATGATGAAGGAGGAGATGAAATTTTTAAAAGGAAGGCTCTTTTGTATGAGAACATATCCTGCAAGGGCTGACAAAAGGACCTGGATCACAGTACCAATGGTGGTTATAAAAAGAGAATTGAAAAATGGCCTGGCCATTTTTGTCACCCGGAATACATAGAAAAAGCCTTCCACACTAAATGTTGACCACCACAGCTTGATCCCGCTTTGTGAAGAATCAAGGGCGGTTGAGGTGGACACCACAAATACATTCCACATAGGAAGAAACATGGCAAGAAAAATGACCGCTGCCAAAAACAAAAAAAGTGCCTTCCAAAAGCCTGTTAAACTGTTTTTACCTAGATTATCCTTCATATCTTTGCCCTTTCCATCAGGAATAAATCTCATCATATTTCAGCATTTTTCTGACTGCCGAGGTGATCCCCAGGGTAGCGATCAAAACCACGGTGGCAGCCGCCGTAGCAGTTCCCACATTAAACTGGATAATGCCCTGTTCATAGATCAGAACCAGGAGGTTTTTCACCTTGTCGCTGATGGAGGCATTCATCATAACAAAAATCTGGTCAAAATTCCGCAGGATCCCCATGACCGACAGCACCGCCACCACCTTCATGGTGGGCACAATGACCGGCAGGGTGATGTAACGGATCTGCCTGATTCTTGTGGCCCCATCCATTCTTGCGGATTCATACAGGGACGAATCAATCCCGATCATGGCCGCCAGGAACAGGGCCGCAAAATAGCCGGCCCCCTTCCATGCGCCTGTAAAGATCATGATAAATCTGGCGTAACGTCCCTCGGACATAAAAACCAACGGGGAATAGCCGTCTCCCAATATGGCTTTCATGATGCCGTTTACCATGCCCGCAGGGGATAAAATGGAGATCCACAATCCTCCCACCACGGACCAGGACAGAAGGTACGGGATGTAAGTGACCGTCTGAAACAGGGATTTAGTCGCCTTATTCCTGATTTCATTGAGCAATACCGCAATCAAAAGCCCCCATCCAAACTGCAAAAGAAAGGTTCCCCCGCCCACTGTCAGGCTGTTGACAAATGCCTGCCTGTACTGCCTATCCCCAAAAATCTCCCTGTAATTGTTAAGTCCTACCATCTCATATCCTCCCAGAAGCTTTACCTTCTGAAAGCTTTTTAAGATTCCCAGTATCAACGGATAATAGGAAAATACAAGAAAGTAAATGAGAACGGGTACCAGCAGCAGATAGATTTCCTTATACCGCAATATCTTTTTCTTAAGCTGTCCTTTCAAACCGATGCCTCCTGTCTATTTTGGGTGATTACCGGTCTGTCACCTTCCGGTCCACAAGCTCTTTTCTCATTTCCCTAAGCCCCTCGGCGGTGGAAACCTCTCCCTTGATGATCTTGATTCCCCATTTGCCTACGATCTCCTTGTAATCCTTTTCATTGGGGATAATCATGTCAATGGCCGCGTATTGGCTATAGCTTAAAGCTTCCTCAACTCCCGGATTAAATCCGAAAATCGGCTTGAAATCCTTATAAATGGGGAAGGGAGCCCCATGGTCATTGCCGTGCTGGGTGCCGGTTTCCGTCAATTCAAACTTACCTTCCGTTCCTGTATAATCATGGCCTAAAATTCCTGTTGAAAGAAGATTGCCTCCTTCCTGGGTCGCAAAATATTCCAAAACCTTCATGGCTCCGTCAGGATTCTTTGCATTGCCCGGTACCGCAAACAAACTGGCGCTTCCTTTTACCAGCATATAGCTTCCTTCTGGTGTCTTAAGGCCAGGAAGAGAGACGGCCTCATATTCTTCAGGAGAAATCCCGCCTGCCTTTGCATTTGCATTATGTAAACCAACCCATGCCGACCAATCGACGGTTACAGCCGTTTTCTGGGAGGAAGCCCCCATTTTTGCTCTCATATCCTTTGTCTTATCAACAAAAGAGGAGGGATCCAGAAGACCACCGTCATACAGCTTTTTAAACCATTCCCACACAGGTGCTGCCCCATCTTCTGCATAAGGCGCATATTTTTTCCCGGAATCGTCCAGAACCACTCCGTCTTTTAAGCCCTCTGCCGCCATCCATGGCTGTAAGTCATAGGTTTCAGATAAAATGGTATCAAAGGGATAAAAGTCCGGATCAAGGCTGCTGTCTTTCAGCTTCTTCATCACATCATAATATCCGTCCATGGTAGGTTCGATCTTCTTATAATCGATCCCCGCCTTCTTAAGAAGCGTGTTGTTAAGGGCAACCACCCGGTGGATCTCCTTTTTGTTAAAGCCTGCGTAAATTTTTCCGTCAATGGTAATATCCTTCCACTCTGCCGGATCAACATTTCCGGTAAGGATTTCCGAGCCTTTCACCCGGTCCGTAATATCCATCAGGGCTCCCTGGTCTACAAGATTGGCATACTGGCTTGCAGTGACATAAATCAGATCATAAGTTTCACCGCCGCTTAATTTCTGCATCAGAACTTTATCATAATCCGATGCAGGTTTTTCAATTTCCACCGTAAGGCCTGTAGCCTGGGAAAGAGCCTCTGCAAAAAGCTTCATCTCCGCCTCATCCTTGCCTCCCGTATTGGATGACATGATTCTTACGGTACCCCCTGCCTCTTTCCCCGTCTGGCCGGCTGCTTCTGTTTTGCTTTCTTCTGTCTTGCTTTCTTCTGTCTGACCTTTTTCTGTCTGGCTTTCTTTCGTGCTGGCGCTCTCCTGATTTCCACAGGCGCTTATGGAGCATACCATAAGGGCGGCAGCAAGCAGTGACATGACTCTACTTTTTTTCATTTTTTCTCCTTTCGATCTGACAATCATCGGGGCTTACAAAATCATATTATATTATGTTTTTCATTTTGTAAACCATGTTTACGCAACTTTTACATATATTTTAATTAAAATATATATTTTATATATTTATAATACCATATCATACTTTTATTATCAACTACCTATCGTCGTTTCGTTAATAAAATACATATTTTATATGTATTTTTTATGCAATATATCCAACAATAAATAAAGGAGCCCAGAACAGTGATTTCCCCTGTTCTGGGCTCCAATGATATTACAGGAACAAATATATATTTTAGTACTCACAAAAAATTCCAGGCACCAGGCAGTCCACCTGGCTGTAAGACGGGTCTTTTTCCACCTGCTTTAACAGGATTCCAATGGCTTCAAAGGCCATTTTCTTTTCATTCTGTTTTATGTGGGTGAAACGAGGACCTCCGGGTGATAAATAGTCTTCGTCAATGCAGCATACGGTTATTCCTTTCCGGTTTCCAAGCCATCTTGCAATTCCATATTCAGCGCAGATGACCGCATCTAAATCCTTATTATCGTTTAAGTACCGGTCAATCTTCTCTCTCATCCCTGTATCAAAATCGTCGGAATAAATCGTTATCTTTTCAGCGCCTTCCAGGCAGCATTCCGCCATTGCTTCCGCTCCGGCAGCTTTCATGGCCTCCAGAAATCCCTTTTTTCTGTCCTTGATGGAAGAAGTACCGTTTTCCGAAAATGTAATAAAGCCGATCTTTTTATTTCCCTTATTGACAAGATGATCCACCAACGCCTTCATGGCAAGATGATTGTCCGTTCTTACAGATGGAACCGGGATCCCCTCCATTTTCTTATCGATCAATACCATGGGGAATTCTTCAATGACAAGCTTTAAAATTGCCGTATTATAATAAAGTCCATGACAGGGCATGACTATGATCCCGCTGACACCCAGCTCCTTTAAAAACTCGATTTCTTCCGTTTCCTTTTCCCTCTCACCGTAGGAAAAACGAACACACAGCTTATAGCCGGCCTCAGCAGCCATGGCATCCATTGCATACATCATGTCAAGTCCAAAGCAGGAGGATATATGCTCCAGGACCAGACCCAGCATTTTATCTCCGCCCCTGTTCTCACATGGTTCCGCCCCGTCAAAGCCCCCTGCAAACGTCTCAGCCCCCTTTACAGGAAGCTGTACAAAGCTTCCCTTGCCCTTGATTCGGTTTAAATAGCCTTCGATTCTCAGGGCATTTAAGGCATTGGTGATGGTTATGGTGCTGACTCCATAGGCAGACGCCAGTTCTCCTGTCTGGGGCAGGCATGTTCCTTCCGCCAGTTCTTCCGTAAGGATCTTATTTTTCAAATCCAGATAAATCTTTTTATATAAAAACTGTTCTTTTTCCATGGTTCCCTCAAAATTAGCATTTTTATATATTATATCTTTTACTCTCACTTTTTTCAACAAAAATATATTTTTCTTTTCAGCCAGGCAGAATTTCCTGTTTTCTCCCTTTCATGAATCTGTTTTTATGGACATCGGAATGTTATTCTCCTAAAATTGAAACCCCAGTACAGGATCTCAGCACAAAAAGCACCTTTCCAGGCTCAGGGATCTTTTAATGATCCCCGGTTTTTCCCAAAAAGGTGCTTTCTTCCCTTATTTTATATCACTTACGGAATCTTTGGCACTGCTTTCCTGCCGTTCTTACTTTAAAACAGCGCCGTTGGTTGCGATCACCTGTTTATACCATTCAAAGGACTTTTTCCTGCTGCGTTTTAGGGTTCCTTTTCCTTCATTGTCCTTGTCAACATAGATAAAGCCGTACCGCTTTTTCATCTCTCCCGTTGATGCGCTGACCAGATCAATGCATCCCCAGGGAGTATATCCTAATAAATCCACTCCATCCTCATCCACAGCATCCATCATTGCCTTGATATGTTCTTCTAAATAGCTTATCCGGTAATCGTCAATAATGCTTCCATCATCTTCCACCTTGTCCACCGCACCAAGGCCGTTTTCCACGATAAACAACGGCTTCTGATACCGGTCATACAAGGTATTTAAGGTGATCCTCAGTCCAAGGGGATCGATCTGCCAGCCCCATTCCGATGCCTTTAAATAAGGATTTCTGATGCTTTTCATCACATTGCCTGACGTGGATTTTGCAATGACTTCTTCCGATGTGCTGGTGCACCGGGATGAATAATAGCTGAAGGAAATAAAATCCACCGTATTTTCTTTCAGAATCTCATCATCCTCCGGGCCTGTCTCAAGCTCTATTCCTTCCCGCTCAAACATTTTCTTTGCATAGGCAGGATATTCTCCCCTGGCCTGAACGTCAATAAAGAAATAATTATCCCTGTCCTTATTGATCCCGTCCCAGACATCCTCGGGATTGCAGCTATAGGGATAAAAGTTTCCTGCCGCAAGCATACAGCCTACTTTAAAATCCGGATTGATCTGGTGGGCCAGTCCCGTTGCCAGGGCAGACGCCACCAGCTCATTATGGGCAGCCTGGTATTTTACCTGCTTTTCATCCTCTCCTTCAGAGAACCTGATTCCGGCGCCCATAAAGGGCAGGTGAAGAAGCATGTTGATTTCATTAAATGTGATCCAGTAGGTCACCTTATCCCGGAACCGGCGGAAAATGGCATCGCAATATTTCGTAAAGCACTCAATGACCTTCCGGTTCTTCCAGGAGCCGTATTTCTCAACAAGGGCCAGGGGCACGTCGAAATGGCAGATGGTCACCACCGGTTCGATCCCATACTTTAACAGCTCATCAATGAAATCCTCATAAAACTTAAGCCCCTCTTCATTAGGCTCCTCTTCCTCCCCGGTAGGGAAAATACGGGACCATGAAAAGGAAAAGCGGTAGCATTTAAACCCCATTTCCGCAAATAAGGCAATGTCTTCCTTATAATGATGATACATGTCAATGGCTTCCCTGGAAGGATAATAGGAATCCTCAGGAAGCTGACGGTAATCCATCTCTCCTCCCATAACCGGAAAACGATTTTCTCCCCATGGGATCACATCCACGGTTCCCATTCCCCGTTTTCCTTCCTTCCAGCCGCCTTCGCACTGGTTCGCCGCAGTGGCTCCTCCCCACAAAAAGTTTTCTCTCATATTTCCCATCCTTTCTTTTTATGATACAGCTTACAAGAAGCCGTTTTATCTGCTTCTCATAAAACATACTGTCTTATATTACATCCATCGGGTGACAGGAATGCCATTGATGCTCCTATGGTATGGTGAATCCCACACTTCTATTTTTCCCCATAACGTAAAAAACTGGTCATATCTATGCCTTGCCGAAGCAAAAGTATAAATATAACCAGTCATGCCTGCACCATTTATTACAGTTACACCTAGTCAGTTCCTTTATTAAGGTGCATTTTAACATATTTATCCAGAGTTGTAAAGCGTTTATTATACAGGATTTAAAGAGTCATGACGATTCCGCCGTCACTGGCATATACCGTAGCAACCCCGGCTGTTTCTGCAATGATCACATCCTTGAACCTGGCCTGCTTCATCATCTCCTGCTTTACATGCTCCGCCCGCAACCGGTTGTTGCAGTGGGAAATGGCCAGAACCTTATCCCTGGTGTCGCCAGCCCCTTTAAGGGCAAGGTCCACCATGCGGGCCAGGGCCTTATTGATCCCTCTGGCCTGATCCAGCTTAACGATCACGCCGGACTCCGCTCCCATGACCGGTTTGATATTAAGGGCAGTGGCAAAAAAGGCCTGAAGCCCTGTAAGGCGGCCGTTCTTTCGTAATGTATCCAGACTTTCCAGGACAAAATAGGTCTTCATATCCCTGATAAAGGTCCTTGCCTTTTCCTCGATTTCTTCAAAGGTCATGGATGCCTGGCAAAGAGACTGGACGTAAAGGGCGATGTTCAACTGTCCGGCAGAGGCAGAATCCGACCCCAGCACTGCAATCTTTTTCCCGTTATTCCCATGTTCTTCTTCGTAAAGCTTTTTTCCAAGAACCGCACTGTTATAGCTTCCGCTTAAATGCTCGGACAAAGTGATCACAAAAACCTGGTCCTCATCACACTCATAGGCTTCTTTAAACAGCTCCGGTGACGGACATGCCGTTTTGGGACACTCGCTGCTGCTTTTCACCAGCTCCAGAAAGCTTTTCTGGTCAAAGGTCTCGTCATCGATTACCTGAACATTTCCCACCTGTAAAATAAGGGGAATTATCTGAAAGTGAGGATCCTTTTTTAAATCTGCCGTAAGATCCATGCAACTGTCCCCAATGATTTTATAGCTCATATCTCTATCCTTCCTCCTGGCACGAAACTTATCATGTAGTATTCATTACCATATATTATAGAGAAACCAGACTCAGATGTCAATAGTATAATTTAACACCATAAGACCTGCCATGAGAAGGAGTCTTAGATTTCTTCTATTTCCTGATCATAAAAAAGGACTTGTACCAGAAATTTCCAAAGTACAAGCCCTCAGCCTGCTGCCGGATATTAATCCTCCTGTACGTCAAATACTCCTACCGCGCTAATGCTGGAAGCTACCACGACAACAACAACAAACAGAATCAGGAGCATCAGTCCCCCGAAAAAGGCAATTAAAAAGACCGAACCGTTATTCTCAGTGGTTACTTCTGCCGGTACCGCAGCCTCTGAAACAGCAACTGTCTCTGCCTGGGACACCAGTGCTGCCCCAGGCGCCGCACCTGCAAATATGCCCAGCACAAGAGCCAGCATCAGGCGCAGTATCCCTTTCCTTATCCTCATCGTCTTTTCCTTCATCACAGTTTCTCCTTTCAATGCCCGTGCTATTTGGACATATGGTACATGCCCGGTCAAGCGGGGCAGGTTCCCCATAAGGTATTTCCTCCCTGCCGACTAAAAATCGCTGTACCTAATATAGCACAAATAGGAGAAAAAAGATATCCCAAAATCAAAGGTTTCCGGGTTTTACACCTCTGCCATGACAAGCATCAGTTCGTTGCTTCTGGCAATAAATTTGGTCATGCGCTCCGGTGTCATGGAACCATGGCTTAAGGCCGCCAGATCATAAAGCTGCTCACAAATGGAATTTGTGTTGGCTCCGTCCTTATGTCCCAGCACATACTGCACCAGCTTATTGTTGTAGTTAAGCACCAGAGTCTCGCCGCCTGCCCCAAACATGGAAGGATCCATTCCAGGCATGGTATACATTTTCATCATTTCCTGCATACGGCGGGATTCCTCAGATACAGTGATCATGGAGGATACATTTTCGTTCTTTAATTTCTCAACCTTGACCTCCAGATGTTCTTTCTCCAATGCCTTACGGAACAACTGGGTAAGAGCCTCTGTATCCGCCGTCATGGCTTCCTTATCCTCTTCCTTTACCTCTTCCTTAAAGATGTCGGATAAATCAGAATTTATGCATAAGAATTTTACATTCTCATTTTTCTGCTCCAGATAGCCTACAAACGCACTGTCAATATTATGGGTCAGATAAACCGCATCAAGGCCTGCTTCTTTAAACATGTTGATGTACTGGCTCTGTTCTTTTTCATCGGAAATGTAGAATACGCTGTTCTCGTGCTTTTCCTTGTTCTCTTCCAGGCAATCAGACAGGGCCAGATACTTGCCTTCTAAATTCTTAAAGATAAGGGAATCATTGATCTTTTCCCCGAACTTTTCATCCTTTAAGCAGCCGAATTTAATAAATGGATTGATGTCATCCCAGTACTTCTCATAATTTTCACGGTCTGTCTTAAACATACCGGACAGCTTATCTGCAACCTTCTTTGTGATGTAATCGGAAATCTTCTTCACAAACCCATCGTTTTGAAGGGCGCTTCTGGATACGTTCAGAGGAAGATCCGGGCAATCGATCACGCCCTTTAACAGCATCAAAAATTCCGGGATCACTTCCTTAATATTATCCGCAATAAACACCTGGCTGTTGTACAGCTTAATGGTTCCTTCCAGGCTGTCATAATTTAAATTCAGCTTGGGGAAGTAAAGGATTCCCTTTAAGTTAAAGGGATAATCCATATTTAAATGGATCCAGAATAATGGCTCCTTATAGTCATTGAATACCTTGCGGTAGAAGGCCTTGTATTCCTCTGTTGTGCAGTCATTTGGATGTTTGTTCCACAGGGGATTGGTATCATTGACCGGCACAGGACGCTTTTTGATCTTATATTTTTCCTTGGCAGGAGATACTTCTACGACTTCCTTTTCTCCGCTTTCGTTCTCCTTTTCCTCGGTCTTTGCTTCCTCCACAATGGTCTCCACCACAGTGTCCTTATCAGTCAGCTCATCCTTTTCAATGGTCTCGTACTCAGGCTCAGCAGATGCGCTGGTTAAATAGATTGCCACCGGCATGAAGGAACAGTACTTGTCAAGAACTTCTTTTGCCCGGTATTCGTTGCAGAACTCCAGGCTTTCTTCATTAAGATACAGCTTAATGGTGGTTCCAGACTCTGCCTTGTCCCCCTCTTCCATCTCGTATTCTGTACCGCCCTCAGACTCCCAGTGAACCGCAGAGGCTCCTTCCTTATAGGATAAGGTATCAATGGTTACCCTGTCGGCTACCATGAATGCGGAATAAAAACCAAGGCCGAAGTGGCCGATGATCTGATCCTCATTAGCCTTGTCCTTATATTTTTCAAGAAAATCCTGGGCGCCGGAAAAGGCGATCTGGTTGATGTACTCTTCTACTTCCTCCATGGTCATTCCAAGGCCGTTGTCCTTAAATGTAATGGACTTTTCATTGGAATCAGTGATGATCTCGATCTTAAACTCCAGATCCTCGGGCTTCTGCCACTCTCCCATGATTTCCAGCTTCTTAAGCTTTGTAATAGCATCGCAGCCATTGGAAACAAGCTCCCGGTAGAAAATGTCATGGTCGGAATACAACCATTTTTTAATAATTGGGAAAATATTCTCGCTGTTGATTGTTAAACTTCCTGTCTTTGCCATATTAGAACACTCCTTACTCTTTTTTCTATTTCATTTCCATGTTTCCATGGAATTTTCACAAATTTGTATACCAATGGATCAAGCAGATCTGCAGGCATATCCAGTTAATACCCGGTGAAGCCGGCACACTGTTCACAGATCCAAAGTTAAAAGATGCTTTTCTTTCAACCTTTATACCTGCATAGAATATTTTAATACGCTGTTATGGAAATGTCAATAGAAAATCAGCACTCATTAAAACTGAGTGCTAATAACTTTATTCTTCCATAAATAAAATCTCATTTCGCTTTAAAAACCCTTTCATGGCCTGGTCCCATTCCTCATCCAGGGTCTTATCCAGGGTAAAGAAGGAAACAGAGGTTCCGGTCACGCAGGAAAGCTTGTCTTCCTCATACCGGATATTCAGGTACAGCCCTTTCACCTGATCAGGGGCAAGAGAAACCTGGCGGGAAGCAAGAAAGCGTTCAGTTCCCTCCTTTGACATCTGCAGGATGATACGGAAGCTGATGGGAAGCCGTTTTCCTTTGATCAGGGAAAAGCAAAAGGGCTTCATCATGGCCCAGGTGGAAAGCTGTCCGATTTTCATTTCCTCCTGTTCATCCTTGGAGTAATATCCGGAACGGACCGTTCCGTCTATGGTAAACGTATTATAGGTAGCAATAACAGCTTCCTTTGCAAGGAACTGGTCAAAGATTTCCCCTACGAACAGTTTGGATGTAAAGGTTCTGATATCCTCAATTTTCAGTGCGATCATGGCAAATTCTCCCCATTTTCTAATCTTTATCCGTTAACTATACACCGGATCATCCCAGACTGTCAACGCAGGATTTCCCCATTTTTTTCCATGCTCTCTGGACATAAAGGTATGACCGAAGGGTATTTCCCGGGTATTTCCCACCCTCTTCCGGTATTCCAAACCGGGGAGTTCTGTGGTATACTATCCACGAAAGCAATGAGCAGTGCAAAACAGGGCAGGCGGAAATTTTCGTCGTGCCCGCACGTAAGAAAATTTCCACCTGTCCTGTTTTATAGGGCAAATGCCCGTGAGCGAGGGAATCCTTTGGATTCCCTCGCTGCACTGCGGACTTAAACCCAAAAACACAAGCAGAAAAGAGGAAGCGCCCTACGGCCATACCATTATGCCCAAACAACACGGGCAGAAAAGAGGAAGCGCCCTACGGGCATACCATTATGCCCAGAAAGCATGGGCGGAAAAGAGGAAAGCATATGAATCATATTGAACAATTAGAAACACTGATCGCCGCATCAGTTTCTCCCTACCACTGCATCATGGCAGCGGCGGAACAGCTTTTGGCCGCAGGCTTTAAAGAGCTGCCCCTGGCTGAGCCCTGGGAATTAAAGCAGGGCGGATCTTACTACATAAATGCCTTTGATTCCACACTGATCGCATTTTCCATCGGGGAAGAACTGAGCGGAATCCCGGATTTTAAGCTGGCGGCTTCCCATACGGACTGGCCATGCCTGAAGGTAAAACCTTCCCCTGAGGTCACTTCTCTGGAATACGGAAAGCTTAACGTGGAGGTATACGGAGGCCCTCTTTTGGGAACCTGGTTTGACCGTCCCTTATCCATGGCTGGCAAGGTCTGTGTAGCCGGAGCATCACCCATGAGGCCTGAAACCATATTCGTGGACTTTTCACGTCCCCTCCTTACGGTGCCGAATCTGGCCATCCACATGAACCGGGATGCCAACGACGGAGTTGCCATCAATCCCCAGATAGACATGCTTCCCCTCATTACCCGGATCACCCATGAGTTAAACAAAGAGGACTTTTTCCTGGAAGCCCTGGCAAAAGAGGCAGGTGTGAAAAAGGAAGACATTCTGGATTATGAAATCTGCATCTATAACTGGGAAAAAGGAACCCTGTTGGGCTTACAGAATGAATTCTATTCCGCTCCCCGTCTGGATAACCTGACCTCCGTACAGGCCTGCTTAAGGGGGATCATGACCGGACCGTGCAAAAACGGCATCCACGCCATCGCCTTATACGATAATGAAGAAATCGGAAGCCATACCAAGCAGGGAGCAGCTTCCGCCCTGATGGAGCGTATTCTTGAAAAAATCTGCTTATCCCTTGGTTACTCCAGAGAAACCTTTTTAAATATTCTTCTGAACGGCTTTCTCCTGTCCCTGGACGTTGCCCATGCCATTCATCCCAATCACGGGGAAAAATGCGACATTAAGAACCAGATCCTCATGGGAGACGGGGTTGCCATTAAGCTGGCATCCAGCCAGGCTTACGCCACCGACGCTTCCAGCACCGGAGTCATCGAAGGAATCTGCCGTAAAAACAATATTCCTTATAAAAAGTTCTCCAACCGCTCCGATGTGAAAGGCGGTTCCACTTTGGGAAGCATCTCTTCCGCCCTTCTTACCATGCGGACGGTGGATGCAGGCGTGCCCATACTGGCCATGCACTCCGCAAGGGAGGTCATGGGAGCTAAGGACCAGGAAGCTCTTGTAAAACTGGCAGAGGCCTTTTTTCAGGCATAATATTATCCTTCCTGCCTCCAATAAAGAATATCCACCATATCCCCCGGTAAAATAGCCGATCCCTGTTTCTGGTCAATGATGCAGTTTGAACGGAGCATTCCGGATAAAACGGAGGAATGGTGGTTTCTGTCAAAAATATGAACACCGGCCTCATCACTGAAGGCCTGGACAAACCGTCTCCTTTTTGCCTCATTGGCGTCTCCCTCTGCCACCACACGCCTTGTTTTCTTCCAGGAAAGAGATTCATTACCCACAAGCCTGGCCATAACAGGCCAGAAAAACAGTTGGAAATTAACCATGGCCGCAAAAGGATAACCGGATAAGCTGAGAATAAGCTTATCTTTGTACCGGTTGGCCATAACAGGTGTGCCCGGACGCATATTCACTCCATGAAAAAGTCTTTCAGCGCCCATTTCTTCCAATGCCTCCGGAAGAAAATCCTTCTTTCCCACGGAAAGCGCACCGGTGGTGATGATCACATCCGCCTGACCGATTCTCTCATCCAACATACGGGAAAACCCTTGGGGATCGTCGGGGCAGATTTCCATAAAAGGCACCTGGACTCCCTGGGATTTCAACTGGGAGGCAATGGCATAGGCGCTGCTGGGATACACCCCTACCTTTCCCAAGGGCCTGGTAAGAGGCACAAGCTCATTACCCGTTGAAATTATGCCCACCTTCGGTTCCTGAAGCACCGTAATTTCCTGGATTCCCATACTGGCTAAAACGCCGATATGCCCTGCACTCAAACGGTCCTGCCTTGGGATGATGCACGTTCCGGCCTGGATGTCCTCTCCGATCCTGCAATAGTTCTGCCAGGGTTTTCCCTCCACATATACCTCTGCCTGCTTCTGGCCATAGTCCGTATCTTCCTGGCGTATCACACAGTCATAACCCTCCGGCACCATGGCTCCGGTCATGACCCGAACCGCTGTACCGGGCTTTGCCTGGAGGGAAAGATGATCCCCTGCACATATTTCACCAACCACTTGAAAACCGATGGGAGTTTCCCTTGAAGCGCCTTTTGTATCCTGGCTTCTGACCGCATACCCATCCATTCCTGATTTAGGGAAATGGGGAACTGGGAAAGGCGCTGTTACATCCTCTGCACAAATTCTTCCATAGGCAGATAAAATGTCCAGCTTTTCTGTCTTTGTTTCTATTTTAACGCTGTTCACCAGCAGGTTAACGGCTTCTTCTATTTCGATCAAACAGGCTCCTCCTTTCTAATATAACTAAATAACGTGTAAAGGGGAGGCTGCAAAATAACAGAGATTTGCAAAATATAGGAGCAATACCTGATTCGTATTACTGTATTCTGCAGAAAAGTGCATTTTGCAGCCCCCTTTTTAAATGACAAGATTAAGCGCGTTTTACAGACACCGCACACACCTTGTATTCCGGAATGCGGGCGATATCATCAACCACAAAATTCGTGATTTTATTCACATTTCCGTCTGCGAAATGGAAGGTCATGAATACTTCTGAAGGCATCATCTTATCCCCTACCACTGCCCTGGTTTCAATTTCACCACGGCGGGAGGAAACTTTGACCTTGTCCCCATTCTTAATTCCCAGCATGGCTGCATCTCCCTGATTGATCTCAATATAGGAGTCTCCGCAGATTTCATTTAAACCTTCCGTCCGGCCCGTCATGGCTCTGGTGTTGTAATGGTAGAGCATACGGCCTGTAACCATCATAAACGGATAATCTTCGTCAGGAAGTTCCCTGGACGGCCGGTACTTTGCCGGATAAAAATATCCAAGCCCCCGTGAAAACTTTCCAACATGCATAATATAAGTGCCTTTGCTCTCCTTGTCCAGGCAAGGCCACTGAAGCGATTCCCCGCGGTCCAGCCTCTCAAAGCTGATGCCCCCAAAGGCCGGCGTTACGCTGGCGATTTCATCCATGATCTCAGCCGCTGTCTTTCTCTCACAAGGATAGCCCATGCGGTTCATGACATCATAAAAGATATCTGTATCCAGGCGCATTTCTCCTTCCAGAGTCACCGCCTTGCGCACCCTCTGAACCCGCCGTTCCGTATTGCTGAAGGTTCCCTCCTTTTCCCCATAACTGGTTCCGGGCAGAACTACATCAGCGAACTGGGCCGTTTCTGTCATAAACAGTTCCTGCACCACGAGGAAGTCCAGACTTTCCAGGGACTTGGCTACGTGGGCCGTATCCGGGTCCGTGACCATGGGGTCTTCTCCGAAAATGTAGAGCCCCTTAATCGTTCCTTCTATGGCCTCCGGCAGCACCTGGGTGGACATAAGTCCGGTGGTTTCACTTAAGGGAAGCCCCCATGCCCTTTCGAATTTTTCCCGGACCTCTTTGTTTGCCACCTTTTGGTATCCCGGGAAATCATAGGGCATACATCCCATGTCACAGGCGCCCTGTACATTATTCTGCCCCCGGAGAGGATTGATGCCGCAGCCTGATTTACCTATTTTCCCCACTACCATGGCCAGATTGGAAAGGCTCATAACGCCCTCTGTTCCTGTGGAATGCTCAGTAACGCCCAGACAGTAAATGATTGGAGCCTTTTTAGCCTTTGCATACATCCTTGCAGCTTTGCGGATATCCTCCCCGTCAATATGGCAGATCTCTGCAACCTTTTCCGGCGTATAATCTTTCACGATTTCAGCCAGCTCTTCAAAACCTTCGGTCCGCTCCCTTATAAAGTCCATGTCCGCAAGGCCTTCCCTGATGATGACATGGATCATTGCGTTGGCAAACGCAATATTGGTTCCGGCTTTGATGGGCATATGGATGGCCGCATCCTTAACCAGATCGATCTTTCGCGGGTCCACCACAATAATCTGTGTACCCCTCCGGATTGCCTGGCGGATCTGTGCGCCGACCACAGGGTGGGCTTCCGTGGGATTGGAGCCTATGAGTAAAATCAGGTCAACATCTTCCGTAATGTCCTGGATGGGATTTGTCATGGCTCCGGAGCCCAGGGTCGTGGCAAGGCCATGGACAGATGCGGAGTGACAGACTCTCGCGCAGTTATCCACATTGTTGGTTCCAAAAGCCGTACGCATCATTTTCTGGAAAACGTAATTGTCCTCATTGGGAGCCCGTGAACAGGAAAAACCGGCATTGGCATCCGCTCCATACTTCTTTTTGATTTCTGTAAACCGGCGGGCAATCAAGTCCAGAGCCTCATCCCAGCCGGCCTTCTCAAATTTCCCGTTGCGTTTGATCAAGGGATGGGTGAGACGGTCTCCGGAATGGATGAACTTATAAGAGCCGAATTTGCCCTTTACGCACAGAAGACCTCTGTTTGACGGTCCGTCGGCTGGATCAACCCCCACGATCCGGTTGTTTTTCACCAAAAGGTCCATCTGGCATCCTGTGGCGCAATGGGGACAGGTGGTCCGTACCTTTTCAACCTCCCAGGCCCTGTAATGCTTCCGCTGATCCTTGGAGGAGAGCGCTCCTGTGGGACAGTTTGATACACAATTTCCGCAGGATTCACAAGTGGATTCTCTCCACGGAAGCTGATAGCTTGGGCTCATGCGGGTATCAAAACCCCGGTTGGAAACGCTGATAACATCCCGCCCCTGAAGCTGCTGGCATACTCTGGTACAACGCCGGCACATGATGCACTTTTCAGGATGAAAGGAAAAGAAGGGATTGCTGCGGTCCACTTCATTGGTCCCCACTCTCTTCCCGAAGGTAAAGCTGGTTTTTTCCACGCCGTATTCCAGGCAGTAATCCTGAAGCCTGCATTCCCCGTTGGAAGCGCAGTCAAAGCAGCTAAGCACATGGTTGCTTAAAAGAAGGTCCAGGATAAACCGCCGGGACTCCACCACCCGTTCCGACCTGGTGGATACCTTCATGCCTGAAGCACAGTGCTCGGAGCAGGAAGGGACCAGCCCTCCCTTTCTTCCGCCCTCGATTTCCACCACGCACATCCGGCAGGAGCCATCCGGAGCCAGCTCTTTCATATGGCAAAGGGTGGGAATCTCAATATCCAGTGTTTTACAGGCTTCCAAAATGGTGGTTCCCTTTTGCACGGCAATGGCGTGCCCATCGATTTCCAGTTCAACCATAGAGTTGTTTTTCTCTGTTTCTGACACAGTATTTTCCTCCTTCTCCATTAACTGATACAGGCTTCGAATTCATCTCTGTAGCCTGCTAAGGCAGAATTCACAGAAACTGATACCGATTGGCCAAGTCCGCAGGCGGACAAATATGTGATATGTTCCAACATTTTTTCAAGTCTTTCAAGATCCCCTGGTCTGCCTTTATGACGCTGAAAATTCTGGAGCAGTTCTAAAAGCCGGGTGGTGCCAAGCCGGCAGGGAGTGCACTTGCCGCAGGACTCATGAGCAAAAAATTCAATTACGCTTGTAATATAGTCCACAACGCTCACGCTGTCATCCATTACCACGATGGCGCCTGAACCCACCGCCAGCTTATTAGACCAGAAATCTCCGTAGTCATACAGGCGGCCCTTGATCTTCTCGCTGGTTCCGATGGGGCCGGATTGGCCGCCAAAATGGCAGAATTTAATGGGCCTCCCTGTGGAGGTGCCCCCTCCGTATTCCTCGCTGTAGAGGATCTCATCAAGAGGTGTGCCAAGGTTCACCTCATAAATGCCCCGGTTTTTAATATGTCCTGATAAACAGATAAGCTTGGTGCCGCCCCCATCCTTTGTGCCAAGCTGTAAAAATGCTTCTCCGCCCATATTGATGACAGCGGGAACGCAGGCAAAGGATTCCACATTGTTGACCAGCGTAGGCTTTAAGTAAAGTCCCACATCAGCCAGGTGGGGAGGCTTCACCCTTGGACGCCCGGTTTTCCCCTCCACTGAATTAAGGAGCGCAGAGTTTTCTCCGCAGACATAAGCGCCGCCGCCGGAAACAACGTGGATATCAAAGTCAAACCCGTCAATCCCCATAATCTTATTTCCCAGATATCCGGCAGCACGGGCGTTGCTTACTGCCTGATGGAATACGGCCTGGATGTGGCGGTACTCCCCCCTGATATAAATATAACCGTCATTAGAACCGAACACATGCCCTGCGATGAGCATGCCTTCAATAATGCTGAGAGGATCCTTCTCCAGCAGCAGTTTATCCTTAAAGGTGCCGGGTTCCCCTTCGTCTGCATTGCAGACAACGTATTTAGGGGTGTCGAAGCTGCCGTATAAATGGCGCCATTTGCGTCCTAAGGGATAGGCTGCTCCGCCTCTTCCCCGAAGGGAAGCGGTATCCAATTCTCCTAAAATATCCTCCCTGTCCATTGTCACGGCTTTTTCCAGCGCTGCAAAGCCGCCGTATTTTATATATTCCTCAACGGAAGTGGGATCAATCATTTTCCCCACTCGTTTTAAAAGGACCGGTTCTTTCATTGCCATTGTGTTTCCCCCTTTCATCATACGGCTATTTTTCCTCTGCGCAGGTCATCAATCAGAGAAGATATTTTTTCGTCACTGAGATTGCCGAATACCGTATCTTTGATCTTAATGACCGGACCAATGTCACAGGCGCCCACGCACGGAATATAGTGATAGGCAAAAAGACCGTCATCCGTGGCCTTTCCCATGGGTACGCCAAGCTTTTTCTCCAAGGATAAACACACCTCTTCTGCACGGGAGAAATGGCAGGGCGAGCTGTTGCAGATTTTAAGGACATATCTGGCCTGAGGCTTATCCTTTAACATGGCGTAATAGCTGACGATCTCATACACCCTGGTTTCAGTCATATGCAGCTCCTTGGCCACCATGGCCGCAGTCTCTTTGTCAATATAGCCTTCTTCCGAAGCAAATTGAAGATCAATTAAAATTTCCAAAATGTTTTCCTGCTTTGCTCCATCCTGCCGGATGATCCTCAGCTTTTCTTCCCTTTCCCTTGTTTCCATTGCAATGACCCTTTCTTTCATTTTATTTTTACTTCTCATTCTTTTTTAGCGTCCTCTTTCTGCCCATACATAAAAAAGCAGGGCAGGGCAAAGGCCAGCGCTCCTCCAATGGCATTACCCACAAAGACAAACATCGTATTCTCCAGGTAATTCAGCCAGGTGATGGAAGATTCTCCTGAAAAGATTGCTGCAGGAATGATAAAAGCGTTTGCCACCACGTGCTGAAATCCCAAGACCACAAAAATCATAATAGGGAACCACATTCCCGCCATCTTTGCGGTAAAATCCTTGGCACTGGTAGCAAACCATACAGCCATACAGACAAAGATGTTGCAGCCGATAGCGGAAACCAGGGCCACCATAGGCGGATCGCTGATCTTGGCGTTGGCAACAGCCATGGTCTTAGCCAAAAAAGGCCCTTCCGTCATCCCCACAAAATGCCCGAAAAAGTAGGCGACGATTATGCTTCCAACCATATTTCCTGCCATGACAACCACCCAGTTATAAATTAAATCCCAAACAGAAATCTTTTTCTGGAACAGGCCGATGGCCATTGTCATCATATTTCCGGTGGCCAATTCTCCTCCAACCAGCACAATCGCCATGAGGCCGATGGGGAAAAGGCAGCCTCCAAGAAATGTTGCAAAGCTCCCCCATTGGGCAGGCACTGTTCCCTGAACGCGTATGCAGGATAAAAAACCTTCTGCAATAAATGAACCGCCTAGAATAGAAAGTAAAAATAATCTTGAAAAAGACAACTTCTTTTTTATTTGGGCTTTGTCTCCCAAAATATCCAAAACTTCTGCCTGACTAAAGAATCCCATTTCCCCCTCCTATGTAACATCATTCATTTTTTGCTGTTTTCTGGCTCCAATGTTGTACATCTTCCGGTGTGTTTAAATTTACTATGGTGTTCATTTCCCCATCGCTCAAACAATACATACCCACATGCAGGGCCGGAAAAGTGCTTCGCGGCTTGAGCTCCCCTTTTTCCATTTGTTTTTTAAAAACAGGAAGACAGGACCTATGGTAAAAAGCAAACAAAGGCTCTAATTTCCCCTGATGGCTGCAGACCAATACCTGTTCCTGATTCAGCTTCCGGTACATCCGGCCGATCAGCCCAATATCCGGCAAAGGCATATCACAGGCCATAATAAATATGTACTCCGTTTGAATCTGCTCTAAAGCAGTGCTTATCCCTCCCATGGGACCCTTTTCGATGTAGCGGTCCTCTAAAATGCGAAGTTTCGTAAAATCCGTCCGGCCGTCAAACTTGGCTTTTGTATTGCTGACCAGAACCACCTGCTCAAACAGGCTTTGCAGCTCTTTGGCAGTCTGCAGCAGCAGATACTGTTCGTCATCCATCAGAAATGCTTTATCAAATCCCATTCTCCTGCTTTTGCCTCCGCATAAAATGGCAGCCGTCACATTTTCGATTTTTTTCTCTACATTTTCGAAAGAAATCACCCCCTGTTTTTGTTTTTCTATGAACCGCACCGGATAATGGCCCCTAAAAAAGTTTTTTATCTAAAAAATTTTTATTTGCTAAAAAACTTTTTTAGATTGTTTTTCTATATTAGCACCCCTTTTTCATCGTGTCAATATGCACAAAAGGAAATAACGCTTCCATCCAATTTTGTTCAGAATGTACAATTCTAATGAATTTTGCTTTTTTCTCGTTACGTTTTTCTCAATCTCTTCCCTCTGTTTTCAAAATTTTTTTTAGGTAATACAAACAATTGTGACACTAAAATGTGGGTTGGCCGGCTTTTCATTGTTTCTGTAATAAAATCAAGCCACGGCATTCTGTGCACACGGCTGCTGATGAAATACAGCCCTTAACTGAGAACAGATTTTTTGTTAAAAATATCACGCATTTTTGACAATTTTCCCCATTCTTTCCATGTTGAAACCATGTTAGGATAGTGTTATAATAAAAATAATTTTTCACATAATCATACTTTTTTTACAAAAAAATGCAGCAAATTAATGAGATGGGAGTATATATGAGTACAGAAAACACAACTCTTCTGCAAGCCAGACATATGGTACTAATCGGAGCGACGGGACGAAACAGCGGAAAAACCACCCTGGCTCTTCAGATGATCCATGCCTTTAAGGATAAAATACCGGTTGTCGCATTCAAGCTGATTACCATAAGGAATCATGGGGACATATGCCCAAGAGGTGGTCATGGCTGCGGAATCTGCAAGGGGCTGAAGGGCTGCTTTGACATAACACCGGAAACCGGCACAGGGACAAAAGATACTATGGTGCTGAAAAAGGCCGGAGCAGAACAGGTCTATCTCATCCGGGCTTTTAAAGAAAATTTAAGAGAGGCCTTAGAGGAAGCACTGAAATTGGTTCCAAAGAACGCCCTTGTTCTATGTGAATCCAACAGCCTACGCCTGGTGGCTGAACCGGCTCTCTTTGTTATGATACAAAGCAGCACTTCTTCCAGCATAAAGCCTACGGCAGAGGAAGTGATGGAGTACGCAGACGTGATTCTTCCTCAAAATGAAGATTCTTTTGCCGATTTTGTTCAGGGGGAATTGTATCAGAAATTAAGACCATATCTCACAGATCCAAACCAATAAAACGGATCAACTCATCTTTTACAGCACAAAAAGGGGAAATCAGCCAACTGATTTCCCCTTTCATGCTGCTCCGTAAGCATTGATATTAAGTTCTCCCAAAAGATCGGCCCCCTATGGGAAAGCCGTTTCCTGCGCCTTTTGCCTTTCATATCTGACTGAACATCCCCATTCCATATTTTTTCGCAAAACCCATTTACATTTCCACGGTCATGTGCTATCTTTATTTACAGACTGACAGTCGGTCTATAACCAGGAGGTGTTGTTATGAGAAACGTAAAAGAAGCAGAAGAACGGAAAAATGAAATACTGGATGCCGCAGATGAGCTTTTCGGCCAAAAGGGGTTTGACGGCACCAGCACAAATGACATTTTAGAGAAAGTCGGCATTGCAAGAGGAACCCTGTACTATCACTTTAAATCAAAAGAAGATATTATGGATGCGCTGATTGAGCGATATCATGTTCAGCTTGTAAACGCAGCAAAGGAAATCGCTTCCAATAAAAGTCTGCCGGTCACCCAGCGTCTTCTCCAGGTGATCAAGGCATTGCGCATCAACCACAAAGGCGGAAAGGAAATCATTGAGCAAATGCACAAACCACAAAATGCCCTGATGCATCAAAAAACACAGAAAGCAATCTTAAACGGAATCACTCCAATCCTTGCAGAGCTGATCAAAGAAGGCATGGAGACCGGAGTATTTGACACCCCATATCCCTATGAGAGCATGGAGATGATCATGACCTATGCAAACGGGGTTTTTGACGGTGATATGGAAATGACGGACGAGGAACAGACAAAACGCATACAGGCCTTTGCTTTTAATATGGAAAGGCTGCTGGGAGGAAAAGACGGAACCCTTAAGGATTGTGTTATGCAAATGTTTGACAGTGAATAGGAGGTGTACAATGGGGCATTTGGAAAGTCATTTTAACAAGTTTATTCTTTTGTGGTCCGGAGAGTTTATTTCAGCCATCGGCAGCGGCCTTACCTCCTTTGGACTTGGGGTTTATGTGTTCCAGCAAACCGGAAAAGCTTCGGCATTGGCACTTGTAACCTTATTGGCATTTATGCCTGCCCTGCTGTTGAGCATTCCTGCGGGAGTGCTTGCAGACCGCTATGACCGCAGAATTTTAATGATACTGGGCGATGGACTTTCCGCAGTTGGCCTTATATTCATTCTGATTTGTATGTTACAGGGAGAAGCAAAGCTATGGCAGATTTGTGTGGGCGTTACCATCAGTTCTGCATTTTCCGCCCTGCTTGAACCGGCTTGCAAGGCCACTGTAACTGATTTACTGACCCCAGAGCAATATGCAAAAGCAAGCGGACTTATTGGCGTGGCAGGTTCAGCAAAATACTTAATATCTCCTATTCTTGCAGGAATGCTGTTGACGGTTTCTGATATTAAGCTGCTGCTCATCATTGACATAGGCACCTTATTTGTGACGACCATGGCAACGCTTGTTGTACGCAGGGAAATTGTTTCCAGGCCTGCCCAGCGGACAACCTCGTTTTTCTCTGAGTTAAAAGAGGGGTGGAGTGCTGTTTCCCAAAACCGGGGCATGCTTGTGCTTGTAATGATGGGGGCGGTGATAACCCTGTTCCTGGGTTTTATGCAAACCCTGTTTGCCCCCATTCTGCTGGCTTTTTCAGACAGCGCTGCCCTGGGCATTACAGAAACCGTATGTGCATCCGGGATGCTGGTTTCCAGTGTTTTAATCGGCATGTTTTCCATAAAAAGGGGGTATGCAAAAACCCTTTCAGCTTCCTTGTTTTTTGCGGGTATTTTTATGGCTGTATTCGGGCTGTATGAAAATGTCCTGATCATTGGAATTTCCGGGTTTTTATTTTTTGCAATGCTTCCCTATGCAAATGCATCACTGGATTATATGCTCCGGACCAATTTAAAGAACGAGCTGCAGGGCAGGGCGTGGGGCGTCATCGGGGTGATTTCTCAGATTGGCTATGTGGCTGCTTATGCCCTTTCCGGCGTATTGGCAGATGCCGCAGGAACAGCCCTTGGAACAGGCGTCGGCAGAGGCTCAGGCTTTTTAATTATCATTGCAGGGATACTTTTATCACTGACCGCCGTCACTCTGTATCAAATAAAGTCCGTCCGCATGCTTGAAAAGAGAGGTGCATCGTGACCTTTCGCCTTATAAAAAATGATTGTTTGCGCAATAAAATCACAACACTGCTTACCACAATGTTTGTTGCTGCCGCTGCCTTACTTATCTCACTGGCGGCCATCCTGGCAGTCAATTTGACAGGTGCCATCCAAACACTGATGACACAGGCCAAAACCCCCCATTTTATGCAGATGCACTCCGGTGAATTTGACACTTGGGAACTGGATCGCTTTGTTAAGGACCATCCTGCTGTTGAAGAATTCCAGGTGCTGGAATTTTTAAATGTTGACAATTCAAAAATACTTCTTGGAAAAAACTCACTTAGCCACAGCACTCAGGATAACGGGTTTTCCACCCAGAGTGAGACCTTTGATTATCTCCTTGATCTGGATGGCAATATTATAGATGTTCCCGATGGAGCGCTTTATGTTCCAATCTGCTACATGCAAAGCAATACTGTAAAGATCGGTGACAAGGCAAATATAGGCGGAAAAGAATTTATTGTTGCCGGTTTTCTCCGGGATTCACAGATGAATTCCATGCTGTCTTCCTCAAAGAGATTTCTCGTCAGTGAAAATGACTACCTGGCATTAAAAGATCTTGGAAAGGTGGAATACCTTGTAGAGTTCCGGCTTAAGAATCTGGCGGCCCTGGATGCCTTTGAAGCGGATTATGCCGCTGCTAAGCTGCCTGGAAACGGCCCGACCGTCACCTACCCTCTTTTTAAAATGCTCAATGGGATTTCCGATGGCATGATGATTGGGGTAATTTTGCTGATCAGCCTTCTTGTTGTGATGATTTCCCTGTTGTGCATCCGATTTACTCTCCTTGCAAAAATCCAGGACGAAATACGTGAAATCGGTGTTTTAAAGGCCATAGGGCTGCGTGTTTCAGACCTGAAGCAAATTTACCTTGCAAAATACGCGGCAATGGGGCTGACTGGATGTATTTCGGGCTTTGCACTTTCCTTTTTGTTCAGGGGAATGCTCACCCGAAACATACGGCTTACCATGGGAGAAAGCAAACAGGCCCCCATTGCCGGCCTGGTGGGAATCCTGGGAATGCTGCTGGTATTCCTTGCAATCCTTCTTTTTGTAAACGGTATCCTTCGGCGCTTTCGAAAAATATCCGCTGCTGAGGCAATGCGTTTTGGAACCATACAGGAAAAGCCTGGGACCGGAAGAACATTTTTTCTATACAGGAACAGACTTTTTAATGCCAATGTTTTTCTTGGTATCAAGGATGTTCTCTCACGCAAAGGACTATATGCCACAAGCCTTATATCCCTTGTGGCTGCGGCGTTTATTATGATTGTCCCACTGAACCTGTACAGCACCATTTCTGCAGACAGCTTTGCCACCTATATGGGAATCGGAAACTGTGATCTGCGGATTGATATTCAGCAAACCGACCAGATTGGGGAAAAGGCCGCTGAAATTGAACATAAAATGAAAAGGGACAATAACATTTCAAAGTATACAGTATTCACAACAAAAACATTTAACCTTAAGCTGGCCGATGGTTCTGTAAAAAGCATGAAAATCGAACTTGGCGACCATTCTGTATTTCCCGTGTCCTATGCAAAAGGCAAAGCTCCTGCCGCATCCGATGAAATTGCACTTTCAGCGATCAATGCTGAGGAGCTGGACAAAAAGGTGGGCGATATCATGACACTGATGACAGACAGAGGCGAAAAAAATCTAAAGGTATGCGGAATTTACTCAGACATCACCAACGGCGGCAAAACAGCAAAGGCCGTTTTCACTGATCCTTCCGCAGAGGTTATGTGGAGTATCATCTACGGTTCCCTTATGGACCGGTCTACTGTCTATAAGACAGTAGACGAATACGCAAAGGAATATGATTATGCCAAGGTGACAAACATACGGGAATATATTTCTCAAACCTACGGGCAGACACTGGTCTCTGTGAAACAGTCTTTCATCGCTGCCATCGCCGTATCCCTGGTTATCACAGTGCTGGTTATGCTGCTGTTTATGAAACTTCTGACAGCGAAAGACAGATACTCCATTGCTGTTATGAAAGCGTGGGGCTTTACAAATTCGGATATCAGGATCCAGTACATCACACGGTCCATCTTTGTTTTAATCCCCGGCATTGCCATAGGCACACTCTTAGCAAACACCCTGGGCGAAAGCATTGCAGGCATGGTAATTTCCTCTTTTGGGGCCTCCTCATTCAAGTTTGCCGCAGATCCGCTTTTGTCCTATATTCTTTGTCCATTTCTCATGGTATGTTCGGTACTGACTGCCACCATCCTGGGGACATGGTCTGCCGGAAATATCAAAATAACGGAAAATATAAAGGAGTAACCCATGGAACATATAATCAGTTGTAAAAATGTAGTGAAAACCTATGGCAAGGGCAGTGACAGCCAACATGTATTAGATGGAATAGATATGGAAATCGCCAAGGGAGAATTTGTTTCCATTATGGGGCCTTCTGGGTCGGGAAAATCAACGCTGCTGTTCGCTGTCAGCGGAATGGACACCATTGACGGCGGAACGACCTCTTTTGCCGGAAGGGATTTAGGGTCTTACACGGAAAACCAGCTTGCAGACTTAAGAAGAACACAAATGGGGTTTGTTTTTCAGCAGCCCACCATGCTTCGTAATCTGAATATTCTGGATAATATCATCCTGCCCTCCATCCGTGATAACAGAAAGAATGCCCGTATGATTACCGAAAAAGCAAGAAGACTTATGAAAACAGCGGGCATCTTAGAGCTTGCAGACCGGGAAATCACGCAGGTTTCAGGCGGGCAGCTCCAACGGGCAGGAATATGCCGCGGGCTGATGGCAGACCCTCAAATTATTTTTTGCGATGAGCCCACAGGTGCCCTTAATTCAAAATCAGCAGAAGAAATTATGGATATCTTTACAGAAATAAATGCCGAGGGTACAGCCCTTATGCTTGTAACCCACGATGCAAAAGTCGCAGCCAGAACGGAACGCATCCTCTTCATGAGTGATGGTAAAATCGACGGTGAAATGCAGCTTGGAAAATTTAAGGACAGGGATATTGATGGCAGAATGAAAAAGATCGTTGAAAAAATGCGCAGAATAGGAATATAAGGTGCTGCATTTTATTGCAGACTTCCTTTCATAGCCTGAAAAAGGGGAAATCAGCACTCTGATTTCCCCTTTTCCTTATTGTGATTCCCCCATGGTCTCAGGCACCACTTCCCGGCTGGTTTCCAAAAACGAATCAGCGGTTTTGCTGCCCTCCCAGTACCGGTATCCAAACACGCCCCCCACCGTTAAGCCGGCCAGCAGAAACAGAGCAAGAAGGAAACGCAGGAAACCCATAAGGATCTCCCGTCTGCGGTTTCTTCTGCGCCTGCGGCTGCGCCCTCTCATGCTATCATATTGTTCCGGTTTCATCTGTGGTTTTCCCCATCCTTCCCCTTTGGTTAATCAGAAAAATACTTCTTGTAAATTTCGAAAAAGTTGGTGGTAGTTGTCCTGTCATCCTTGGAGAATTTTACATCCTTCCATATTTCATTGCTGAAGGTGACCGGATTTTCCTGCTTAAACTGGGAATAGATCTGATCAAAGGCTTCCTTCTTCCGTTTCCGGTACAGCCCTGCTTTCCTCTCCTGGGTAGCGTCCTCATCATAATCATTGACGCACCGGATGATATAGTATTTGCCCTTATCCTCCACCACCTGGCTGACCTGGCCTGCGGAAAGAGAAAAGGCGGCCTCCTCATATGGACCCGGATTCTCCCCTCTTCCCACCTGGCGCTCAATGGTGCCATCTTCCGAATATTCCCTGGCAAGTGCGGAAAAATCAGCTCCATCGGCTCCTGCCTTTAAAAGCACGTCCCCTGCTCCGGCCCCATCGGACAAAACGATCTGCTCCACCACGATCACCTTGGCTTCGCTGTCGCTGATCTCCAGGTTCATATCCTTTGTCAGTTCATCCACCACCTTATTGGACAGATAATATTCCTCATACATGGTCCTCACATCCTCTTCCGTGGCCCCCATGTAAGAAATATCCTCCTTTGTCAGGGAAGTAAAATATTCATCCGATGCTTTACGGACCTCTTCCTTTTCCGCGCTGGTCAGGGTGACCCCCTTATTCCGGGCCAGGAAATTCATCATTTTCATTTCCTGAAGAAACTCCTTTACCTGATCCACCAGATAGGTTTCAAAAGTCTGTCCGTCGGGCAAATCCACGCCCCAGATCTGGCTGGTATAAATCTCCTGATACCGGTTCCTCTCTGTGGCCAGGATCACCATGGATTGAGGCAGAGTATACGCCTTTGTTGACGAAGTTTCGGAAACAAGGGGGATATCAGTCCTGCAGCCGGACAGCAGGGTGATTGTCACCGCAGCAGCCAGAAGGACTCTTCCCACAATCTTAAGTTGACCTTTCATGAGCATCCCTCTCTTTATGCCGCTTAAAGAAGCTTCAGTATTTTCAATACCCCGTCGTTTACATTGGTATCTGTCTGAAATCTGGCCACAGCCTTTACTTCTTCCCTGGCATTTCCTACGGCAAAGCTGTAATAGGCCTGCTTCAGCATTTCAACATCATTTAACTGATCGCCAAAAGCCATGGTTTCCTCGGGCTTGATCCCCAGGCTGTCCTGAAGAAGCTTCACAGCCTGCCCTTTATTGATTCCCGGTCTCATGCAGTCCATCCACATGTCCCCTGCTATGGTTATTTTAAGGCGGTCTGCATACTTTTCTTTTAAGATTCTGGTATGAGCCTCCACATCTGTTTTACGGTATACGGAGATTTTAATGAACTCAGAGTCCACCTTTGTTAAATCCTCCACCTTCTTCACGTGGAACCGGTAGCCGTTTACGATCCAGTCCAGGAATTCCTGGTTTTCCGTTTCCGCATAAATCACATCAGGTCCGCTGAGCAGAACGTCAAGCCCTTCCATATTCCGTACATCCTGCACCATATCCATGACCGTCTTACGCTCAATGGTGTTGATGTACAGACTCCTTCCATGGCAGCCTACGTAAGCGCCGTTATCTGAAAGATAGAACACCTTTTCCTTGATGGGGCCGAATATGGATTCTATGCTGAGCCACTGGCGTCCGCTGGCCGCGGCGAACTGGATTCCCTTTGCCCGCAGCTTTAAAATCACATCATAAAGTTCAGGATTCAGCTCGTGGCTTCCATCCGTCACAAGAGTCCCGTCAATATCCGATGCAATCAGTTTAATCATTCCTTATCCTCCTGTTCAAACAACTGCTTCATCTCCTGGTACACACGTCCTACTGGCAATCCTACTACATTATTATAATCCCCGTCAATCCCTTTAATGAAAGCTGCGAATTTTCCCTGTATCCCATAGGCCCCGGCTTTGTCCATAGGCTCCCCTCCGTCTGAATAGGCTTTGATCTCCTCTTCAGACATGGGGTATAAATGAACATCGGTTTTTTCCACAAAGGTCCTGACCTTATTTCCCTTCTGTCCACAATACACCAGGGTGACCCCTGTGTATACCTGATGGGTCCTTCCTTCGATCAGGGAGATCATCCGGAAAGCTTCCTGGTGGGTGGACGGTTTTCCCAGTATCTCACCGCCTGCCGCAACCACGGTATCCGCACCGATGACACAAGTCCCTGGCTGCTGTCGGCCGGCAACGTCTTCCGCCTTTTGGCGGGACAGCTCTGCCACCGCCTCCTCCGGTACGTCTGTGGTGATCTTCTCCTCTATGGTGCTGGGCACGATCTCCGGCGTTACCCCGATCTGAGCCAGAAGCTCTCTTCTTCTTGGGGAAGCCGAAGCCAGCACAAGCTTTTCTATCTTATTCATCTCTAACCTCCGTGTCACATTCCTTACCGTCTGACCATTCCATTTATCGTCTGGCAGAACAAATATATTTCCTAAACCCATTTGTATATGCCGCCCAACAATAAGCAAATAAGCGGGACCCCTATAGAATCCCGCCACTCATCAATATACTTTTAAACGCCCAATCATGGACCCATCATCGTCGTCACAGTCACAGTCATCCCGAAGCTGCATCCTCATGGTGTATATGAAATCAGCCATATAAAAAATCAAAAGGCTCATTGCCACCAGTCGTTCAAAATTCTCCGGAATCATTCCTGCCATCTGATTGACAAATCCGTTAAGGAAGCGGAAATAAAAAATTCCCAGAAATCCCCATGCAATGCTGCTTTCCAGGCAGATGATCCCTTTGTAATTAAACAGCTTCCGGCTGTAATCCCACCAGAAAGAGCCGAACAGCTTTATCATCATATGAGCTGTCAAAAGCTCCATAAAAGTCGCCATAGCCATAGCGGCAATGTAAAGATAAACCGGATTGCCGGCAAGAGGCTTAAGCAGAATCAACGCTCCCGTGGCACCAAATCCATATATGATGCAGAACGGTCCATGTCCAAATCCACGATTCAGCACAGGCCTCTTATTCTCATAACTGAGTACAGCACATTCAAGAAGGTATCCAAGAAAGCTGAATAGGAAAAAACAGTTTATCCTATGATAAATTGACATATCCATTTTTACCTCCAATTTTAACAATTTTTTAACTTGTTAAAGTATAATATGGATATCTTAAGAAATCAAGGACTATTTTCTTACGATTCCCAGAAAACTTTCTTCAATATTTAATAAAACTGGGCTATAAAAAGCGCCAGCAGGATCCCTAAAATCGCCCCTGCCGCCACCTGGAGAGGGGTATGTCCCACATATTCCTTAAGTCTTTCCTGTAATATCTCTCCGCTAAGCTCAAAGGGGTTTTCCAGCAGGATGCTGTTTAACAGCTTGGCCTGCTTACCTGTCTCCCTGCGCACGCCCATGGCGTCATACATGACTATCATGGAAAGGACAAAACAGACCGCAAACTCAAAAGAACCGACGCCATAACGATAAATGGCGGCGGTCGATAATGCACATACCGTTGAGGAATGGGAACTGGGCATTCCCCCAGATCCCACGAGCCTCTCCGGATTAAAGTTTTTGTTAAGGGCCAGATCAATGATCGTCTTTAAAACCTGTGCCACCAGCCAGCCGGTAACTGCAGTAATCAGAACCTGATTCCCAAGTAAATCTTCCCAAAATGTCATGGTTTCCTCCGTCTTATGCAGCGCTTCTCTTTCCAAAACCAAATAAGATCCAACGCTTGATCCTGGCCACTGTTTCAATCAGACCGCAGAATTTATCTGAATAGATAATTACCATTCCCTCCCGGCTCTTTGGGGGTATGGGCGTCAACGGCCACATGTGGCGCAAAATCATATCTTTCTCTTTTTCTGTTAATTCAAAATATTTTACCGCATTGTTTAATGCGGTCCGGGGATGAGTCAAACCATGGAAGTGCTCCCCGGTTTCCCTTGCATGGGTATGCCAGTCGTATAAAAACAAATCATGAAGAAGGCCGGCTCTGGCAACCTCTGCATAATCCCAGCCCCGTTTCCTGCAAATGCAATAGCCCATATAGGACACTTTAATGCAATGGGCTTTGCAGGTAGTGTCTCCATGCTGCATATAGTCATCCATGGACTGAAATACAGGACTGTCTATAATATCCCTTACGCAGTCCATATAATCGGTATCCTCACGGTAATCTTCCCGTTCTACCCAAGAAGAATCTTCTGCCCATCGGATTGCTTCTTCTCTTTCTTCCCGGGTTAAATGCATATTTTCCATCTTTATTCAATCGCTTCTTTCCTGATGAATGAACGGCTTAATAGCCAATCAGCCAATCATAGAGTTCCTGATACTTCATGGCCGAAGTTTTCCATGAGTAATCCTTTATCATGGCGCGGTCAATGATCTTATTCCACTCCCGCTTTTTATCGTAATAAACGATCATGGCGTACCTGATGACCTCCAGCATCTCGTGGGCGTTATAATTGGAAAAGGAGAAGCCGGTTCCCCGGTTCTCAAATTCATTATAAGGCTCCACCGTATCCTTTAAACCACCGGTCTCCCGTACAATGGGCACGGTGCCGTAACGAAGGGCCATAAGCTGGCTTAAGCCGCAGGGCTCAAACAGGGAGGGCATGAGGAACGCATCACAGGCTGCATAAATCTTATGGGACATGGCCTCAGAATAATAAATATTGGCCGAAACCTTATCCTGGTATTTCCATGCATAATGGCGAAACATATTCTCATACCGCTCTTCTCCGGTACCGAGAACTACTAATTGTATATCATCCTGACACAACTCATCGATCACACACTGGATCAGATCCAGTCCCTTCTGGTCTGTCAGTCTGGAAACGATGCCGATCATAAACTTTTTATCATCCTGATTCAGTCCCAACTCCTGCTGCAAAGCCCGCTTATTCTTCACCTTTTCCTTACGGAAGTTCTTTGAATTATAATTCTTTTCAATATACAGATCAGTTTCCGGATCGAATTCCTCATAATCAATGCCGTTGACAATTCCCCTGAGGCTTCCGGCCCGTGCACGCATCAGGCCGTCAAGACCTTCCCCGTAAAACGGCATCTTGATCTCTTCCCCATAGGTATCGCTGACCGTCGTAATGGCATCAGCGTAAACAATACCGCCCTTTAACAGATTGCCATCCTTATAAGCCTCCAGCTTATCCGGAGTAAAATAGTAATCCGGCAGGCAGGTAAACTTCTGTATGGTCTTAACATCCCATACGCCCTGGAACTTTAAATTGTGAATCGTAATCACAGATTTCATGTTCTGGAAAAATTCCCCTTCATGAAACCGGTCCTTTAGCAAAACCGGAACAAGGGCTGTCTGCCAGTCATGGCAGTGGATCACATCCGGCTGATATCCGATCACAGGAAGAGCTGATAAGGCTGCTCTGGAGAAAAAGCAAAACTTTTCCAGGTCACTGTACCAGTCTCCATAAGGCTTGGAACCATTATAATATCCTTCGTTATCAATAAAGTAAAAGGTAATGCCCTCATGCACATACTGAAGAATCCCTACATATCTGCTTTGGCCCAGATAATCCATGTAAAAATGATCCACATAGATCATCTGGTTTCTCAGTTCTTCCTTGATGCAAAGGTACTTGGGAATCATGACTCTCACATCAAAGAACTCTTTGTCAAAGCACTTGGGAAGAGACCCCACAACATCTGCGAGCCCTCCTGTTTTAATGAAAGGTACTGCTTCCGATGCAACGAATAATATCTTCTTCATCCAATAACCTCCCTTATCCTTTTCCCCCTGGGGCATTGTGGATTTTCCTTTAGTATACTGCATTTTAAAGAAATAAGGAAGTATAAAATTTTACAAATTAAGAAAGTTTTTTATAATCCAGTCTTATCTTATCAGCAATCAAAGCAATGAATTCAGAATTCGTAGGCTTTCCTTTGCCGGTACTTACGGTATATCCAAACAATTCATTGATGGTATCCATCTTTCCCCTGCTCCAGGCCACCTCTATGGCATGGCGAATGGCCCGCTCTACTCTGCTGGGAGTTGTCTGATGTTTCTTCGCAATGGAAGGGTAGAGGATCTTTGTGACAGAGGTGAGCATTTCCTGGTCCTGTACGGAAATGACAATGGCATCCCTCAAATACTGGTATCCTTTAATATGTGCGGGAATTCCTATTTCATGAAGCATCTGAGTGACATCATTTTCCAGATTCTGTTCCATGTACTCTGTTTTATTGACATATGGTTTTACCTTTTTCATACCCTGAAGGCTGGGGGTTTTCGACTTCCTCTGTCCCACTCTTCGTACCTTGTCGACGATAATGTCCTTATTAAACGGCTTCATTATGTAGTAATTTGCTCCCATTCGGAACGCATCTTCGGTAATATTCTCGCTTCCTGCCGCAGTGACCATAATAAATGACGGGATCTTTGTAACTGCGCCGTTTCCCCGCACACGTTCCATGACCGTAATTCCGTCCATTCTCGGCATAATCACATCCAATAAGACAACATCCGGATTTGTTTTGAGGATCATGTTATAAGCGTCTTCGCCATTATCCGCTCTTCCAACGACGTGGAAATCCTCCTCTCCCTCCAGTATATCGTTCAGCAGATTCAATGTCTGCAGGTTATCATCCGCAATCGCAATACTGATTTCTGACATATTGGTACTCTCCTTCTGATTCTTCAAAATAGATTAAAACTAGTGTAAAGCCATTATAGTCTTGCCTTGGCTCATGCCGCAATGGGATTCTATCGCATTATTCGACAAAAAGAATTGTTTTTAAGTTGATTTCCGGAATATTTTTTTTCGATTTTTTTCATTTCATACACCGAAGGTCGAAAGGGCCTACCCTGACCCGGGTCCCTGCCAGCCCTTACATTTTTTGCCGGTGTTGAAAATTGAAACTACTTGTCGGCAAAAAAGTTCCAAATTTTTTCATCCCACAATTTCTATATTAACACATTATATTTACGTTGAAAAGCATAATTTATAAAATATGGCATTTTTTGTGACTTTAATTACTACATTTCGACGATTAAATGAAATAATTCTGTATATTTCTCCTGAAAAACACTGGAAAATCCAGTTTCCCCCCTGAAATCTTCCGTAATTATTGTAATTTAACTAAAAATGTGAAAAAGAAAAGAACGGCGCCGCAAATATTTACGATCCTGTTCTTTTCTTTCCTTATTGTCAGACTCAGTGATTGATCATGTTTTCGATGAAAATTCCGTATCCTCTTGTTGAATCCTGAATGAACACATGGGTCACGGCTCCGATCAGTTTGCCATCCTGAATAATTGGACTTCCTGACATGCCTTGTACGATTCCGCCGGTCAGGGCTAAAAGATCCGGGTCAGTAACCTTGATTACCATTCCCTTGCTTTTATGAGTGGTGGAATAATCCACACGCTGTATTTCGATTTCGTAATCCCGAACTTTTCCCGATACATCGCTTCGGATGTGGGCGATTCCCTTCTTCACATCCTGACGGTAGCCGATGGGAATGGCATCCTGGACCAGGCTCTGTTTATACCTGTCATTGACAGTTCCGAATATACCTTCTTCCGTATTGGCAGTAATGGTCCCCAGGGTGGAACCCGGACCGTAATAGATGATGCCGCTCATCACTCCCGGTTTTCCAAAGGTTCCCTTTTCAATTCCAAGGATTGCTGTTTCGTAAAGGGACCCATCGGTGATCTGGACCACATTGCCGGTGTCACTGTCACTGATTCCATGGCCCAATGCGCCGAATTGTCCGTTCATATCCACATAGGTCATGGTACCAATCCCCTGGGTATCATCCCTGACCCAGACTCCCAGCTTATAGGTTCCGTCTTCTGCTTCCGTGGGATTCATTTTTACATCAATGATATCCCCGTTCCGTCTGACCTTTAATACTGCCTCAGCAGGGCCTATTTTACTCAGCTCACCCATCAGCCCTTCCTTATCCTTTAAAGGTGTTCCATTGATGGCTTCAATGTAATCACCGGACTGCAGGATTCCAAAGGCCGGTTCCACCACCATTCCGTCTTTTTTCGTTACATCTCCGGTACCGATCACCATGATACCGTCTGATTTTAAGTAGATCCCAATGGGCGTTCCGCATGGAACCGCATATTTGGTATCTACTACATTCACCTGTATGTCTTTTAATTGAATCCATCCAAAGAGTTTCAGTCCCAGCTTATAGCTTCCCTGATTTTCCGAATATAGGGAAAATGCCTGGTTTACCTGAAGATGGATTTGATCGGAAGGGATATTTGATCCATTGTTTAACACCACTTCCTCGCTGTCGGAATACAGCGTCACATCGAAAGGCATGGAGAAATGAAACTGTTCCTCTTCCTGTGCAACGATATTCAATTTGTCAGGAATTACCCGCTTCATATAGAACCAGGAAAATCCGATGCAAAAGATCAGGCTGATCCAGAATACTCTAATAATTATTTTATGAATTTTATTTCTTCCCATCTCACATACCTCCTTAGGTGAATGAAAGGAGACAATTTTTTTGCTCCTCTCTTAGTATGTGAGAAATTGTTTAAATCACACTGTCATATTTTAGTTGTAACTATTTTCTTTGGGTGGCAGCGATAACGACAGAATGGAAATCTTTTTGATGGTTTTCGATGAATAGTCCGAATTTAAATATCAAAAATTAATATTGCGAAATATTATTTTTATTTATACTTATGATCTCCATTTTTTTATTGTTTATTAATTAAATAGTAGAAAGACATTTTTGAGTATTCCTTTAAAAGTTTCTGAAATTGGCTTAAATAAAAGCTTTTCCCCATGTCTCACTATTTTTTTTAAATTACTTATCAATGATTTTGAAAAAACAGGCACAGGAAAGAAGTACCCTTTCGGGCAATCCACCTGTCAGCCAACAGCCCAAATCTTATTACATTTTCTGCAAATAGTCCCTACGGAGCTCAAACTCTGTTTCCGGCTCCTCATAAGACCTCACAGAGGAAAGACCCATATCTCCTGCCAGCTTGAATTTTCCCACCTCCCCACGGAGAGCCGCGGCCTGTGCGGACATTTCCTCGCTGGTAGCGGAGTTTTCCTCTGCTGTGGCGGCATTTGTCTGTACAACAGCAGATATTTGGAAAAGCCCCTGTTTGATCTCCTTGATTGCCACCGCCTGCTCAGCGGAGGACTGCTGGATCTTTCCAAAGCTTTCCGTCACCTTAAGGGCGCTTGTACCTACGTCTTGCAGGATTTGTACCGTCCTGGCGGTGATTTCCGTCCCCTTTGCTACCGTGGAGACGGAAGCCTGAATCAGATCGCTGGTCTGCTTTGCAGCTTCCGCCGATTTTCCGGCAAGGTTCCTGACCTCGTTTGCCACAACTGCAAAACCCTTTCCCGCACTTCCTGCCCGGGCTGCTTCTATGGCAGCGTTCAGCGCCAGAATATTGGTCTGGAACGCAATGTCTTCAATAACTTTTGTAATGCTGGCGATCTGGTCGGAAGCAGAGCCAATGTCCGCCATTGCGGCCGTAAGCTGCTCCATATGTTCATTTCCGGCATTTGCGTCTTCACCAGCCTGATTCACGGATTCTGATGCAAGCGCAACCGTGGCCGAGTTCTCCGCTGCCTGTTCCGCAATTTTTTCAATTGATGCACTGAGTTCCTCTACGGAAGCGGCCTGTTGGGTGGAACCTGATGCAAGCGCCTGCGCTCCGCTGGATACCTGATCGGAGCCGGTGGCCACCTGGTCAGCCGCCACATCAATGGACTTCAGGGTATTACTGAGGGTGTCCCTCATCTTGCCCATGGAATCCAGCAGAGAAAAATAGTCGCCTACATAGCTTTCTTCCGCTTTGGAGTACACCGTAAAGTTGCCGTCCGCCAATTCCTCCAACAGATAGGCTGCATCGGTGATCATCAGTTTCAAGGTGCCCGACATACGCCGGAAGTTCTGGGCCAGCACCCCAATTTCATCCCTGGAGTTTGCTTCAATATTGACATTGACCTCTCCGCAGGCCAGCTTGTCGGCGGCCTCTACCATCAGGCCGATCCGCTTTGATATGCCGCGGGCAATAAATAACCCAACCAGCACTGCCAAAACTACCCCCATTAACACGCCTATGTACATAATGATCTTGACACTTGCCACCAGCTTATCGTTAATGTCGATCTGCTGCTTGGCATAATCCTGGTTATACTTAACCAGAACGGTAATCATTTCTTCCACTGCCTGACCCAGGGTGTGCAGTTCTCCTCCATCACTTAACATACTGTAAGCTTCCATGTAGTGCTCCGGATCCGTGGCGGCGGGACTGCTGATAAATCGATTGCGTCCCTCAGTAAACCCATTCAAGGCTGATTCAAGCTGGAAAATCAGTTTCAGCTCCTCCTCCACTTCCTCTGCTTTGTATTTCTCCAGCGTGCCCTTGTATTTGGACAAGTTGTCGTCTATGATGCCTCTATGACGAGTCAAGGCTTCCACACAAGCTTCCTTATCCGCTTTGTTACTGGACAACACCATTTCCAAAAGGTCTGTCCGCACTTCCTGAAAAGAAGCGCTGACCCTTTCCATGCATTCCAATGCCGTGACAGTATCCGAATAAGCCACATTGTAGGACCCGCCCACATGTTCCAGGCTCACAATCCCGATAGCGCCTATTATTCCGGCAATCACCGCCACAAGCAGGAACCCGCAAATGATTTTACCGCCGATTTTTAAGTTGATAAACCATTTCTTCATAAAATTCACCCTCTCCTATCATAAACCACATAATCGAAATTATGTGATTACTAACCCCATGTGTTCAATCTGCTTTGCATGAACCGTACCGCTTTCCACGGTATAAATCCGGGTAGTATTGATATTGGAATGGCCCAGTATATCCGCCAGCCGGAACAGGTCTTTTTCCAGTGTATAATAAATGCGGGCAAACAGGTGTCGCAGGTTGTGGGGGAACACTTTTTCCGGTTCCACGTCTGCACTTTTGCAAAGGGCTTTCATGTCCCGCCAGATGTTGGAACGATCAAGGGTTCTGCCTGTTTTTGTGACAAAAACAGGCCCGGAGGTCTTTTTTTGTTTCCGGGCATATAGAACCAGTGCGCGCCGGAGCTTTTCGGGCAGAAATATGGTACGCGTCTTGCCCTTGCAGTTCACCACCGCACGCCCTGCATGTACTGCTTCTATGGTGATGAATTGCAGCTCTGACACACGGATGCCTGTAGCACAGATGGATTGGAGAACCAGGGAAAGGCGCTCATTGCCCTCTCTCTCTGCCGCCTGCACCAGGCGAAGATATTCTTTGCGGGTAAGCTCCTTCTCCTCCCGGCAAAATAAATTCCGCTGTATTTTCAGCGGCTTGACCTTTAAATCAACCCAGCCGGCAAAGTTCAAAAATGTATTCACTGCTGCCAGCATGGTATTGACGCTGGCTGCGGCATATTGTCTTGTCAGATATTCCTTCCAATCGATCAGAGCGCTTTTGGTCAGCGGCACGTCTCCCAGGAATTTACATAGAACAGCAAGGTCGCGCTTATATTTTTCAATGGTGGAAATGCTTTTTTCCTGTTCCCGCAGATAAACAGCAAAGCGTTTTATCAGCTCTGGGGTAATATCCCTCTTTCTTTTTGTTTGTGGCATAACAAGATTTCTCCTTATTGTGTAATATTCTGTCCGATCATTGACATATTTTAGTTGTTCACATTACGCCATACTGGCCCTGAAGGGAAGCAGGATTTTTTTGTTGAGGAAAAAAGAAGGGGGCGGATTAACACAGCCATGTGCCGCCGCCTTTTCTCAAAAGGCGAAAAGATAAAAAACAGGCGGCTGTCGCAAGAAACAGATGCGCCAGATGCCTGTCTTTATCTTGTATGCCGCTCATACTTTCTCTCCGGCTCCATACCAGGAAACCGGTCTCCATTCTGCTTTGCAGTGTAAACCTCAATCAGCTCTTTTCAGGAAGACTATGAAAAAATCCAATGACCATAGGTTCTGCCAACCGGTGAAAAGGCTTTAAGGAAGAAAAGCAAAGACAACAGCCAAAAAGATGGCTGGAAGCAAATTAGCCACCTTTATCATCTTCCCCCAAATGAGATTTACGCCCACACAAAAAATCAAAACCGAACCGGTGAGGGATAAATTTGACAAAGCCTGCTCCGTCATAAGAGGTTCGATCAGCCTTGCCAGAAGGGTTATGGTTCCCTGAAACAGGGCAACGGGAATCGCCGAAAACACGCAGCCTTTTCCCAGGGAAGCCGTCATGACAAGGATAATGATCAGATCCAGAAGCGCTTTGGCGGCAAGGACCGTATAATCTCCGGAAATCCCATCCTTGATGGAGCCTACCACTGCCATGGCTCCGATGCAGACCGTTAAGGAGGCTGTTACAAATCCCTCTACAAATCTTGTATCACCCTTGCTGTTGGTTTTTATCTTAAGCCATTCCCCAAACCGTTCCATGGCTGATTCAATGTCCATCCACTCCCCAAGCAGTGCCCCTATGAAAAAGGAAAGGATCAGCATCATCGTTCCCCTGCCTGTAAGCTCTCCCTGCTTGATGACCAGCATTTCCCCCATAACACCCTGAATTCCAAGAAACACTACGCAGATACCGGCCGCATTCATCAGCGTTCTCTGGTACCGCTCCTCCATCCTCTTTCCAAAGAGAAGGCCTCCCAGGCCTCCTGCCGCAATTCCCGCCACATTTATCAGCGTCCCAAGTCCAATCATGCTTTCATACTCCCAGTTATCATTGTCATTTGTAAAAATCTACAGCCTTACCTGCCTTCTTTTGCCAGCCGCTTCATTTCCCTTGCATTGGCTCTCACCGCCTGGGTGATTTCCGCGCCTCCCAAAAGCCTTGCCAGCTCCTCTACCACCTCTTCCCCTCTTAACCGGTGTATGGATGTAGCCGTCCGGCCCTCTTCCACCGTTTTTGCGATCTCGTAATGGCAGTCAGCCATGGCGGCGATCTGGGGCAGATGAGTGATGCAGACCACCTGATGGTTCCCGGCAATGTAAGCCAGTTTTTCCGACACCTTCTGGGCCGTACGCCCGCTGATGCCGGTGTCGATCTCATCAAAAATCAAGGTAGGAATGTCGTCAGTATCCGCCAGCACCGTTTTAATGGCCAGCATGATCCTGGACAGCTCGCCGCCGGAAGCCACCATTCCCAAGGGCTTTAATGGCTCTCCAGGATTGGTGGAAATCAAAAACTCCGCCTCGTCAAAACCTCCTGACGTATAATGGCTAAGGCGTGAAAACTCCATGGAAAATTCCACGTCAATGAAATTTAAATCCTTCAGCCCTTCCCTTATCTTTTCTGTCAGCTCCTTAGCCGTATGTTTTCTCATTTCGGATAATTGCCCCGAAAAATCCTCCAGACGGTCCGTAACCCTTTGAAGCTCCTCTTCCGTCCTTTTTTTAGCCCCGTCGTAATCTTCCAACTCTTCCAGGCGTCTCTGCTTTTCTTCCAGATTTATAAAAATCTGGTCCAGACTTCCCCCGTACTTTGCTTCCAGGTTGTTAATGACATCAAGCCGCTCCTCCATCTGACGGTATTCTTCTTCGTCAAAGGACATGTCATCCATGTAAGAGGTTATTTCCCGGTTGATATCGTTTAAAATGGAGTCCGCATCAAAAAGCTGATCCCTTATGGCAGAAAGCCTGTCATCATAAGAAGCGACTGCTTCCACTTCTTTTAAAGCACGGCTGATGAAATCCGAATCAACGGCGGAATAGGCGGTGGAAAGGCTTTCGGTTATTTTTTTTGTATTCAAAAAAAGCCGGTATCCGGACGACAGTTCCTCCTTTTCCCCCTCCTTTAGCTGGGCATTCTCGATCTCCTCTATCTCGTAGCGGATAAAATCCATTTCCCTGAGCCTGACCTCTTCGTCCAGGCGGAAGGAGGAAAGGCGGCCCTTTAACCGGACATATTCCCCATATGTATCTCCAATATTCTCTTTTAGCTCATGGGACTTTTTCTCCTGGTAGCGGTCCAGAATCTCAAGATGTTTTGATTTGTAGAGTAAAGACTGATGTTCATGCTGTCCATGAATATCGATGAGAAGGCCTGTAATATCCCGCAGCTTCCCTGCGGTCACGGTTTCATCGTTGATTTTGCTCAAGCTTCTGGAGGGCATGATCTTTTTTGAAATAATCACAATACCGTCTCCGTCAGGATAGACGTCCATCTCTTTTAACAGGTGGACCTTCGCCCGGTCCCTGACTGTAAAGATCAGTTCAATATAGGCGTATTCCGCACCTTTTCTAATGATATCCTTTGGCGTTTTTCCCCCCAGGGCAATGGTTACTGAGCCGATAATAATGGATTTACCGGCTCCGGTTTCGCCGGTGAGGACATTAAAGCCCTGTCCAAACTCCACATCGGCCTTTTCGATCAGGGCTAAGTTTCTTACGTGTAATTCTGAAAGCATGGTGGCCTCCTTTATCCCGTAATGAGTTTTTTTAGTTTGTCCATCATGAGTATGGTGTCATCGGTGGTTCGAATGGCGCACATAATGGTATCATCCCCTGCAATGCAGCCCACCATTTCACTGAAATGAAGGGCGTCAAGGGCTGCGGCAACTGCCATGGCCATGCCGGATACGGTCTTTATGACCAGGATGTTCTGTGCCATGTCCATGGATAAAAAACCATCCCGCAGGATGCGGATGTATTTATCACTAAAGGAGCCCTGGTTTTGAAGCACCACATACCGCTGTTTTCCTGATTCAGACTGAACCTTGGTCAGCTTCAGCTCCCTGATGTCTCTGGAAACCGTTGCCTGAGTGACTGCAAAGCCTGACTGATTCAAATAATCCGCCAGTTCCTCCTGGGTTTCGATCTCGTATTTTCCGATGAGTTCCACAATTTTGCTGTGTCGTTCCAGTTTCATAGTGCCCCTCCCTATATACCAGCCATCTTGTTGCGCAGGTTATCTAAAAATGATATGTTTTTCAGCTTTATCAGAATGGTCTTAACATCTGACCGTCGTATCTCGATACAATCGCCTGGATAAAGCTCCGTCGTGGTATCTCCGTCAAATACCGCAGCCTGGCATACCCCTTTTTTCCCTGTCATCTCGATCTGTATCCAGTCTTCGGCGGAAAGTACGATGCTCCTTGCCCCCAGAGCATGAGAACAGATTGGAGTCAGAACCACCATTTTAGAATCCGGGACAATGATCGGCCCTCCTGCGGAAAGATTGTAGGCGGTGGAACCGGTGGGTGTTGCCGCTATAAGTCCATCTGCCCGGTATTCATTTAAAAATTCCTGATTTACATAAACCTTAAACCGCAGCATCTTCATCTGCTCGCTTCTGATTATGACGATCTCATTTAAGGCGATATCCTGGCAGACAGCCCTTCCATTCCGGTAAATACTGCCGTCCAGCATCATCCGTTCTTCCAGCTTATAATCATTGGCAAGAAGGGCGGATAGAGCGTCATTGATGTCCTCTGTGCGGGATACCTGGGTCAGGTACCCAAGGGTGCCCCGGTTGATCCCGATCATGGGGATATTCCGTCCTGCCAAGTCTCTGGCCGCCTGTATCAGGGTCCCGTCGCCGCCTAAGGTGATGAGGCAATCCGTTTCCTGGGGCACCATGGCAGCATCCGTATAATGGCTTTTCTCATGCCGTTTGTCCTGGCCTTCTCCCCCAATGAAGCAAACCGCCCCATGGCCGGTAAGGTAATCGCGAATGGCTTTTGCAGTTTCTCTGGCCCCCTCTTTGTCAGGGTTCATGATCACATAAAAATACTTCATAATAAAAACTCCTTACCTGCAAGAATACTCGCAATTCGCTTCGCTGCTTGCTCGTAACAGGCCGCTTTCACGTCCTGTCAACTCCCCATGAGCCTCTTTTACGACCATTTCCGGATCAAGGCCACATTCCGGACAGGCTTCTCCCTGACAGTGGTTTTTCAAGTGCAGGAGATACTCAATGTTCCCTTCCGGGCCCTTAATAGGGGAGTATTCCAGATGAAGCACTTCAAACCCAATGGTTTGTGCATGGGAAATCACCATCTGGATCACCTCTAAATGGACAGACTTCTCTCTTACAACGCCTTTTTTCCCCACCTTTTCCCGGCCGGCCTCAAACTGAGGCTTTATAAGGCAAACGATCTCTCCTTCTTCTGTAAGAAGGGCTTTTACAGGTCCCAATACCTTTGTCAGGGAAATAAAGGAAACATCGATGGAGGAAAATTCAATGGGGTCAGCCAGGTCCACAGGAGTAACATAACGGATATTGGTCTTTTCCATGCATACCACCCGCTCATCGTTCCGCAGCTTCCACGCAAGCTGGCCATGGCCCACATCCACCGCGTAAACCTTGGCTGCTCCGTTCTGGAGCATGCAGTCTGTAAAACCTCCTGTGGAGGAGCCCACATCCATGCACACCCTGCCTTCCATGGTCAAGCCGAAATGGGTCATGGCCTTTTCAAGCTTTAAACCGCCCCGACTCACATACCGCAACGTGTTTCCTCTTACCTCGATATTTGCATTTTCATCAAATGTGGTGCCGGCTTTGTCCTCTTTCTCCCCGTCTACATAGACGATCCCGGACATAATGACCGCTTTGGCCTTTTCCCTGGATTCAGCCAGTCCCTGCTTTACTAAAAGCACATCCAACCGTTCTTTCATTCCTTTTCCATTTCCCCTGTTTTTCTTTATAATTTGTCCCCGATGAACCAAGAAAAATGTGCATTGCAAGTTTTTCTCAGTTGCCGCGGCAAGGTTGAAAGATGTTTTATTTCAGCCTTTTCCATTCTGCGTTCTGGCGTTCCATATCCAGATATTCCTTTTTTAGCCTCCATACGATGGAATCGCTGTCAATTCCCAGTCCCTTACGGAGCAGGGATACGTTGCCATGCTCCACATAGGAATCAGGCAGTGCGATATTTATGACCTTTACATGAGGATAATGCTCATGAATATAGCCGGAAACTTCCGGACCATACCCTCCCTGAAGGACATTTTCTTCCATGATCACAATAAGCCAGTGATTCTTTGCCAGTTGGTCCACCAGTTCTCTGTCAAAAGGCTTTACAAAACGGCCATTGGCCAAAGTGCAGTTCCAGCCTTCTGCTTTCAGCTTCTGCCTTACATGCTCTCCCGTGCTCACCATGCTTCCTACTGCCAGTAGGGCGATATCGCTTTCCTCATAAAGCATCTCTCCCTTGCCGTATTCAATGGGAGCACGAAAGCTCTTTAAGCCCTGGTATGCCTCTCCTCTTGGATAGCGCACCGCAAAGGGACCGTTAAAGGCCAGGGCAAATTCCAGTCCATCCATAAGCTCCCATAAATTTTTCGGGGCAAATACACTCATGTTAGGAATTGCCGTCAAATAAGATAAGTCAAAAATCCCCTGATGAGTCTCCCCGTCGCTGCCCACAAGCCCTGCACGGTCTATGGCAAAGACCACAGGCAGGTTCTGGATGCACACATCATGAAGGATCTGATCAAAGCCACGCTGCAAAAAGGAGGAATAAACGGCCACAACCGGCTTTAAGCCGCCTGCCGCCATTCCGGCTGCTGAAGTCACCCCATGCTGCTCTGCAATTCCTACGTCAAAAAAGCGGTCAGGATACAGGCTGGAGAACCGCTTTAAGCCTGTTCCATCCGGCATGGCCGCCGTTACTGCCACGATTTTTTTATCCTGTTCAGCCAGACGGCAGATGGTTTTGGAAAACACATCTGTATAGCTGGGATTTTTCTTCTTTTTTTTCGATTCTCCGGTGATAATATTAAAAGGTTCCATAGAGTGGAACTTGGAGGGATTCCTCTCCGCTGGGGCATACCCCTTACCTTTCTGAGTGATCACATGGACCAGTACAGTGTGGGAAAGCTTCTTCGCCTCCATCAAGGCCCTGGACAGTGCCTTTACGTTATGGCCATCCACAGGGCCAAGATAAGTAATCCCCATGTTTTCAAACAGCATTCCAGGAATGAGAAGCTGCTTGATGCCATTCTTTGTCCTGCTGATCTTATCGATGATCTGTTCTCCAATGACCGGAATTCTGGACAGTACGCTGGTCACATATTTTTTTAAATCCAGATATCCTTCTCCGGTACGGATGCTATTTAAATACGTAGACATTCCTCCCACATTTTCTGAGATGGACATGTTATTATCGTTGAGAATGATAATAAAATTCTTGTTCATTCTGGCCGCATTGTTTAAAGCCTCATAGGCCATACCGCCGGTTAAGGCCCCGTCTCCGATGACGGATACCACAAAATGATCCTCTCCCAGCACATCCCTTGCCTGGGCCAGTCCCAGTCCGGCGGAAATGGAGGTGGAACTGTGGCCGGTATCAAATGCATCACAAGGACTTTCCTTTCTCTTTGGAAAGCCGCTTATACCGCCGTACTGCCGCAGATCGTCAAATTCTTCTCTTCTGCCGCTTAATATTTTGTGGGTATAGGACTGATGTCCTACATCCCAGATAACCTTATCCTTTGGAAGGTCAAAAGCCAGATAGATGGCCATGGTCAGTTCCACCACTCCTAAGTTGGAGGCCAGATGACCGCCTGTGACGCTTATCTTTCCTACTAAAAAGTCACGAATTTCCTGGCTTAAAATATCAAGCTCCTGCTTTGTCAGCTTTTTGATATCCTCGGGCCCATTTATTAATTCCAGTATCATATTTTATCAGATCCTTTATTTTTCCCGGTTCACCAGCATCCGGATCAGGGCTTCTAAAAATTCATTCTGCCCTGGAAGCTCATGGAGGCAGGAAATCGCCTCTTCCGAAATCATCTCCACATCCTGCTTCGCCTTTTTCATTCCCTCAAGGGTTACATAGGTGGTCTTATGGTTCTTTTCATCGCTGAGTACAGACTTTCCAAGAACCTCCTCACTGCTGGTTAAATCCAGGATATCATCCTGGATCTGAAACGCCATTCCCAGGCAGGAAGCCATGTTCTCCACCAGCTTTAGCTGTTTTTCATCCGCTCCTCCAAGAACAGCTCCGATCATCATGGAAGCCTCTAAAAGCGCCCCGGTTTTCAGCCGGTAAATGAAATCAAGCTTTTCCTTTGGAATGGGCTTTCCTGCCAGCTCCACATCAACGGTCTGTCCGCCTATCATTCCATAGATTCCTGTTTTTTCGGCTAAAATCCCCATGCACCTGGCCACCAGATCCGGCCTGTCCGACATGGAAATGGCTTTTGCGGCGGTCTCCATGGAATAGATCAGAAGACCGTCTCCTGCCAGCACCGCCATGTCATAGCCGAATTTCACCCATGCCGTAGGAAGTCCCCGGCGCAGGGTATCGTTATCCATACATGGAAGATCATCGTGGATCAGGGAGGAGGTGTGAATCATCTCAATCGCCGCCATAAAAGGCTCAATCTCTTTTCCGCTGCCGCCGAATAAGCGGTAGGTTTCCTCCATCAGCATGGGGCGAAGTCTCTTTCCCCCGGCCCGGACGCTGTAATCCATTGCCGCCAGTACCGTACTCTGATAGCCTTCCACAGGAGGAAGGTATGTTTCCACAACAAGCCCTACTTCCTCTGTGCGGGCAGAAAACATTTCTTTAAAGTTCATGTTCCTCACCATTTTCCTCTAACACGATAATCTTTTTTTCAACCTTATCTATTTTTTCATTGCAGAACTTTACCAGCTTCATACCTGTCTCATAATACTGGAAGGATTCCTCCAGGGAGCTTTCTCCGCTTTCCAGTTTCTTAATGAGCTCTTCCAGCTCTCCAAATGTTTCTTCAATGGTCTTTTCTTTTTTTACCGCCATAAATCCGGTTCTCCTTATTCAGTTTCCTTGTTCTTGCCCGGCTTCTGAGGGCATAGAAGTATTCCTGGAAGGGGCTTCCTTCCGGTCTCCAGCTCCTTCGCCTTAATGGCTGTCTGATAAACCGGATTCTGCCGGGGCAATGTGGGAAACTACTGCCTCCATGCTGCCATCCTGAAGCCTTAGCCCTATCCTGTCTCCGGCTTTTACCTGCTTTACGGAATTGATCCGCCTGTCTTTTTCATCGGTCACAAAGCCGTACCCGCCGCCGATCCTCTTTAAAGGAGATCCTGCTTCCAGACGGCTGATGATAAGCTCCAGCCTGTGCCTGTCCCGTACTGCCTGTTTTTCTATGAGCCGCTGCATGCAAAGCCTTCCCTCTTCTGCCCTTGCCCGGTCTGAGGCCGTCTTTGACAGAATCAGATTTTTAAGCTTGTCCTCTATGTCCGCAAGCCTTTGCCGGCTCTCATGGATGCGGCGCTTTGGGTCATACAGCTTCAGTTTTAAAGCATACTGGTTTCCATGGAAGCGGCAGCGTTCCAGCTTTCTTTCCATGGTCCTTAAAAGGGTGTGGCCATACAGCCCTGCCTGTTCTTTAAACAGACCGTAATCAAATACAGCCAGTTCAGCCGCCGCAGAAGGGGTGGGGGCACGCATATCAGCCACATAATCGGCAATGGTCACATCGGTTTCATGGCCTACGGCAGAGATCACCGGAGTGCTGCAGTTGAAAACAGCTCTTGCCACGATTTCCTCATTAAATGCCCACAAATCCTCAATGGAACCGCCGCCCCGCCCTACAATCAGAACATCAAGTCCCATTTTATCCAGGGTCTCGATTCCCTTTACAATACTTTCCTTTGCATTCTCCCCCTGTACCAGGGCTGGGTAGAGATAAAGCTGCACAAAGGGATTTCGTCTGGCCGAGATGTTCATAATATCCCGGATGGCCGCTCCCGTAGGAGCCGTCACGATCCCTACGGTTTTTGCATACTTTGGAATTGGTTTCTTATAATCAGGGGAAAACATCCCCATCTCTTCCAGTTCATCACGCAGCTTCTGGAACCGTTCAAACAGATCGCCGATTCCTTCTTTTGTGATCTCCTGAGCGTAGAGCTGATATCTTCCGTCCCGCTCATAAACCTCCACACTGCCCTTTGCCACCACCTGCTGCCCTTCCTCCAGCTTAAAAGCAAGCCCTTTCCTGTGCCCGGCAAACATCACTGCTGCCATGGAGGAAGTTCCATCCTTTAAGGTAAAGTAAATATGGCCGGAAGTATGGTACTTGCAGTTGGATACCTCGCCCTTAACGGAGATCCGGTTCAAGGCAAAATCCTGGGCAAACATATTCTTTATATAGGCATTGACCTGGGTAACGGAATACACTCCTGCCATGTTACACCAGCTTTGCAAGGACTCCGTTAATAAATGCCGGAGATTCATTCCCGCCGTACTTCTTAGCCAGTTCAACAGCCTCATTGATGGCTACCTTTTCCGGCACATCTTCATCAAATAAAATCTCATACAAGGCCAGGCGGAGAATGGTAAGTTCTGCCTTACCCATACGTTTGGTCTTCCACCCTTCAGCCACTTCGTTGATCTTTCTATCCAGTTCCGGGATCCTGGCCATTACGGACTCTGCCCTTTCTCTTAAATAAGCAGCATTCTCTTCACTCATGTCCACATCATGGATGATCTCCTCCACGCCATCGGCGTTTAAGTCATCCTCTTTCGGTTCGTCAAAATATTGGATAAGCTGCCCGGCCTTTTCCTCTGCGGGATAAAAATCCGCACAAAAGATCATTTTAAAGCAGTGTTCGCGCATTTTACTTCTGGTCATTTCCCATGGTCCTCCTATTGGTAATTTTCTGGACATTTGGAATTATTATACCTTAACAGGGTTTTTTATACAATAGAAACTTTCCTATTCTACAAAAACCTCCTGATATTATCAAGCACCTTTTCACTTAAGAGACCAAAGGCCTGCCTGGTTCTGCCGGCCGAAGCATTTACACAGAATACCTTGGGATGCTTTAAAAGCTCCCCGGTGGCATCCCCAACAGCTCCCGCCGTATCACAGGCAAACCGGTTGTCCCCGGCATCCAGCCAGTTTTTCAAAGCCTCCGGCTCAAAGGACGGCCCAATAGACGTATTAAAAAGGATCTTTCCATTTCCAAGCCTCTGAAATTCCTCCTCATGAAGCAGGATCACGTTCTTGTTCAGACAGGTAAACACCACCTCGCTGCTCTCCAAAAGTTCTCCCATGGGAAGGTAACTGATTCCCTTTTCCTCATGGTCCGGTTTTCTGCTTCTGCTGTAATAGGAAACATCCGCCCCCAGAAACTTTAAAGCATGAGCGACCATTCCTCCGGAAACGCCCATACCTATGATCCCGGCCTTTAAACCGGTGATCTCCACAGGCATGTCTTTCCACATGGGCCTGTCATACCCGTGAAGGAACCGTACCAGTTCACAGACCGCATATTCCACCACTCCCACGTCGCCGTAATCACGGATCCCTAAGACTGTGATCCCGTGCTCTTGTGCGTAAGCAATATCCACGTTTGCACTTTCCTTAGAATAAAGGCTGCAGCACATCCCTACATACCTGATATTAGGGCATCTTTCAAAGACAAACCGGCTGATTCTGGAGGTGTAGCTTAAAAGCACCCCATCCGCATCTCCGATTCTTTCAATAATCTCCTCGTCGTCCCTGGGAATATCCTCATACATCACCACCTGTTTTGCATAATGGAAAAGTTCCTTCTCCGCTTCTTCCACCAGGCTTACCGGTTCAATGGCAACCAACTTTTCAAACATCCTCTTATCCTCCTTTAAAACACTACCGGTGACACAATATTCTGCAGCACAGCCACCACGCTCCAGCCGGCAATGGCGCTGGTGCTTGAATAAATATCCACCACCGCCTTCACTCCGTCAATTTCCGCAGTGATCTTATGGTCGTCGCCCACCATACCCGGAACGCTGTGAATGTTCACCTTTGTTTTCTCCGGCCCCACTGTTGCCAGGGAAGTTGCCACTGCAACGTTTACCTTTGTAGGAAGAAGCCCAATGGCCTCTTTTGCATTGCCCTCAAATACCATGGAGCTTTCTTTGTCAGTCATGAGATGCTCCTCAAAAAGAGGGGTATTCCCTAAGGACTTGGACCCCTTCCTGGTCTCGATCCCGGCTGTGGACTCTCCCATGAGAGAAACCGTGCGGAGCACATCAAATCCGCCTACAGCTCCGGAAGCAATGTACACTTTGGTATTATGCTTTTTGGCCGTTTCCTTTACCTTTTCATAAAATTCTTTATCCGCAAAAGCACCGATGGACAATACGATAAGATTGGAACCCTTTGCCAGGATCTTTTCCGCCATATCCTTAACCGACCCTACAGACGCTGCCTCTGCGATGTAATCCGGCTTTAATTCCAGCAGTTCATGGATCCCGGCACAGGATCTGCATCCCATTTCCGCTGCCAGGGCATCTGACCGTTCCTTTGTCCTGCCAACAATCCCCACCAGCTCATATTCCGGCAGTAAACCGTCTTTCCATGCACCGGCAATGATCCCTCCAAGATAACCGTTTCCAATAATACCAAGTCTAAGCTTATTCATGCTTTTCTCCTTTTCGTGGTTTTAAAACATTTAAATTTCATTATACCTGAAATCCACAGGACTTTCAAGGAGAGGTAAAGCCATGTCCCTTTCAAGGACATTAAAGCTGGACTGCAAACTGATTCTTTCCTTTTCTCTTTGCCTGGTACAATGCCTGATCCGCCCGTTTTAAAATGGCATCGTATTCGGTTTCATCTTCTTCTACCAGAGTGATTCCAATGCTTGCATGTATGGTTCCTGAGACATGAAACGCATTCAATATCCGTTTTGCAATGGCCTCCGGCTGCTTCCTTCCGCTTGCGCCGTAGAGCCAGATGCAGAATTCATCCCCGCCGAAGCGGACGATCACATCCTCTTGCCTTGTACAGTCATTTAAAATCTGCCCTGCCTGGGTCAGGACCAGATCTCCCTTGTGATGGCCGAAGGTGTCGTTGATCTTCTTAAAATCATCAATGTCAAGGAACATGCAGGCATAGAACCGCTTCTTGCCGCCGCCTTTTAACCCTTGTTCCACCAGCTTTCTCGCCGTCTCTCTGGTATAAACACCTGTTAAATAATCCTTTTGCGCCCGTTTGGATTCCTTTTTCCGCAGATAAAGGATATAAACAATCAGTAAAAACGTACAGGCCAGCATGGACGTAGTGCCCGTAATAAAGTTTTCCGACAGTCTTCCGATCCTGTGAAAAGTGCTCTTATAGCCTTCCGTTTCCACCAGAGAAGCCACCATCCAGTCCCCGATTCCCCCTGGCTGGTAATAAAGAAACTCCCTGCTGCCATTGTGATCATAGGCAACATATCCGGAATCCCCGTTCTCCACCGCCTGTTCCATCTGCTCCAGAGACTGCCCGTCCCTAAATTCCACAGATTTCAGCATATCATAAATGGTAGTGTATTTTTCATAACCGGGACTGGAAACCACCAGTTCTCCTGACTTTGTAAAAACCAGGTTGGCCCCATACTTACTTAATCCCGTATTGTTTAAATATTTCCCCAGTTCCGCTCCTGTATACTCCATACAGGCCACTCCCTTTACCTGACCATCCCGTATCACAGGAACCGTCAGAACGATCCCCCCCTGACCGTCAAACTCCTCCGAAGGCAGTTTGGAAACGCTGTTTTCTCCGCTTAACGCCCCTTGATAATCGCTGCGTGCGGAAACATCCCTGGGTTCATGGTTTCCGTAATACATGATCCCCTGGCTATCAGAAACCCCGAACCGCACCCCCTCCCTTTCAAACGGCTCTAAGTCTTTCTGCCATTTTTCCTTTTCCCGTCCTTCCGGCAGATTGCAGTATGCGGAAAATACCTCCAGCATGCCAAACCTCTCCTGGATCATTCTCTGAAGGTAAATCACTGTTTCGTTATTTTCCTTCTTTAAATCCTGGCGGGTCTGTTCTATGAGGCTTTTTTCCACCTCCTTAAAATAATAAATGTTTAAAGCGAATGCTCCCATAATTACTGAAGCCACCAGACCAAACAAAATCATCACCTTTAATGAGTAGTGGTTCTTCTCCCTATCAGTCATCATACATGTAAACACCTGTCCCTTAAGAAGCGTTTGATATATTCCGGGTTTATTATAAATCCTGCGCCATCTCATTACAATAAAATTTTACGCATTTATGCATAAAGAAAAGCGGGGGTATGAACCTTTTTCCTGGTTCGCCCCCCGCGATAGACCTTTTAAAATCTATTTATTCTCTTCCATTGCAACACCGGCAATCCGAATGTTTACATCCAGGACCGTTAATCCTGTCATGTTCTCAATGGCGTTCTGTACCTTTTCCTGAACCTTCTCGCTGACAGCAGGTATGCTGTAACCGTATTTGATGTTTAAGGATAAGTCCACAGATACATGTTCTTCCGTCAGTTCCACTTTAACGCCCTTGGATAAATTTTTCATGCCCAGCTTCGCCACCAGTTCATTGGTGATGTTGCCTGCCATGGAATCTACGCCTTCTACCTCGGTTGCGGCAAGACCTGCAATAATGGCCACCACATCGTCTGCAATCTGTACTTCGCCAATTTTATCTTTTTCATATACTTTGTGAGTATTTCTGCTTTCCACTTCTGCCACAGCAATTCCCTCCTGTACTCATATTCTGGGTTCTGGAATCATTATAGCAAAACTGTCCACAGTTTGCAAGTTACAGTTAGCCATGCAGAAGCGTTTGCACAGTTTGTGGGTGGGAGCTTGCTCACTAAGCATAAATTGCGCAAATGCTTCTATAGGGCGAATGCCCGGCATGAATAATTTGGCTGCATATCTGTAACCTTTTGAAAATACATTCCATCCGCCAAATTATGAATGGCATGGCTGAAACGTAACATTTGCCGTGGCTTTTTACTCTTCCAGCTTCATAAGGGTGATCACAATATTTTCCGCCCCTACTTCTGTTTTCCTCTTTACGATGTCCTCAATCTGGGCCCGCTGAGGGTCTGTGATGTTGGAAGCATTGATGACCACATCCACTTTCCCGCTGGAAATGCTGACCACCGGATCTGCAAAGCCTTTGGCAAGCAATAAGGTTTCTGCCGCATTTTCCTTCTCAGAAACAGCCGTCATTTCGATCATTTCCTGAATGGCCTGCTGTTTTGCCGCTTCCTCAATGTTTGGATTGTTGATTAAGTTCATTAAGGTTTCCTTGTTCTTTGCCCTTACCTGCTCCCTGTTTAACTGTACGCTGGATATGTATTCTGATACGTTCATTCCGCTGGTAAGCACCGCTTCCCCAGGGTTGTCAAGGCCGGTTTGGGCCGCCTGTGTCTCATTTGCCGCCAGGTCTACGGATCCGTCGCTTTCCGCCGCTGCTTCCGTGTTTCCTGCCGCCAGCTTATCGATATCCTCTGCATCCTGGTCAAGGCTTGCGATTTCCTGGCTTACGTCACTGCCCGTAAGGGATTGGTTTTCCGCAAAAATATCTTCCTCAGAAATATCAGTCATTCCTGCCTCATAGACGTCTGTCCCTGAAGCGGCCTCCTGCTTTCCGGCATAGTTTAAATATCCAGCAGCAGCTATCATAACGGCTAATGTGGTGATAATAATCTGATTTCTTCGGAACAGTTTCTTCATATCCATTTTCTTTGGGGTTCTAGGGACTTTGGGCTCATTGCTTGTTTTCCAACTTCTCATACATGACACTCCTTTTTATTCCACCCTCTTTAATACTTTTATTTTATGTGGGGGCAGGTTAAATAATGCTTCCATGGCACCGGAAATTTCAGCTTTTACCGTAGGGCTGCCTCCGCCCTGGGCACTGATGATGATTCCTTCTATTTCCGGTCGTATCTCCTTCTCCACAATGGGAGATGTGTTTTCTCCTGAACCGGTCAGAATGGTGCTTTCTTTAAGTTCTGCACTGGTGACCTTTCTGGTCCCGCCAGAGCTGTCCTTCTCATCGGTGGAGGAATCCGAGCTGTCTTTATCGACCCGCAGTACCTTCTCCTCTGAGGATTTCAGCACGATCATCACCTCTACCTGACCGACCCCATCCACGGTTTTCAGGATTTTCCTTACCCTGGTCTCCAACTGCTCCTCATAGGTCCTGTCTGCTCCTGCTGCCACAGCCGCCTCCCCATCCGCAGGCTCTGTTACGATCCCTTTCTGCAAGGCTGTCTGGTTTTTGCTTTCTGCTGTCCGCTCTACTTTGGCAGCCATACCCGAACCGGAGGGAAATGTAAGGATCAGGATAATCATTCCAACAGCCAATAAAATCAGCCATTTATCCTTTCCCATCTTCCATTTGAATTTCAATATCCTGTTCCTCCAAATCATAATATTCCGCAATCCGCCTTCTAAGACCAGAAAGCCGTGAATTTTCTGCCTGCTTCTGTTTTCTCACGTCCTCCGGTTCCTTATAGTCACTTATTTCCGGCTCTGACCCGGCTATTTTCACCTCTTCCACGTCCTGTACCTTTTTTACCGGATCCGTCCCTTTTCCGGAAACGGTAATGTCTTTTGCCTCTTCTCCCGGTCCCCCCGGCACCAGAATCATGGTCACCCGCACCACATGGCCAAAGGTACTGCTTTCCTGATCCTGGTCAATCTCTGCCATGGATGTCCTGCATCCGAATCCGTCGGTCTCAGCCATGGATTTTAAATCCGTTTCCACCGCCTCCTCGTATCTGGCAATCATGGCTTCAAGCCGTTTTCCTTCCATGTCTGACAGCTTTCCTGTCAGCTCTCCTGCTTCCTTTTTAAGGCTGATGGCCTCAAAATAGTAAGCCAGGGTATCATCAAGCCTTAAGCCTCCTGTAATTGGCTTTAATACCAAAAGGATCAATACCATGCCGGCAAATAATTTTATATACTTTTCATATTTTTTATCTGGCAGAAGGTTGCTCACTACGGTTATAAAAATCAGGTAATAGGTTATATTGCGTATCCAGCTAAACAATTCTTCCATGTCACTCACCCGGTATAATAGGTCACATTGGTGGAAGCGCATACAAGCGCTATGGTAACAACAAAGAGGATCACTCCTGATGCCGCTACGGAAAGCAGCATCCTGTGGCCTTTTGCAATGTCGGAAATACAGGAAACGATTCTTTTATCACAGACAGGCTGAAGGAGGGCGGCAACGCACTGGTATAAAACCATCAGCACCACCAGCTTTATCAGGGGGATCACGGAAATGACAAGAAGTATGATAATGCCGGCTGCCCCAATGGTATTTTTAATAAGCACCCCTGATCCCAGCACCATCTGGGCAACGGAGTTAACTCCCTGTCCTACTCCCGGAATGGCTCCGATCAGCTTCTGAATGGCTCCTGTTTTCATGGAATCCACATAGGGAAGTACCATGGACTGAATGAGATGAAACCCAAGCACAACCCCTACCAGAGTCTTTAAGCTCCAGGAAACTACCTGCTCCAAAAGCTCTGTAAGCTTTGAGAGCATATCCTCTTTGGCAATGTGGCCTGCCATGACCAAAAGGGCATAGACCCTTATGAGGGCTAAAAGCACCTGCCCTAAAAGCCACTGGGCGGCAGCGATGATAAATAATGTAAATTCATAGGAGGCCGCCGCAGACGCGCTGCTCCCTGCAAATGCCGCCGCCAGGAAATAGGCAGGCATCAATACCTTGGTAAAATCAAAGACCTGCCTCAGCACACTTCCTGTAATAGTTACGCTGGTAAAAAAGCTGGCCGCCAGATAGGTAAACAGCAGCAGATAGGTGACAAAAAAACCGGTTTCCGATATCTGGCTCCCTGTAAACACGCTGGAAAAATTAGAAAATACCGCTCCAATGATCCCAAGGACCATAATCTGCCCCATCATATGCCCGCTGTTTCTTATCTCACCCATCAGCAGGTCTTTCAGCGCTTTTCCGGCCTGTCCCATGACCTGGTTTAAGTTTCCGTCCATCAGATCCTTCATCAGCTCTCTAAAGGAAAGGTTCATGTCCTGTTCCCCCTTGGTCCGGTCCAGAAAATTCTGGATATCCGTTAAATCATACTGATCCAAGTCTAAGCTGGCCGCCGGAGCACCTGCCTCCTGCCCGGAGGCTGCTTCTGCTCCAAGGCTGTCCGTAGAAAGAAACAGCACAATCAAAAGGAACAGCAGGAAAAAGGCGGTTCTTTTCATGGTCCTTCCCCCTTCCGTCATGATAAAAATACCTGCAGCGTCTCAATGAGTGCAAGGAGGATGGGCATGCTGACAGCCAGAACAGACAGCTTTGCGAATATTTCGATCTGGGTCCCCACGGCTCCGTATCCGGCATCCTTGCATATCCCGGCTGCAAATTCCGCGATATAGGTAATTCCTATCATCTTGATCAGCGTGGTTAAATAAATGCTGTTGATCTTAATATAGGTCTGGATCTCCTTCATGGTATCCAGAATGGTGGTAAGCTTTCCCATTCCGTAAAAGAAGATAAAAAAGCCTGCCGCCATGACCAGATAGGTCCCATATTCTCCCTTCATCCCTTTTAAGGAAACCGCTAAAAGCACTGCCACGATCCCTGTTATGGCTATGGTCACTACGGTCATGTTTTCCCCTGTCCTTCCTTTCAGAACATAAAGGTATGCCTGTAAGGCGCTTACCTACAATGCAAACAGATTTTTAATGGATTCAAACAACTGATAAATATAAGGCACCAGCCAGAACAGCACCAGGATCAGCCCCGCAAGGCTTGTTAAGAATGCCTGTTCTTCCCGTCCGCTGTGTTTTAATACCTGGCAGATGACGGAAACCAGGATTCCAACTGCTGCAATTTTAAAAATCAAATTGACCCCCATGCTATCCTCCTTAATACATTACGATTGTTAGGAATAAACCGCCCATGATACCCAGGCTGGTATAAAGGCGGCTTTTTTCCTGCTTATGTTTTCTCAAGTAACCGATCGTCAAGTCCAACTGTTCCAGGTATAAAAGGATATTCCGCTCCTGCATGTCCATATCTAAGTATCCCAGATGTTCTCCCAGACCCTTTAGATTCTGTTTGTCCTCTTTGGACAGGCAGACTTCTCTGGGAAGCTTGTCGATCTCCTCCTGCCAGATGGTATAAAAGGTTTCTCCCTGTTGTCCGGAAAGCCGCTCCGACACCTTTTCAAACAAAGCTCCCAACTCTCCCACAGCCTTTTTGCCGGTGCGCTCAAAGGCCTCTGGCAAGGGAGAATTGGCATAAACAATCTCGCCTTTCAGCAAAAAAATCATCTTCCGAAGCTTTTCCACGGTCTTTAAATGCTCGCTCCATTGGGCCGCCATAAAAAAACCAAGGCCGGAGCATGACAGAATGACCAGAACAGCCCCTAAAATCCTCAGCCACGTATTATCCATAAGCAATGCACTCCCGCCTGTCCCATCGAATTCCCATCTGATGCACCTGGGCTTTGTAGAGCTGAGTTCCTCTGGAGTCATAGATCTGATCGATGTTTCCGATCCGTCCTAAGTTGTTTAAAACAATATATCTTTCAAAGATCCGCTCCTCCACCAGCTTTCTTAAGACCGGCTTCTGCTTTAAATCATCGATGGAAGCTCCGTGAACCGTGGCGACCAGTTTACAGCCGCAGTTCATCACGTATTCCATTGCATCTAAATCCTCCCGGCTTCCGATCTCATCCACGGCGATCACTCTGGGGGACATGGTCCGTATCAGCATCATCATCCCTTTTGCCTTTGGACAGCAGTCTAAAATATCGGTACGGATTCCCAATTCATTCTGAGGTATCCCCTGATAACAGGCCCCAATCTCAGAACGTTCATCAACCACACCTACAGTAAGGCCTGGATGATCCTCAGAACCATTGGAAACCTGACGGATTAAATCTCTTAACAGGGTGGTCTTCCCGCATCTGGGAGGGGAAATGATCAGCGTGTGATAGATCTCTCTTCCTTCCTCATAAAGATAGGGCAAAACTTCTGAGGCACAGCCCCTTACCTGATGGGACAGCCGGACATTGATAAAGGATATGTATTTCATGGCTTTAATCCCGGATTCGTCTAAAATGGTCTTTCCGGCGATTCCGATCCGGTGGCCTCCCTGAATGGTAATAAACCCCTGCTTCATCTCTTCTTCAAAGGCATACAGAGAATAGTTGCTCATGTACTCCATGGTTTCCTTAAGCTCATTTTTAGAGACTGTATAGGCGTCCTTTCCTTCCATGCTCAGAGAACCTCTGGGAGTAACATAATACTCCTCATTCCGGTATATCATTAAAAGAGGGGCCGCCACACGGAGCCTGATTTCCTGAACCTCATCAAAATCAATTGTCACCCTGGTTAAAATTTCTCTTATGCTCCTGGAAAATATATTGATAAGCTCGTCTTTCCTTTCCACCTTCATCCCTCCTCTTACCTCAATATATGTGGGGTGGGACAAATTATGACTGAAAAACTTTTGGCTTCTTTAAGGGCATGTGACCGGATATTCCTTGTGCAGTCCGGGAATAAAAAAAGAGCTTATCCCGGATGATCTTAACGAAACATCCAAATAAGCTCAAAAATAACCTTCGTTTATTTAATTCCCCAATACTCTTCTGACTGAAACCACAGGCCTGAAATCCACATTGGATATTTTAATCCCGTCCTCTGGTCCGCTTGCATGAATCAACTGATTCTGTCCCACGTAAATGCCGATATGGCCTATGTATGAAATCAAATCCCCTGGCTGGGCATATTCGATTCCGCCCACGTCAACGCCTGCTTTTCCCTGGGCCTCGGAGGTCCTGGGCAGGTTGACACCGAATTGTTTATAAACACTCAGTACAAATCCGGAGCAGTCGGCGCCTGATGTAAGGCTTGTCCCTCCATATACATAAGGATTTCCAAGAAACTGCTTTGCATAAACCACTGCCTGTTCTCCCGTTCCTGTCTGAATATCCGGTGCTGTCTGGGAAAATCCTTTCCCCGGACCGGCTCCGGGGCCTGTCTGCCACTCAAGGGGCGGAGGAGCCACAAGAGGAACCGCCATGTCAGAGGCAGTATCCGCTTTGGCTGTAAAATGATTAGCGGTCATAAATACCAGACCTGTAAGCAGGGTTACGATCCATCTTTTTCTCTGCATTGTTCTTTTCTCCTGATATGATATCGTTATATGCCCATATCCGCTGCATCCTCGGATAAGAATCTGTGGTAAGTGACGTGATTTTCATGAAACTTGATATAATACCGATAATTATCCATGGAAGGATCCTCAAAAAATATAATATAATCATAATCTTCTTCCTGGGATTTTACGCAGATAACCTTACCCTCCCCAAATTTATGAAAGACTTTCAACAGATCCTCTAAGGTGGTATGGGGTCTTTCTACGGTTTCAATGAATTCCTTTAAAAAACCGTTGTCTTTTCCATGATAATATACGTATTCTACCCCTTCCGGCGGAATCTCAAAGCAAAAACGTTCCTGGCTTTTTGTGATCCTGATGTCTCCCAGACGTTCTTTAACAGATTCCTTAAAACCTTCCATTGCCGCTTTTGTTTCCTTGGCAGAGTCTTGGGAAATCTTCAGTATCTTCATCAATGCATGTTGGGGATAGTAAAAGCGGATAGGTTCTTTTTCATATCCTAATTTTATCTGTACTTCTTTTATTGAGTTAATGAGCATCTGCTCCAGCGCACCATACTGCATATTCATCACTCCAGTCATTTTCCAATAGTACCCAGTTAAATTATACTGTTACAGGCGGGACATGTCAAGGTTCCGGGAAACACCTTTTTTCTCAAAAAGATGCTGTTTCCCGCGGAAAGACCGGCAGGAAACAGCATCTGAAAATCAATTTCTTATTAAATAATCAAAAGCACTTAAGGCAGCACTGGCCCCAGATCCCATTGCAATGACAATCTGTTTATAAACACTGTCCGTGCAGTCTCCTGCGGCAAAAACTCCGGGTACACTGGTAGCATTGCGGTTATCTACAATAATCTCTCCCATACGGTTGCGTTCAACGGTGTCTCCCAGCCAGTCCGTATTGGCTGCAAGGCCGATCTGAACAAATACCCCTTGCAGTTCCACATGATGGACTGCTCCTGATTCACGTTCCATATAGGTAATACCGTTTACCTTATCTGTGCCGGTAATTTCTTTTGTCTGAACATTCTTTACGACTGTCACATTAGGCAGACTGTAAAGACGCTTCTGCAGTACGGCATCCGCTTTCAGCTCAGGCATAAATTCAAGCACTGTTACATGACTTGCAATTCCTGCAAGATCAATTGCCGCTTCAATGCCGGAATTACCGCCTCCAATGACTGCCACCTGTTTTCCTTTATAAAGAGGACCGTCACAATGGGGACAATAAGCAACTCCTTTGTTCTTAAATTCCAGTTCTCCCGGTACGCCTACATTTCTCCAGCGGGCTCCTGTAGAAAGGATTACTGCCTTGCTTTTCAAGACAGCTCCGTTTTCCAGTTCCACCTGGAAAAGTTCTTTTCTTTCCAGGCGTCTGACACTCTGGGAATTCATAATATCCACATCATAATTTTTAACATGCTGCTCCAGGATTTCTGCAAATTCAGGCCCTTCCGTATATGCCACACTGATGAGATTCTCGATCCCCAGTGTCTCTCTTACCTGACCGCCGAAGCGTTGGGCAACAATACCGGTACGAATGCCTTTACGCGCCGCATAAATAGCTGCACTGGCTCCCGCCGGGCCGCCTCCGATGACAAGTATATCAAAAGGTTCTTTTTTCTCAAACTCTGATACATCAGGCGCACTGCCTAACTTCCCCAGAATCTCTTCCAGGATCATTCGCCCGCTGCCGAAAACCTCACCGTTTAAGTAGACCGTAGGCACAGCCATGATATTTTTACTTTCTACTTCTTCCTTAAAAGCTGCACCGTCAATCATTGTATGGGTAATACCGGGATTTAAAATGCTCATTAAGTTAAGAGCCTGCACCACCTCCGGACAATTATGGCAGCTTAAGCTGATGTAGGTCTCAAAGCGGTATTCTCCCTGAATGTTTTTCACCTGGTCAATTAATTTACCATCGACCTTGGGAGCTCTTCCGCTGACCTGCAAAAGAGCCAGTACCAGGGAAGTAAATTCATGGCCCAAGGGAATCCCTGCAAAAGTGACTCCGGTGTCTTCTCCCATACGGTTAATGCTAAAGCTGGGTGTTCTGGGCAGCTTTCCCTCCTCTGTCTTAATTCTTGGGGACAGGGCGGTCAGTTCATGGATCAAATCCATCATATCCTTTGATATACTGTCGGATCCTGCACTGACTTTAATCAGCACATCATTTTCCAGAAGCTGGAGATACTCAGCCAGTTGGTTCTTAATTTCGGTATCCAGCATCATAATCGTTACTCCTTAGATTTTCCCTACCAGGTCAAGGCTTGGTTTCAGTGTGGCTCCGCCCTCTTTCCATTTTGCCGGGCAAACCTCGCCGGGGTTATTTCTTACATACTGGGCAGCCTTGATCTTATCAATAAGAACGTTTGCATCACGGCCAATGTTTCCGGCATTGATCTCTACTGACTGAATGATGCCGTCGGGATCAACAATAAAAGTACCCCTGTCAGCAAGTCCGTCTGCTTCAATCAATACGTCGAAATTGCGGGATAATGTATGAGAGGGATCTCCGATCATAACATAGGTCAATTTGCGGATAGCTTCCGAATTGTCATGCCATGCCTTGTGGGTAAAGTGAGTATCCGTAGAAACGGAATAAACCTCTGCCCCCAGTTTCTTAAATGTCTCATAATTATTCTGTAAGTCTTCCAGCTCTGTCGGGCAAACAAATGTGAAATCTGCGGGATAAAAGCAGATGATGCTCCACTTACCCTTAAAATCTGCTTCTGTAACCTCTACAAATGCACCGTTATGATAAGCCTGGGCTTTGAATGATTTTACTTCTGTTCCGATTAATGACATAATAATTACCTCCTGTGATTTTTTATATTTATAATTTAAAATTATCAGTGATGTCCACCGTATTATGGCGGAAACCGGCTTTCCTTTCCCCCGGAGGCAAACCTCCGTGAAAACAGCAGCATGGCTGCGTGGCGTGTTTGAAACATGCAGTGAAACCGGATAGGAATATCAGCGGATCTTATTGATATTCCTTATCAATAATAGTAATAATTACTGATATTATTATAGTACAATAATTTCTTCTGATTGTCAAGCAGCTTTTTCCAAAATAGTGATTATTTTTAACCGCCTTATTAATATATAAGGATAGGAACAGAGTAAATCACGATTGATGTTTCATACTGTTGTCATACCAAATAAAAGTTTACCCTTTAACGGGAAAAACAGTATTCCTGATTTGGGAGTAAAAAGAAAAGGCAGTGTTGCCCAATATAGGCTCCGCTACCCTTAAAGCAGATATATAATCACTTGATTTTTCATCAAGAATCAACACTCCCGGCCAACTTGATTTTTCATCAGGAATCAACACCCCCGGCTATTTTGACAGAAAGAATACTCCCACTCCACTTCCGGTTCTGGCTGAAAGGCTTCCTTTCTTATCTGCAAAATCATCCCGTTTTTCACTTTCCCTTTTGGAGACAAAACCTGGCTTCCGCTTAAAATCAGCCCGTCCTCACACCATTTCTTTATTCTGCTTCTGGATACAGCTAGCTGCTGCATTAAAAAAACATCTGCCCTTAAATCAAATCCGGCTGGGATCCTTATTTCGATTTCCATGGCATGGTCCTTCCCGCAGGGAAAGGCAGTGTCCACAGACGTTACGTGATATTCCCCTTTTGAGACGGCCGGTTCTGCCTTATTCCTGGCGAATATATCCCTGTCATTTCCGTATTTTGACGCCAGATCAGGATCATTTTTCAAAAATCCCTCATACTCGTTTTTCTCCAGCCGTCCTGCCGGCCTTCTTTCCCATAGGGTCATGTTCCAGGAGGTCTCACATTGTCCGCACCGGTAGATCAGCCACACGTCTATGAGGCAGCCATTGGCATTGACTCTGAATTTACCGCTGTTTATAAATTCCGTCTTTTTCCCGCATTTGGGACACCTTCTTATAATGGCTGGAAGCTGGTCCGGCGTGACGATCCATTGTTTCCGTAAATTTCGATTCATTGTTCTTTCTCCATTTTTACAATTGTTTCTTTAGACAACTGTAACACGCCACCTTTCTTTATCCCACCTCATACTCTCTTATGAAACAAAGAAAAGGCGGCGCACCATTTTCTTTCTGATGCACCGCCCTATTCTACTTTCTTATTTTTCTTTTCCTGAAGCACGATCCTCTGGATGCTTTTCTCAGACAGGTAATAGCGCTCTGCCAAAAGCTTCACGCATATGCCGGCAGAATAATCCTCATAAATGGATAAGTCCCGGAGCTTTCTTTCCTCTCTGGCTCCTGTCCTCTGGCCCCAGATTCGTTTATTTTCCTGTTTTCTGGGGATATAAACATATTCCCCGTCTATATAATTCTGAATTAATCCCACCAGCTCTTCCGGTAAAATTTCATTGGCTTTCTGATAGCGCATTGCTGCCTCCCAAACATTTTTTACTGTAAGGAATAGCAAAGGCTATACAATTACTTATTTATTTTAACTGCATAACCCGTGCTATGCAGTCTTTGAGGGTTCCATCATAAAAAGCTCGCCTCCTTAAATAAACGCTTATCTTGCAACATAATTATAATCATTCTATCATATGAGGGATCATTGAAAACCTCATATTTGATTCAGAAACGTGTTGGAGCCTTAAAGGGTCAGCTTTTTATGACAACGCCCAGATATTTTGCCAGCTCTGCCGCCTGGTATAAATCCACCACAGCGCCTCTGATCTCCCCGCAGCCGTCGGACAGGGTCAGTCCCTGTATGGTGCTGCTGGTAAGATCCATTCCTTTCATCATAGTTTTAAAAAAACTGGCGCTTTCCAGATTTGCCCGGTTCCATTCCACCGCCTTGCAGCGGCATTGGGTCAGGGAACCGCCCCTGATCTGAGAATCGGAAAAGCGGATGTGTTCCAGCTTGGAAGAATCAAAATTTGCATAGTTGAGGTTACAGTCAAGGATCACGGTATGTAGCATAGTGTTCCCGCAGAACTTTGCTCCCATGCCCTTTGAAGAGCTAAATTCCGTCCGGTTAAAATAGCTGTCTTCAAAATTGCAGTTGGATATGTCACAGGCGCGAAACACCACGTCAGTAAACTCCCCTTTTTCAAAGGTGCAGTCCTGGAATATACAGTTTTCAAATATCACAGCAGAAAAACGCATGTGGGAGAAGTCTTCCCCGGTTACATGAAGATTTCTTATGAGAACATCTGTTACCGCTTCCTCCTGGTTTTTTCTGCGGGATAATTCATCTATATCTTCCAGAACAAAATCCATTGTATCCGGAAGGATGGGGGTAAGAAGTTTCTGGTTCATATACCCTTTCCTTTCTCATCTTTTTTTATCTTAACGGCATCCCCTTCTGTTGTTCCTTACACATGCCTGGCCGTCTTTTATATTTCAGCCTCTATATGATCTGATGGCTGCATACAAAATGATCTGTTCCTAATATTACCAGACTATTAAGGGACTTTCAAGTTCATAGGAAGCAAAACAATTATAAACTTATTGTTTTCTTTTTAAATCCGGCAGGTGCCATATGATTGGCTCACATACTTGCCTCTCCCACTGCCGCCCATATCATTCAGCCCACAGCGGTTCCCCGGTTTACACTGCTACGGACTTGTGACAAGATAAGAAAAACTGAAAACGCGGCGGCCTTGAAATTCTATAATTTCAAAGCCGCCGCATATGAAGATATAACTGCCGGGGAAATCACCACCCCCTGACAGGTATGGACCGTTCTGTTAAGGGTTATTCACCTCTGATTTTTTGGAAAAGGTTACAATCATACTGTTAAGGATCATACCGAACACAATAAATGATATGCCCATCATTCCCAGCTCATCGGGCAGGGAATCCCCAAGGAGCCAGATGCTCCCCAGCAAGGTAAATATCACCTCCCCTGACTGTGTGGATTCTATTACAGCAAGCTGCTTATGGTTTGACTTGACCAAATCGGTGGCTTTAAAAAACAGTAACGTTGCGATCACTCCGGAAAAGACTGCGACACACAAGGACTGCAGGGTCTGGTTTACAGAAGGAACCCCGGCATTTACCAGACCAAATACAGATAACAGGAACCAAAAAGGGAGGCTGCATAACGTCATACCGTAGGTTCGTTGGATTGTAGATAGCTGATCCCCGCTTGCCTCCATGATTTTTCTGTTTCCCAAAGGATAAGAGACCGCCCCCACAAGGATGGGAAGCAGTGTCATAAGGGTTGTCTTAATATCCAAATCTGCAATATTATGTACTTGTAAAAGAAAAACTCCGAGTAAGATAAATCCTGATATACATAGATTTTTTATTGGTACACGTTTGTGGAATACAGGAGACAATAGTATACCCATGACGATTGTTACCTGCCAGGATGCCGCAATCAACCAGGATTCCCCGTAATCAGCCGCAAAAGAGAGGGGTGCATAAAAAAGACCAAATCCAACGGTACTCCAAATAAGCCAATTGAACAGATCCTTTCTTATGACTTTATGGACCTGCTGAAACCCCTGGTGTTTTCCCACAATCAGAGCCAGAATGGGAAAGGTAAACAGGTAGCGGAGGCTTGCGCTCCATATCCAGCTTCCTCCGGATAAATGCATGCTGCGATTCAGCACAAATGAAAACGCAAAAAAGAAAGATCCGGCAATACCAAATATAAGTGCTTTTTTCATATTTTTGTTATATACTCCATTATGTCATCATCGGGTAAAAAATAATGTTCAGGATACAGCACGTTTCGCTGGAAGAGTTGATGCAGCACTGGGGGACATCAGCCTTAAAACGAAAACACTGGGTTTCAGTCAATAATAACGAATTTTTTTCATCATAGCATACACCACAAACAAAGTAAATATTAAAAATCCATGAACTTAAGTTGAAGGTCTGATGGCTGATTTGTCCAAGGAGTCAGCAAGGTATGGTATACTAATCTGATTAACAGCCTGTCTCCGGCCCAAAGCACTGGATCAGCTTCAAACAGCTTCCTTCTTCAGCCTTCCACTGAAGCTCCTCTATTCCGGCAGGCAGAAAGAACTGATCCCCCTGCTTGACCTCTTCCTGCCAGACCCTCTCCTGATCACCGGATCCCTGCAAATCATTCCTGCCTCCCAAAAACAGTTTTCCATTGCCCTCCAGAACACAAACCGCACTGCAGCCATTCTGTTTTAAGCTCATGACATCGTTTACTTCCATCATTTCCATACAAAAGCATGGAGTTTCTTCATATCCTACCAGAGAGATCCGGCGGTTTTTCCCCTCTTCTTCTAAAACCTTTGGCGGAATGAACCACCGTTTCCTTGCTTCCTCCTCAGAAAAATTCTCATAATGGAAGCATTCAAACATCTTCTCAAAACCCAGCCCCTGGTGGCACATGGAATCCGCCACCTGATACCCTGATGGCGTCACCCTTTCCACCCGTATGGTATAATCCGTAGGCTCCTGGATTTCCACCAGAAAGCAGCCGGCACCAATGGCATGAGGAACACCGCCTTCGATCAGAATGGTATCCCCCTCCTGTACTTCAAACCGGTGCAGGCACTCCAGTATGGCCTTCATATCCTGACGAAGAAAGCAGTCCTTCCAATACGACTGTGTCACACCGGGACGAAATCCTAAATAAACATAAGGCTTTTCTCCCTGGATCTCCCTTCCGCCCAGTATGTGCCAGCATTCTGTTTTCCCATAATCAGAATGAAACAGCTCTCTGGCCTTCTTTTTATCCGGATGCACCTGAACGGCCAGCCGCTCTGCGGAATCAATCAGCTTCACCAGCACTCCCAGGGTTGCTCCCAGATGTGCGGCATGGTTCTCTCCTAAGTAACCGGCAGGATCTGATTCGATCAGCTCTTTCAATGACACCGACGGCCGGTCAGCCATCATGCTTAAGCCCTCAGTCAGCTCTTCCCTTCCCGCGTTCCTGGCCGCCACAAGGGAGGCAATCCATTCTTCCGGGAAATGATCGTCTTCCCCTGTCTTTGCCCCATGAAATTGTTCCAGCAGTTTTCCCCCAAAATAGGTCCGCCAGGCCCTGGAGCCTGTCAGGCGAATGGGGCAGTCTTTTCTTGTTTCCATGATCTCCCTCCGCAATTCCCCTAAAAAATCATTTAAAATCCATTCCGGTCTGACAGTTCCTTAAACCAGGTGCCAGATTTCTTCATGGTAATCTTACAGTTGTCATAAATATCTACCCTTAACAGGCCATACCGGTTCTTATAAGCATTGATCCAGGACCAGCAGTCAAAAGGTGCCCATAAATGATATCCAAAACAATTGCAGCCTTCCTCTATGGCCTTGTGCAGGTATTTTAAATGACCCTTGATGAATTCGATCCGGTAATCATCTGCCACCACACCGTTCTCATCCATAAATTCCTCTTCTCCCTGAATCCCCATGCCGTTTTCTGATATGTACCATGGAAGGTTTCCGTAATTATCTTTAATATTTTTTGCAATATCATAGATGGCCGGCTCATAGATCTCCCAGCCTCTGGAGGTGTTCATCTTCTGTCCCTCAAAGGTATAAGGCTCATAATATTTTTCCGGCATAAGCGGTCCCTCATAAGCGGTGGTCCTGGCTTTGGCCCGCCTTGGGTGATAATAATTTACCCCCAGATAATCTACGGTATTATTCCGGATAATCTCCAGATCCCCTTCCATTACCTGGGGAAGAATTCCCTCTTCTTTCAGCAGCTTTGTCAATGCCTCCGGATATTCTCCCTTTACAGATGGATCCAGGAAGGAACGGTTAAAGATCAGATCCAGAATATCCGCTGCTTTCCGGTCTTCCACCTTAAGGGGATTTTCACAGTAGGTTGGTGTTAAGTTGATGATAATGCCTATTTTACCGCTGCAGCCGCTTTTCCGGAACGCTTCCACTGCGAGGCTGCTGGCCAGTTGGACATGAAATCCAACCTGTGCCGCTTTTTTTCCATCGCAAACTGCAGGATAATGTCTCTGGTATAAGTATCCTGTTTCCGGAATGATGATTGGCTCATTAAAAGTGGTCCAGTATTTTACCCGGTCCCCAAACCGCTCAAAGCAAACAGCCGCAAACTTTGCAAATGCAAAAACCGTTTCCCGGTTCTCAAAACCGCCTTTTTCCACCCAATACTCCGGCAGGTCAAAATGATGAAGACACATCATGGGCTCTATTCCTTTTGCAATCATTTCATTGATCACGTCATTGTAGAACGTCACTCCTTCTTCATTCACAGTTCCCTGGCAGTCCTTAATCACTCTGCTCCACTGAATGGAGGTCCGGTAAGAGGTCACACCTGCCTGCTTCATTTTCTGGATATATTCCTTGTATTTGTGATAAAAATCAGAGGTGACTGCCGGCCCTACTCCATGGAAAAACCGTTCCGGTTCCCTTTCAAACCAGTAATCCCATTCCGATTTTACACGTCCGCCTTCCCTGCTTCCACCTTCTGACTGTGGGCCTGAAGAGGCTCCTCCCCATAAAAATCCTTTTGGAAATACATAATTCATCTTCATTTCTCCTATTCTATCTCAATCTTTTCTCCATACAGGTGGTAATACAGGGCCCCATACAGGTTGGCCCTGCTGCCGTTGGTGCAGGCTGTGATCCTTGGCATTAAATAGCCCTGCCTCTGTCCTTCCAGCAGGGAAACCACAGTCTTCTGGATCCGGTGGATAATTCCCTGATTGCCGCTGATTCCGCCGCCAATGGCAATGATCTCCGGGTCAAAGGCAAATTCCAGGGTGATGCACCCAACTGCCATCCAGTAGTAAAATTCCTCCATCAGCTCTTCTGCCAGAAGGTCCCCTTCCTCTGCAAGCTGGTACAGCCTTACTCCATTGATGGGATTCTCTGTCTCCTGCTTTTTCCTGTTGTATTTTCTGGCCTGCTTTTCCAGGGTATAATCGCTCCATGAAAGAAAGACTCCATCCCTAAAGCCTCCCATGGGGAAATTTCCGAATTCTCCCCGGTTCATGGTCACTCCATTGTCCAGTTTCCCCCGTTCCACCACCGCCCCGCCGATACCTGTTCCGCAGATCACAAACACCACATTCTGGCATTCCCTTGCCACGCCTTTCCATAGCTCCCCCATGGCAGCGCAGTTGGCATCATTGGCCATGGTCACAGGAAGGCCGCCAAACCGTTCTGTGAGAATCTCTTTTAAGGGGATTTCATGAAGATATTCTACGGCACTGATGCCTTTTATTACGCCTTCCCTGCTGTGCACCTCTCCCGGAAAGCTGAAAGCCACCCCGTCAAGGGCATATTCCTTTACGGCCTTTTCAAAAATACTTCCGGTCACCTGCAAAAATCCCTTCACATCTGACTCCGGCGTAGATACCGAATCTGTGAAAGAAAAATTACCCTCCTCATCTGAAACGCCGTATTTCACCGACGTTCCTCCTACATCAAATACCAATTTCATTCAGATTCCTCCTGAAATTTATATACGTAAGCCGTATTCTCCGGTATCAGGAGCTTTGCCTGTCCGAAGACCTTTACGGTATCACCTGTCATAAGATTCAAAAGCTCTGTCCTATCCCCCAGCCCATGAAGCACCACATCTTCAACTCTTTCATTAAAGTTAATGATCAAAACTGCCCGGCAGGACTCTGACCGGATGCAGGCCACATGCACCCTGCTGTCCTTTTGTGCGGTAAACAGAGAAGCATGACGGCTGGTGATCACCTCCATCACCAACTGCTCCACCTGGGGAATATTCTGTTTTTTCAGTTCCACACCCATAAAGGAATTGAAATACAGGGTACAGCCTTTCCCATAGGGATGGAGCACAACGGCAGGACTTCCGTCTTCCATGGTTCCAAGAATCCGGGCATTTTCAGTCACTTCCATGTACTGTTCCATGAAATTACATGGAATTTTGGTTTCCGGTGAATCCCTTTCCGCCCTGTCCCATTGATTCCTGATAAAAAAGGAATGGCCGGAATCCACATCCACTTCCCCCAGGCCAAAGAGACTGGTTAAATGCCTGCCTGGGATTCCTTCCGCCGGTACCTCCCCATATTCATTTACACTGCCCATTCTGCCGTCAGCGATCAGGATGCCCCCTCGTTCCACATAGGCCGTAAGCTTTTCTGCCATATCCTGGCTGATGCTTAAGGCGGACGGCAGCACCAGAACCTTTGCCTCCTCGCCTTCTAAGTCTTCAATATCGGTAAATTCCGGGTTTAAGCCTCTGTTCCAGAAAAGCCGGTACCAGCCTTCCACGTCCTCGCTCCAGAAGCTGTTGTTCCATTTTAAGAACGCATCAAAATAAAGTCTGGAAGAATAGGAAACAGCAATCTTCACGTCCTGGCCTTCCACCTGGAAGCGGTCAAACAAATCCCCGTTTTCCCGGATCAGGTCCATCAGCTCTTTCACCCTCGCTGCCCGCTCATTGGGAGTTCCATCCATTCTGGTAAGTCCCCGCCCGGTAGACTGGTATCCGTGTAAAAACGGCCTCCAGCGCCATAGCTGCATTCCATTGGCACCGGTGAATATACACATAAGAATCCAGTCATACAGTTCCTGGGGCGTCACCTCGGAGCCTGGAGTCAGCACCGACTGGGTATGGGTCTGAAGCTCATTGACCATGTACGGTTTTCCGGCTTTCCTTGCCGCACCTGCAGGAACGGAATAGTACATGGACATGGTCCAGGGGGTGTTGCGGTAATTTCTTCCCCAGCTCTTGGGATAAAAGGTGGAGCCGTACACATCGGGGATCTTTGCCGTGGCAAATTCATCGTTGTTACGAAGGGTCACATCCCCTGACAGGATCTGCCCGCTGGTCCCATCAATAATGATGGGATGGCTTGTATCGTATTTCCTTGCGGTTTCATACAGAAAGCTGCAGATCTGGGTCAAAGTCACGCTCCGGAACCTTTCGTATTCCAGATCCGGCATAATGCTGCTCCAGATGCTGTAGGGGGATCTCCTTCTTTTGGGGGAAACCTGCCCAAAGCTTTCATATCTTCTATACCACACCCGGTTTAAGTTTTCGATGGTATGGTATTTTTCCTTCAACCATTCCTGATACTTTTGAATGGTATAAGGGTCGTCACTTCTAAAATGAGCTTCATTAAATACATCGTAGCCGTAAACCGCCTTGTGATCCCGAAAGGATGTGATGGCTTCCCGGAAATACCGGTCCATATAATCCCGTACCACCGGATGATTTAAGTTCGCCCAGAAACAATTTTCATTGATATGCTCTCCCCTTTCATCATAGACCAGCATATCCTCCGTCAAGGCACTGTCCGGCATAAATTCCTGCGCCTGATTCTGTCCAAAGAGCTGCAGAATGGCTTTCATTCCCAGACTTTCACACTCATCAAGCACCTGTCTGGTCTGGGTAAATATCCACTGATGGCTGTCCTGGGCAAGCCATGGATTGCAAACCGGCCAGAGAGTAATCAAATTGAAGCCGCAGTCTTTCATGTAAGTCAAATCTCTCCGGATCTCCTCCCGGGTATAATCCTGCTCAATAATATAGACCGCACCAAATAAAAATTGTTCCATGATGTCCTCCTTATTCATCCTTTTTAATCAGAATATCTTCCATTATAAAGGCCATCTGAAAACTATAAACCTGATATTCTACATTAAGGCTGAATATTCTACACGATCATATTCCGGTAAGAGGTAGGCGTATATCCGGTGTGTTTTTTGAAAATAAAAGCAAAGTATTTGTAATCGCTGAAGCCACATTCCTCTGCAATGGTGTAAATCTTTGTTTCCGGCTCCTTTTCCATCCGCCTTTTAGCCATTTCAATGCGAAACTTGTTTAACCAGTCGGTAAAGTTCTCTCCTGTCTCCTCTTTAAAAATCTTGCTGAAATAGTTTGGTGTCACAAAGACCGCTTTCGCCACATCCGCCACCTGCAGGCTTTCTGAAAAATGATCCCGGGCATAAGCAATTCCATTGGTTACGATCCCCTTGTATTTGCTGCTGCGCCGGTCTTCCACTGCCCGAAGTACGGAACCATAAATATCCTTCAGCCACATTTCCAAATCCTCTGCTGTTTCATATTTGGAAATTTCTTCGTAATAGTAATAATTTTTTCCCAGAACCTGCTCCGGAGCCAGTTGGAAACGCTGGACCTCCCGCATGGCCATGAGCACCAGGTACATGCAGAGCTGTTCCACGGCCTTTCGTCCCACCTCCTGTTCCATGACATATTTTTGAAAGATCTCTTCCAGTGTATCATAAATCTTTCGCCTGTCCAGAAGTGTGACAGCATTTTTTAATTCTGTTTCTTCCTCTGAAGTTATGAATATCTTTTCCCCCCGAAGACTTCCCTGGGGCTCTTCCCTGGCGATGATCTGGCTGCTGCCCTGCTTCATACGTTCTTCCAGGGCTTCATCTGCATTCTGGTAGGAAAACTTTAAGTCCCGCCATTTTAAAACCAGCTTTCCGATCCCCACGGAAACGGAAAGTCCATAATGCTTTCTTAAATAAAACTGTACCTCTCTGGCGCTTCTTGCCACCTCTTTGGTGTCTTCCCCGGAACACAGCAGAACCATGATCCTGGCTTCTCCCTCATCGCAGACACAGACATTTCCCAGCCGCCCAACAAGCTCTTCGGCCACATTGGACAAAGCGTACTTAAGCAAATCCGCTTCCCGTTCCCCATTGGCAAGAAGCTGGAAATAATAGTCAATACAAAAAATGACGACCCGGAGATTTTTTTCCTCTAAAGGGATGCCCAGAAATCCGGCCCGTTCCAGAAACCTTTTTTCCTCCGTCTTTCCCCACATATAATCATGGACACAGCGGCTGCGCATGAGGGGCAGGTTTTCTTTTAACAGGACAGCCCTTTGGCTATGGTTTTTAAACTCCCTGTTTTCCCTGCTGATCTCATTCACCAGCCTTTGAATCAGCCCGGTCAGCTCCGCTGTGTTAATGGGCTTTAAAAGATAATCCGCCGCCCTTATCCTTACGGCATGGCGGGTGTATTCAAAATCACTGTACCCGGTGAGAAATACGATCCGGATCTTGGGAAATTTCTTACGCAATTCCTCAGAAAATTTGATTCCATCCACTACCGGCATCCGGATATCCGTAATTACGATATCCGGCTTTTCCACCATGGCTCTGGCAAGTCCATCCCGTCCATTCCCCACGGTACCAACTACTATAACACCCAAACTCTCCCAATCAATGATGGTCATCATCCCTTCCCGGATGATGGGTTCATCATCCACGATCATCAGTCGGATCATATCACTTCTCCCCTTTTTCGAAACGGCTGAATTACTTCTACCGCCAGTCCTTTGCCTTCTCTTTCCAGAAAATGAATTCCATAGCCGGCTCCAAAGCACAGCTTCACCCTCTCGTGAACATTAAATAAAGCCATTCCCCGAAGGCCCTCCACTTCTCCCTCCAAAAGCCGGTTCAATTCCTCCACATCGGCGCCTTTTCCTTCATCCTCCACAGATAAAACCAGATCCTCCCCCTGTTTATACGCCCGGATCATGACCATGCCTGGAAGCTCCTGTTCCCCCATTCCGTGAACAATGGCATTTTCCACAAGGGGCTGCAGAACAAACCGCACCGTCTCACACTCCTCTGTTCCAGGTTCCATTAAAATCTCAAATTCAATGGTGTCCGTATACCTGCACCCCTGAATCTTGATGTAATTCCGTATATGCTCCATCTCCTCGGCCACAGTGGTGGTTTTACTGGTATCCTTCACAGAGGTACGGAACAGCTTGGACAATGCCTCAATCAGGCTGCAGGTTTCAAATGCCTGCTCCATCCGGCTCATCCAGCAGATGGTATCCAGGGTATTATAAAGAAAATGAGGGTTGATGTATGCCTGCATGGCGCGGATCTGGGCATCCTTTTCCCGGATTTCCGCCCGGTATACCCGGTTTACCAGCTCATCTAAGCGAAGGGTCATCCGGTTAAAGGCCATGGACAGGACGGATATCTCTCTGTAGCCATGTTCCGGCAGCTTCCTTTTAAAATCATCCTCTTCCAGATGCCGCATGGAAGACTCCAAATCTCCCAGGGGCTTTATGACGAACCTGGACAGGAAAAAGCCCATGATTCCGCAAAGTACTACCGCTAAAATGCTTGTAGAAATCAGAAGCTGGCGCACCACCGATGCATCATCCTCCACCTGAAGGGGGGAAATCTTCTTTATCACATACCAGCCCGGGTACTTTACCCTGGCATAGACCAGGTCACCATTGTGGTTTTCGGCAGATTCCAGTTTCAGGCCCGGAAATCTTCTGGTGATCTCCAAGCCCTCTGCTTCCGGCTCCGTAGAAATCCGGATGAGCCCATCTTCTATGACATAGTAAGCTTCCCCCTCTGAAAGCTGGTCAGAAAGCAGCCGTTTAAGCCCACTCTTTTTTATATAGATTTTCTGGAATCCAATGGTTGTCCCAATGTCATTGATGTCATTGATACTTCTGGCATATCCGTACAGCTCTTCCTGGTTGCTTCCCCAATCCGGGCTGACTTTAATATCCGTCAGAAAAACGGCATGTCCGTTTTCTTCCAGCAGCTTTTTCTGAAGATCTTTGCTGATTCCATCGGTAATGGAGCTGGAGCCGTACCGTTTTCCATCCATGCGGACAAAATCCACCCCATAAACATACTCCTCATAGCAAAGCTGGTTCCTGACATAACGGTCCAGATCATAGGCTGCGCTTTCCACCTGTTCTTCCCCTTGGGCAAGAAGAAAGTTCCTCACCCGTTCATTTTGAAAAAAGGAAAGAGAAGTATTCCCGACGTTTTTCATGATTCCTTCCATGTTGGCAGCGATCTGGGTGGTATTATTCTGATTCAGGGTCGTTGCATTCTCCCTGATGATCTTTCGGTACTGGCCGTAAGAGATCACTCCCAGAATCACGGTTGGAATCAGTATCAGCACCAGGACCATGACAAATATAGCCATCTGCAAGCTTCCAAATATATTTTTACACCAAATCTTCATACCTGGTCTCCTTTTGAAAACATATTCCTTCGGCTCATTGCTCCCCCAAACAAGTTTAGACAAGCCTCCTTCTGGCTTGCCTAAACATTCTTCCCACGTGATTACCCTTTCACCGCCCCTGCGGTCATGCCTTTCATGATCTGATTATAAAACAGCAAATACATAATTACAACCGGTAAGGTGGAAACCACCAGCGCCGCCAGCATCAGCGGATAATTGACGGTATAGGTTCCCACAAAATTAGTCAGGCCAATGGGCATTGTCTTCAGCGCGTTGCTTCTTATAAGCACCAATGCCAGAGGAAATTCATTCCATGTATGCAGGAATGTTAAAATGGCACAGGTAGACAAAACCGGCTTGCACATGGGCATAACGATCTGAAACATAGTATTTAAGAAAGAGCTCCCGTCTATACATGCCGCCTCTTCCACTTCAATGGGAACGCTCTCAATGGAACTTTCCACAAGGAACACCCCCGTAGGCAGAGAAAATGCAATGTAGGGAAGGATCAGTGTAAATTTCTTGTTGAGCAATCCCAGAGTTTTAAACTCCACAAAGATAGGGATCAGCAAGGCATAGATGGGAATGAGCATGCCGGAAAGAAACATATAGTAAATAAAGGTTCTCCCCTTAAACCGGAATCTGGAAAGACAATACCCTGTGACAAAGGAAATTACCAGAACTACTACTAAGGCTGACAGGGTATTGAACATGCTGTTTATGAAGTAGGAACCAATTTTGCCTTCAGAGATGGCTCTGGCAAAATTTCCAAACTCCGGCCTGGCAGGTAAGCTTAATATGTTTAAGGAAAACTCCTTGTCCGTTTTTAAGGAGGAGTAAAGCATCCAGATGATCGGGAAAATACAGGTGACGGAAAACAGCGCTACAAACGCATTTGCCATAACCCCTTGAAAAATGCCCCAAGCCTTTTTCATCAAGATTCCTCCTTTCTTCTTCCTGCCAGCCTGCTGAGCAGGATCAGCCCCAAACTCAGGATCAGGATTCCAATAGCCGCCGTGCTGCCGTAGCCGTAACGCATGCGGTTCATTGACACGTTATAGGCATACAGGGCTACTACCTCCGAGCTGGTTCCCGGACCGCCGCCTGTCATTACAAAGATCTGGTCAAAGGTCTTCATATTACCGGATATGCAGAGCATAATGGTCACCATCAAGGTGTTTTTGATGAGAGGCACTACAATGTACCTGGACTTTTTCCATCCGGTGGCTCCGTCTAATTCCGCCACCTCCAGAACGCTCTGGTCAATTCCCTGGATGGCCGCCAGCAAAATGATTAAGTAGTATCCGATAAACTGCCACACCTTTGGAATGGCCAGGGAGCCGATTACGATATCCGGGTCATCCAGCCATAGCTGTATGAAATTCCCCAGGCCTGCAGCACGCATCAGAGTATTCACGATACCATATTCGGAATTATACATGATCCTCCATAAAAAACCTACTACCACAGCCGACAATACCACCGGGAAAAAGATCACTGTTCTATGAAAATTTTTAAATTTTAAAATCCTGGACTGGAGAAGCATGGCAATGAGAAAGGCAATTCCGATCTGTCCCAGCACCGTCCAGAAGATAAAGGTCAGGTTGTTTTTAAATGCGCTCCAAAATGCCCTGTCCTGTACCAGCTCCACATAATTCTGAAACCCGACAAATCGTTTCACCGGACCTCCATCCCAGTCAAAGAAGCTGTTATAAACTGCCACAAACAGTGGAGCAATGCAGCAGAGTACGAAGACTGCCAGTCCAGGTGCAAGCAAACCATAGATTACTATGTTTTTAGGTCTTAATGCCTTACTCATTTCCTGTCACTCACTTTCCGCTGTTTTCATATTCCGTCTGGATCCGCTGGGCCAGTTCCTCAGGAGTAACCCTTCCAATGAGCAATTCCTGAAGCCCGCTTTGCATCACATCAATCACACCTGAACTTAACTGATGATCATAAACAGGAATGAATGGCCTGTCCTTTGCAAATACATCAAACTTAGCAGCCACGGTTTTTTCGATCTTAACTTCCTCTCCCGGCTTAACAGCGGTGAGAGTTCCTTCTTTTATGGCAGCCGTACCGTATTCCGGTCCTGTCATTGCTTTTAAGATATCAATGACTACTGCCTTTTTTTCTTCTGATATCTTGGAGTTTACCGCTAAGGCCCAGCCGGCGCCGCCGGTAATCGTTTCCGGATTTCCTTTTCCCCCGTCTACCATTGGAAGAGCCGCCATTTCCGTTACATTTTTCACTTCGTCCGGGCAGTTCTCATCGAAGTTTGCAATGGCCCAGCTTCCGTCAATGGTGATGGCCGCTTTTCCGTTCATGTATAACTGTCTCTGCTGGGCGCCGTCAATGCTGTTTACATCTTCATTGAATGCCCCGGCAGCGGCCAGGTCACTTAAAGCCTGTAAGGACTGCACAAACTCCGGATCAGTAAACTTCGCTCCGCTGCGGTCACGGATGCTCTGATACCACTCATCTCCTGTACACCGGTTGCCAAGGGTGCTCATGATAACGGATTCCGCATTCCATTTCTCCTTATTGCCAAGTACAATGGGAGTTACGCCAGTTTCCTTAAGCTTTGGAATGATATCCAGCAGCTCAGACCATGTTTTCGGAAACTCCTCAATCCCTGCCTGTTTCAATAAGTCCGTGTTATAAAACACACAGGTATTTGTCACCTGAAACGGCACGGCATAGATGTTCTCTCCGATTGTAAAGTTGGAAAATACACCCTCTTTAAAATTATCCTTCCAGGCAGCATCACCGTCTAAAGCTTCACTTAAGGAATATACTTTGCCGTTTTCCACAAACGTCTCTGCCATCTGCCCCTTGATCATAAAAATGTCAGGCAGCTCCTCTCCTGCAGCCAGGGTCTGTACCTTTGTTGCCAGATCAGAGTTGGAAACCGACTCTTCGTCGATGGTTACATTGGGATGCTCCGCCAGGTACTTATCCAGCAGCGGTTTCATGGCTTTTGTAACTCCTTCCCCAGGAATAAAGAAATCCAGCATGGAAATCTCCACTTTCTCACCAGCCGCCTCCGGCGCTTTCTGTCCGCACCCTGTCATTGTGACCCCCATGATCCCGGCACAGGCCAGGCTGGCCAGCCGCATCCAAATTTTGTTTCTCATAAGAATAATCCTCCTTTTTACTTGGAACTTGCTTCGTTATTTATGAAAATTATAACAAACGGCTGGAAATGTTATAAGGGGATGTATCTATAAAAAAGGTTGATATTCTACACATTCAGGGGAAAAGATCAATAGTAAAGTACCTTGAACGTCAAAACGGAGCCGGTTATAATACCGGCTCCATAGACTGTGGACAAACTAAGTATTCAATTAATTACTATGCAAGTTACGAAACTGGTATTTAGATAAATTTGCAGTCATTATCTTTTAAAGCCTGGATCACTTGTTCAAATTTTTCTTGCTTAATGAACAAATAGTCAGTGTCGTACGTTCCAACTACCAATGTGCTTGTTTTTTGTGCTGCAATGATATTTGCTAAAAATGCAATCATACCATACTTTTCAAAAGAAGCATCCTCTGCAATTCTCAGGCATTTCCAACCATTCTCCACTTTCAAAATATCATCCGGAACAAGATGGGATTCGCTTATTATAGATAATTCGTTGTCCGTTGTGCTAATAAATGTAAACTCATTATTTAAAAATTTCATTGGTATTTCTTTAACCTTGTAAATTGAAAAGCACCTATCAATTATTTGTAAGATCATACCTTCTCCTTTTCAAATTCCGATTTACTTAATTATAGCAGAGTTGAGTATAAAATTATAGCAACGTGTATTTATTCCCTTAATCTATATTGCTACGAGATATAATTTGACTTTGTCTATAGTCTGCGGAGTCGGTTATAATACCGACTCCAAAAGTTATTTCTTACACTCTGACTGTACGGTTACTGAACACGGCATCAGATTTTCAAAATTTTCCGAATAATTACACGCCATTCATACTGCCTGCTGCTGATCTTTGCCTATGCAGGTAATACGGCTTTACCCGTTACGCTGCTGGCTGCTGTTGGTGATAGATAAGTACTTTTAACAATTCAAACGGAATCTGCCGGATCCTGCCATCCAATGATTACGTTTACAATGGTGGGCATGATCAGTGTAAACAGATTAATATAAGACACAAGGGTCAGCCCTTTGGATACCAGGCTTGTAAGTCCCACCTGGGAAACTCCCCAGGTAAGTATGATATAAAGCAATGTGAGCATTGCTCCTCTCTTGTTCCGCTTTGCAGCGGAAACATCAGGATTTTCACCTGTCTTCGCCTGATACCAGTTGAGAACCCGGTCATTGAAGCCCTGTGCATAATTGATGGCTGTTGAAATCGTTGCAAAAAAGATGGAAACGGTTATCAGGGTCAGAAGTACGGCTTTAAATGCGGAAGCCCCCACTCCGTTTTGTACTACCAGAATGGTATAAACCGCTTTGCCGGCCTTCCAGCCATCAAATACTTGGGAATAATTCGCTGCCAGATTCACCACTGTCATTTCCAGAAACACCCAATTTAAAATAACGGAAAGAACCACTGCCCAGCGGAGGGTTCTTTTATTGGTAAAAAGCTGGGCATGGTTCACATATGCCCCAAATCCGCCTAAATTCTGGCCGGAAAAAATATAGGCCCAGCAGAATGCAGTCAAAAGGTATTTTAACAGGCTGCCGGCTCCGGAGGAAACTTCCTGGTTCAGTAAGTCCCCCATCACCTGCATTTCATTTTTTAAGTTTCCACTTGTCAGATTATAGATCATGTTTGGCACGTGAATCACAACCAGGGTGATAAAAATAACCACGCTCATGAACACTGCGTTTTTACGTACCAGATCGCTTCCTTTCATACAAAGCATAAACATAATAATACCCACAACAAAAGTGGTTATGATATAAGGCATACCTGAAATCTCCGCAAGGGCTGAACCTGAGGAAGAATAAGCCAGAGCCATACATACAATGAGCAGCCAGTTGAAATTAAATTCATATACGATCTGCATTGGTTTTGCCAGCTTTCCCCCCAGAAAACGTGCTCCATAGGCTCCAAGAAAGTTCCCATAATCAAAGGTTCTGAAATCCATAGCAAATTTCATAAAAAAATAGATCATAAAGCAGTTGATGGCCGCAACTACCAGCGGCATGAACAGACAGAAATAGGGCTGGGTTACCTTGGGAAGAATCCCGTAAAACCCTGTGTTTGCAAAGAAATAAGACCAGGGCGTTGATCCGGCGGCAAAACCGCCGCCGCATTGAGAGCTGAACGCTATGGATACGAATATGACAACCGTTTTCCAGTCAATTGCATTAACTTCAGCTTTGTTTACATTTCCCCCACCGCTCATTGTAAGATCCTCCTTGTGTGATTTTGATACTTTTTTAACAAATAAGTGAAAAATAAAAATATCCCCGTTCTTTTTTACCAGTCATGGCTATCGGCTTTTAAAATATGGATTTATTATAGTTCATGGCTGATAGAATATCCAATCGGCCGATTCTATGCTTTTTCCCCAGATTCATAGTTTTTTTCCCATATATTTATTAAAAGCTTGTATCATCCGGCCTAATTATGTTATAGTGCAGAAAAACAATCTGGTCATACGGGGAGGGAATGGAAATGAGAGAAGAAATTATGGAAGGAATCCGACGCCATATTCTTCCTTTAAGCGGCTTAGAAAAGGCACAGCTTTTGGAAGTATGGCCGGGCCACTCAAAGATATCCCTGGAGATTCCGGAGAGTGCCCTAAACTTATACGGCAATCTGCATGGAGGTTTTTTATTTTCTCTTTGCGACATTACCGCAGGCATGGCCACATACGCCTATGAATATTCCAATGTGACTCAGCACGGGTCTATGGACTTTATGCGTGGAATAAACGCGGGCCTGATCTATGTGGAGGCCAATTCCATACATAAAGGCAGCCGGTCGGTTGTAAACCGGGTGGAAGTAAAATCGGAAGACGGGAAAATCATTGCAGCAGGGGACTTTACCATGTATCTGCTGGAAGCGCTGTAAAAACATAAGAAAGTCAATAAGGAGAGAGTATCCGGTTTTTTATCAAAGTAAAAAACCGGTGCTCTCTCCTCTTTTCATCCAGGATCTGTCTGACAAAAAGCATGGACTTATACCTGTCAAAAAATCTATTCCACTCCTATTTCACAGTCTTAAAAACCACTCTCCTCCAGCCCCATCCGCTGCGATCCCACTGCTTCTTCTATTATAAAGTTCATCAATATCTTTCAGAATATGTCCCATTGTCACACAAGATCAAAGTGAAAAATTATTGATCCAGCTCCGGCTATCCCCATATCACAGATAATGCCTGGATATAAAAAATAAATACATAGACAACAACTATCAATCATGCACAAAAAGCCGAACACAGCCGATTGGATTTTTGAAGACCCGGTGTTTATAATTAAAGCATCAAGATTGTTAAAAAAATATTAAGTAAAATTTTTAGGAGGAATCAAACATGAGTAAGTTATCCAAAGAAGAATTTCAGGCGTATCTGATGCAAATCCGTGAGCTGGCAGAAGGCCCGCTGGAGGAAATCCAGAAGGAAGTGGAAGTCACCAACAAGTTCCCCCAGGAATTCTACGATCTGGGCATAAAGAATGATTTATACCGCTGTTCACTGCCGGTAGAATTTGGCGGCTACGGTTTATCCGAGCTGGAGATTCTTCAAGTACAGGAAGAATTCTCCAGAGGTCCAGGGGGGATGAGAATGCATCTTCACTATGCAATGGATTTAAACTGGAGAATCTTAGATGACTATGGTAACGAGGAACTGAAAGCAGAATATATGAACAAGTTCCAGGATAAATCCGTATTTACCTGCTTCGCACTGACAGAAGCAACCGGAGGAACAGGCGCTGATTTACATACCATGGCAGTAAAAGACGGCGATTCCTATGTGTTAAACGGAGAAAAAACACTCATCTCCCACACGGACTGCTGCGAATTCGCTTATGTCATCGCAGTCACCAACCCTGATTCCAAGAAAGATGACAGACTGTCCGCATTCTTCGTACCAATGGATGCACCGGGATTTGAAGTCATCAACATGCCTCATATGATGGGATGCCGTGGAGCCGGACATGGAGATCTTAAATTCACGGATTGCAGAATCGACAAGAAATATTTATTAGGTAAAGAAGGCCAGGGTCTTGAAATCGCAATGCATTCCTTATCCGTTTCCCGTGCACACATTGCAGCAAGCAATCTGGGTATGGCACAGAGAATGCTGGAACTGTCTCTCCAGTATGCCGCTGACCGCGTAACCTTTGGGAAACCAATCGGAACCCGTCAGGCCATCCGCTGTAAGATCGCTGATATGTCCATGATGGTACACGCACTCCGCTGTATGGTCTATGACTTTGCAAAATCTTACGAAGAAAGCCCAACCGGCGAGTACGTCGAAGAGAAAGCAGCTATGTGTAAACTTTTCAGCATTGACACCACCAGAAAAGTCAGTGACGAAATGCTGGAGATCTTCGGCGGTGTTGGTTACTTTGAGGATTGCAAATATGGTCCGGTGGAACGTCTTTACCGTGACTGCCGCGCCATGTGGTTAGAAGAAGGTGCTCCTACCGTACAGCGCATCACCATCTCAAAAAACACCATCAAGCATGGAGCTAAGATGGAATATATCATCTAATATTGATTTGACTTGGGGTCATCAGGTTCGGTCTGGACCTAATGACCCTGTTTTTGTAAAGGAGGAGAATGATGAAACCATTAGAAGGAGTAAAAGTAGTCGACTTAACCACCTATTTAGCAGCCCCCACCACGGTCCGTGTTCTTGGAGAATGGGGAGCCGACTGCATCAAAATCGAGTCTGCCAAGGGGGATCCGGCCAGAACACAGGGGGCCGTGTTCAACATGCCCTATGAAGACGATGAAAATCTGGCATTTGACGTGGCGAATATGAACAAACGGTTCATTACCCTGGACTTAAGGGCAGAAAAGGGAATTGAAATAGCCTATAAGCTTTTAGGAGAAGCAGACGTTTTTGTTACCAATACCAGAACAAAATCCTTAAAAAAGCTGGGGCTTGACTACGATACCTTAAAAGAGAAGTTTCCAAGGCTGATCTTTGCACAGGTTCTGGGCTATGGAGAAAACGGGCCGGAAAAAGATACCGCTGGCTTTGATGTCACCTGCTATATGGCAAGAGGCGGCGTATTCGGTACCACCGTAAACAGGGGCGATGCGCCCATGATCCCCACCAACGGCTTTGGTGATTTCCAGGTGGCCTTAGGACTTGCGTCCGGAATCTGTGCGGCTCTTTACGCCCGGGAAAAATCCGGTACAGGTGACAAGGTCACCGTAGGCCTTCACCATTCTGCGGTATATGCACTGAGCACGGGAGTCATCTCCGCCCAGTACGGAAACCAGTATCCCAAGAGCCGGAAGGAAGTCCCCAATCCATTTAATAACGTATACCGCACCAGCGATCAGAAGTGGGTGGTCATCTGCTGTCCGGAGTATGACCGGGATTACGAAAAAATCATGACCCTCCTTGGCAGACCGGACATGGTGGGAAATGAACGTTATATGAAATGTGCCCAGGTAAACGCTGACAACTTAAACCATGAAGTCATTGACATCCTGGATGAAGCCATTGGCACGTTCACAAGAAAAGAACTCCTTACCATGTTCAAAGAAAACGATCTGGCTTGTGAAGCAGCATATGAGCCCCTTGATATGTATGACGACCAACAGGTTTGGGCCAACAACATCATTACAAAGATCCCCTATCCTTCCGGAGAACGCTACATGCCTACAAACCCGGTAAATTTCAGTTCCATTGGTGTACCGGAATATCACATCGGCGGCTCCCAGGGCGCTCATACGGTTGAGATCCTGAAGCATCTGGATTATGCCAACGGGGAGATCGAAGAAATTCTGGCTTCCGGTGCGGCCACCGGCGAAACAAAACTGAAAAAGCTTTGATAAATCAAATGGAAAGGTGAGATGACATGAGTTTATTATACACCGAAGAACAAAAAGAACTGCTGGCTCTTGTAAGGGATATGGCGGAAAACGAAATCAAACCCCATGTCCAGGAAGCAGACGAAAAGGGCGAATGTCCCAGAGAATTATTTAAATGGGGATTTGACATGGGACTTCATATGCTGGAGATTCCGGAAGAATACGGCGGCACCGGTTTAAGTTATGAAACCACCGCCATGATTTTTGAAGAGCTGGCAAAAGTAGATGCCGGTTATGCCATTACCTTTGTAACTACCTTTGTTGCCTTAAGAAATGTAATCCTGGCAGGAACCAGGGAACAGGGACAGTATTTTGCCGACAAAATTGCTCCCGGCGGATTTGCAGGCTTTGCCTTAACCGAGCCAAACGCAGGCTCCGATCCGGCTGCCATGAGGGCAACTGCTGTGCTGGACGGGGATGAATACATATTAAACGGTACAAAGACTTTTATTACCAATGGCGCCCTGTCTGATGTATTTGTGGGCTTCTTTAAGACAACACCTGGGGCAGGACACAAAGGAATCTCCGCATTTATCATTGACGGGGATACCCCCGGCGTAACGGTAGGTGCCCATGAAAATAAGATGGGACTCCGGCTTTCCAACACAACGGACTTGATCTTTGAAAATGTCCGGGTAAAAGCCTCTGCCATGGTAGGACCGGAAGGCTCCGGCTTTAAGCTTGCATTAAATGCGCTGAACTTATCCCGTGCCTTTGTTGCCACTCTGGCCGTAGGTATCATGCAGAGAGCTCTTGACGAATCTGTAAAATATGCAAAGGAGCGGAAACAGTTCGGCTCTCCCCTTATTAAATTCCAGATGGTTCAGGCCATGCTGGCGGATATGGCAATCAAGGTGGAAGCCTCCAGATGTCTGGTCAACAACACCATGAGGATGATGGATCAGGGAATCATGGTTCAAAAGGAAGGCTCCATTTGCAAGACCTTTGTATCTGACTGCGCCCAGGAAGTGACCTCCAATGCCGTGCAGATTTTCGGCGGATACGGATTCAGCAAGGAATACCCGGTTGAAAAGCTGATGAGAGACTGCAAAGTATTCCAGATCTTTGAAGGCGCAAACCAGATTCAGAGAATGACCATTGCAGGCGTACTGGATAAGGAATATAAATAAGGGGGAATAAAAATGAATATCGTTGTTTGTATAAAACAGGTTCCTGATACCACGGAAATCAAGATCGACCCGGTAAAAAACACTCTGATCCGTACCGGAGTCCCCAGTATCATGAATCCTTTTGATAAAAATGCATTGGAGACAGGACTTCAGTTAAAGGATCAGTACGGCGGCAGGGTAACGGTGATTTCCATGGGGCCTCCCCAGGCAAAGGCCGTGTTAAGGGAAGCTCTTTCCATGGGCGCCGATGAGGCCTATCTCATCACTGACCGGGCATTCGGGGGCTCGGATACTTATGCCACCAGCTATATCCTTTCCCAGGCAATTCAGAAGCTGGGAACCTTTGATGTGATCCTGGGAGGCAAACAAGCCATTGACGGGGATACCGGCCAGACGGCTCCCAGCATTGCAGAGCACCTTGGAGCGGCCAGGCTTACCTATATCCTGGATCTAAAACTGGAAGGTGACAAGGTCATTGCACGCCGTCAGGTGGAGGAGGGGATCGAAGTCATTGAGGCCGGACTTCCGGTTCTCTGCACGGCAACCAAAGAAAGCAACAAGCCCAGATATGCTACCATCAGGAATAAAATTGCCTCCTTAAAAGCTGAGATTCCGGAAATCACACTGGCGGACCTTCCCGGCTCCGATACCACCAAGATGGGACTTAAGGGCTCTCCCACCAAAGTAAAGGCAACCTTTACCCCTAAAAGGTCTGCGGACGGCGTGACCATAACAGGGAATAATCCCGGAGAAATCGCATGCTCATTGATCAGCAGACTGGCCGATGCAAAAATACTGTAGAAGGAGGTTTTAAGTGATGAGTTTTGAAACATGTAAAGACGTATGGGTATTTATTGAGTGCTTTAACGGCCAGCCAAAAAGCGTTGGACTTGAACTCCTGGGACAGGGCAGAAACCTTGCCCTTGGTTTAAAACAGGAATTATGTGCCGTTGTCATTGGAAAAGAGACAGAGGAGGCGGTGAAAGCTGCCGGTGAGTATGGGGCCGATAAGATCTATGTGGTGCAGGGTGACGAGTATGAGCATTATTCAGCGGATGCCTATGGTCACGTGTTCCTGGAATTATGTAAGAAATATGATCCCAATACCATTTTAGTGGGCGCAACCGCAAACGGAAGGGATTTAGGTTCTAAAATCGCAGTCAGACTCCGGACCGGACTGACCGCAGACTGTACTGCATTAAGCGTTGACGAGACAACAGGAAATGTAGTATGGGAACGTCCTGCCTTTGGCGGAAACTTATACGCTCAGATCCTCTGCAGTGAAACCAGACCGCAGATGGGAACCTGCAGGCCCGGCGCATTTAAAAAACCGGAAAAAACACCGGATAACCGGCCGGTCATCATTCAGGAAGTGATAAAGACACCGGAACATGAAATCCGTACAAAAGTCATTGATTTTTTAAGTGCCTGCGAAGACAATGATTTGCGGCTTGATGACGCAGAGGTCATCGTATCCGGCGGACGAGGCATGAAATCAGCAGAAAATTTCACCATCTTAAGAGAACTGGCTGATGTATTGTGCGGAACCGTTGGCTGCTCCCGTGCAGCCGTGGACGCAGGCTGGATGCCCCAGTCCAGGCAGGTGGGCCAGACCGGTTCCACCGTGGCACCAAAAATTTACTTTGCCTGCGGAATTTCCGGAGCAGTACAGCATGTGGCCGGTATGAGCGAATCAGGGACAATTATTGCGATTAACAAAGATGAAACAGCTCCGATTTTTGAAGTTGCGGATTATTGTATCGTTGGAGATGTATTCGAAATCATTCCCGCTCTGGTAAAAGAATTAAAAGCGAAAAAACAGGGGTAATGGGGAATGCAGCTTCTCTTTAATCCAAAGGAGGCGGGTTATGTTTAAAGAAATTAAAATCAATCCCCACCTGAAACGTCAGTATCTGGAAAAAGGCTTCTGGACGGACAGAACTTTACTGGACTGCTGGGAGGAGTCGGTGAAATGTCACCCGGACCGTGAATATGTGGTGGATGACAGAGGCTTTCGATATACCTACAGGCAAATGGACGAAGAAGCCTCAAAAGTAGCAGCCTTTCTCCTGAGCAAAGGGATAAAACCACGGGACACAGTCTCTTATCAGATCCCTGTCTGGAGTGAATTTGTTATGATCACCATTGCCTGTTTCAAAGCCGGTGCAGCGGCACACCCCATTGCAATGTCCTATGAAGAGAAAGAACTGGTGCACAGCATAAATCTGACGGAATCCAAAGCATACTTTGGACCTACGTTCTTTTATAAAACTGATTATGAAAAACAGATTTTGTCGGTAAAAGATCAGATTCCCAGTTTAGAAACCATTATTTTGCTGGACTATGCAAAGGAAAAAGCAAGTAACAATATTACCATGAATGAAATCCTTAAGCAGTATGAGCCGCTTAAACCGGGGCAAAGCCTCCCCTTAACCGGTCAGGATATTGCCGTGATTCTTGGCACCTCCGGAACTACCTGCGGGACAAAGGGAGTACTGTTGACCCATGACAATGTCAGATACAGTGAGGAAACATTTAATAAAGAACTGGGGCTGACAAAAGAGGACATCATGTTTATGCCGGCACCCTTAAACCATGCCACCGGCTTCCATCATGGTATCATTGCAACCATGCTCATTGGGGCGAAGCTGGTGCTGCAGCAGAAATACTGCTGCCGGGAAGCCATCAACCTGATGAATCAAGAAAAATGTACCTATTCCATGGGAGCCACCCCCTTTATTTACGATATCCTGCGGGACTTAGAGACCAACGGAGGAGCACTGCCCTATCTTCGGTTCTATCTCTGCGGCGGCGCTCCGGTCCCCGGATATATGGTACAAAAAGCATGGAATTTCGGAATTCTTCTCTGTGAGGTGTATGGTTCCACGGAAAGTGTTCCTCATGTATATGTAAGACCTGACCAGGTCCTGGCCTTAAACGGGACGTCTTCAGGAAGAGCCATGGAAGGCATAGAGATCCGGGTGATTGATGACGATGGAAGGGATGTCCCTCCCGGCACTCCGGGCGAGGAGCTTTCCAGAGGTCCCAATGTCTTTGTGGGTTATTTAAAAAACCGGAAGATCACAGATGAAGCCTTAGATGACGATGGATGGTTTCACAGCGGAGACATCTGCGTAATGGATGAAGCCGGCAATATCCGAATCATCGGGCGGAAAAAAGATATCATTGTCCGTGGCGGAGAAAACTTAAATTCCAATGAAATCAATGACAATTTAGAGGGTTGTCCCGGGGTGGCGGAGCATACGGTAATCGGCATGCCGGATGAACGGCTGGGAGAACGGATCTGTGCATTCGTGGTTCCCCTTTCAGATCATAAGGATTTAACTCTTCATGATGTAATTGCTTTTTTAAAGGAAAAAAACGTACCAAAACGATTCTGGCCAGAAAGGCTGGAGCTAATTGACAGAATCCCCCATACAGGCAGCGGTAAGGTGAAGAAATACCTGCTTAGGGAAGAACTTATTAAGAGAATGAGGGGGTGACTGGCTATGACAGAACAGAAATTCGGACCAAGAAGATGCCGTGATACAAGAAAACCACTGGCAGGTCAATGCCCGGAGGTTGTTTTTTATCGTTGCGGGGAATGCAAAACCCTGTTCCCGGTCACTGGAGAAAAGGCATTAGAGGAAAAAGAGATTCTTTGCTGCAAGCATAAAGCAGAACGCCTGGCTCCGTCCGCCCCGGAACAGGCAGAAAACAAAATTAAGGTCAGTTACCAGATCACCGGCGGTTACAACGACAATGCCGTCCAGGTTTTCTGGAAGGCAGAAAAACTTAAATACGCGCCGGAGTGGATCTATTTAAAAACATTCACCGGCGGATATTTAAAATATGTGGCTGAAACCAAACGGCCGCCTGTGGTATTTGCGCTGGCCGACACCGATGCATTCGCATACTGCGATGAGGATCCATGCCTGGAATGTGTCTTCCGATGCAAACGGGGATTTGTGATCTATATCTATACCAGGGGAACCGGGCTGGTTTCTCTTCCGCTTGATAAAATGACGGCCCATTGGCAGTCAGGAGCAAAAGATCAAGCATAAAACAGCACCTTTCTAACCACTAAAAAACTATATAAAATTGGAGGTAAGTTTATGTTAGCTACGATTGGTTTGATAATTGCCATCACGCTTCTGGTCATTATGATTATCAAAGGCATAGATATGATTACTGCAACGGTGATCACAGCATCTATTATTCTGGTAACCAGCGGACTGAATTTTAAAGAAGGGCTTCTCACCACCTTCTCCGGCGGGGCAGGTGCATTCGTTGCGTCGTGGTTTTTAATTCTGGGACTTGGGGGAGTCTTTGGGCAGTTGGTTTTGGAGACTGGGCTTGCTACAAAAATCGCCAAGACCCTGACAGAAAAACTTGGAACAAAAATGGTGGGATTGGTAATCCTGATCTGTACCTTTTTTATCACCCTGCTTGGCATTAACGGATATATCATGGTGTTTGTCCTGTATCCCATTGCAGATAACCTCCTGCGTCAGAATAAAATGGACCGCCGCGTGCTGCCCTTCCTTCTTCTGGGCGGCGGCGCCTCTGCCAACGGTTTTGCATATTCCCTGGATATCTGTAATGTATTACCAAGCAACTATTTAGGCACTTCCCTTGGCTCTGCGCCCTTATTATCCATAATATTTACCGGAATTCTGGCAGTATGCTATTTCGTATATTTTAATTACGCCCAGAAGCAGAGCCATAAGAACCATACTGATGAGGAACTTCTGGCTATGTATAAGGACAACAGCAGCACCATAAATGATGAGGAACTGCCGGGGATTTTCATCTCTGTTCTGCCTTTTATCCTGGTTTTAGGATCAGTAGTCATCACCTCCGGCTGGGGCACATCACCCAGTATTATGTTTTCTCTGGTACTTGGTATTCTTTTGATTATCTGCACACAATTTAAGCGCATCAAAAATATGAAGTCATCAATTAAGACCGGAAGCAGCTCAGGCTTGAATTCCATGCTTACGGTAGCGGCAGTCATGGGACTTTCCAAGGTCCTGGGTGCTTCTCCTGCCTTTCAGAATCTCCAGCAGGCAGTACTGGCTATGAATATGCCGGTATATTTAAAAGCCTTTTTTGGCACCACGGTCCTGACCGGTCTGACCGGCTCCGCCATATCCGGTGAGACGATCTTCATGGAGAGTTTTGGCCAGGCGTTTGTAGACATGGGCGTCAATATCCAGGCGTTGCACCGTATCGTTACAGAGTCAGCCTTGATTTTAAATAAGCTGCCCAACTCTTCTGTTGCAATCCTGACCATGTCCATCTGCGGCTGCAGCCTGAAAGAAAGCTATAAGCATATCATCCTTGGTACCACCATTCCGGCGTTTGCAGCGGGTTTCATCATTGCTCTTTTGGCTACTGCAGGGATTGTGTTCTAAAGGTTTTCCTTATTCTCTTCCCCGTTTTCGGTAAGGCGGTGACACAGCAGAAATCCAGCCAGTCAAGGGTTTACAGGTAGAGATTTTCCCGCGTCTTTTGCGGGAAAATGCTGCCCGGCCCTTGACTGGCCGGACAGGCGCATCGGCCAGAATTACCAGCAATTCCGGACTTGTACCTTCGCTTTATTGTAATAAGGTGATTATAATTTCTTTTTTGTTATTTTTCAATGGCAAATAAATAAGATTCTTGGATATATGGTTTAAGGCGTTCAAAACCATCTTGATCTGGTGACAGCATACATACCCAGCCCATCCACCCATAAACAGGATGTGGAATCATTATATTTAAGCAAGTAAAATCGTAAGGCATATCTACAACTCCACCTGCTTGAGGGCGATGGGGAATATATTTAAATAAGTCTAAAAATGTTTGCTTCTTTAAACCAATATTTATGCGAAAAATGCCGGAACGGTCTAAATCCGATGCCTTATCATTTTCCCCGTTTTTTTCTTTTATGGTCAGAGTATAGACTCCTCTCTTTAACTTGCCTTCAGGATTATAGAAAACGCCCTTCTCACCCCAGCTCTCTACGAAAACCGTACCGTCTAAATTACTAAGGCAAAAATCTAAAATTTCTTGTGGGTTCACTTTATCAATTCCTTTTCTGATTATTTACCACTCATTTTACATCAATAAATATGTCAACTGTATGTCATATTTGAATTATTTCTTCATAATTGATAGCCTCAGTTATAAGATTTGTTTGATTCACCTTATTGTAAAAGGATGAATGTAGAAAATGTTTATCAGCGGAAGTTAATCTTAGCTGATAATACCTGCTAACTGCATATTACTTTCAATTTCAGAAATACCTATTTTATGCAAAACAAAGAAGCAAGGCCTACATCTTGCTTCTTATTAATGGATGAATATCATATGGATAATGCCAGCTAACTTTAGTGAGATTTGGATACCAATTAGCCAAAAATAGATACAGCGGGCGGAAATCCATTACAACTGTGTCGGTGTGATTGAACTGCCGGACAAAACCGAAACCAACAGCAAAGAGCATAGCCAAAATGACTATGCCCTTTGCTGTACAAATATTTCTTTATTGGGAGTGTGCCTTAAAGCAGCACCCTCTTTAAGCATCCAACCGGATGCTTATGGCAGATTCATTTCATGTGCCACAATAAAATCTGCAAACGCCTCAACGGCAGACGATATAAAATTCTTTTTGCTGTAGGTCATATAAATCAGGCGCGTGTCCGGAGGAACATCGGTCAGTTTAATGAGGACCAGATTGTCAAACTGTTTTAAAAACGGAGTCCGGGCAACGATGGCAGCCAACTGGTTCTCGGAAATAACGCCGCCGATGGAAATTTCATCATCGTAGGAAAAGGTAGCTTCCACTCCATGTTCACTCAGAAGCCCCCTCACCACTTTTCCTATGGGGATGGAATCCCGATATGTAGTAAGCTTGTAATCTTTTAAATCACCCAGCCGGACTTCCTGCCTGCCTGCAAGGGGATGAGCGTCATTGACAATCAAAACCAGCTCCTGGGCCATGATCGGTACATACACCAGCTCCGGCTCTTCATCCACCATGGAGCAGAACCCCAGATCATATTTTCCGGCTGCCACCCCATGTGCCACTTCTATGGACATTCCCTGAAATATATTGAATTTTATCTGGGCATCTTTCTTCATATAATTCTGGATGGCAGTGGGCAGAAAATCTCCTATAAGTGTGGGGATACAACCCACATCAATCGTACCGCCGCCCTGTCCGGAATGCCTCTTCATAGAAGCGATTCCGCGCTCCAATTCGTTCAATGCCTGTGACACATGAACGTAAAATTCCTGTCCGTATTTTGTAAGCTTCACATTACGCCCTTTTTTCTGAAACAAAGATATCCCCAACTCCTGTTCCAGGGAAGCAATGGAATCACTTAAAGAGGGCTGGGCAATGTACAGCTCTTTTGCAGCCTTGGTGTAATGCTGAAGTTCCGCCAATTTCAGGAAATAATATAACTGTGGTAAGTTCATGTAAAACCCCCTGAATTTCTTGTTTAAAAATTAACATAGTTCTACTGTTAATTATATAAAAAAGACCACGGTTTGACAACCATATTCATGTTTTCTGCAATAAAATACCGATTATTTTCCGTTTTAAAACAGGTTCTGTTACTTGTGATAAGATTCCCCATATAAGCAAGGGATAAAAACCGGGTAAATAGAGCAAAAGCTGTGCAGAATATTAGTATCTAATATAATCTGTACTGCATTATAAAAGAATGTTTGCCTATTGCGAGTGTTGGGGTGACCGCATATAATTGATGCTATGAAACAGAAAGAGGATTGGCGTATGGCTGATACCCAAAAAAGCAAAAAAGCCAATCGGTAATCCCAGATAATTACGGCCTTAGGAAAATCTTAATACTATCTCATTCGAAAAATAATAAACAGGGTTTTTCGATTTGATATAATAAATGATACCCTTGGGGAAAGGAATAGGATTCATGTCAGATAAAATACTTATTGTAGATGATGAACACGAAATTGCCGATTTAATTGAAGTGTATTTGAAAAATGAAAATTATACAGTTTTTAAGTTTTATTCTGCAAACGAAGCACTTGGATGTATTGAAGCAACCGAGCTGGACCTGGCCATATTAGATGTTATGATGCCGGACATCAGCGGATTTACATTATGTCAACGGATAAGAGAAAAGCACACTTATCCAGTTATTATGCTAACCGCAAAAGATGAAGAAATTGATAAAATCACAGGATTGTCATTAGGTGCAGACGATTATATAACAAAACCATTTCGTCCTCTCGAAATGATAGCGAGAGTAAAAGCACAATTACGGCGATATAAGAGGTACAATCCTGCACATTCAACAACCCCTTCTGAACCTGTTATTATTCATTCCGGTTTAGTGTTAAATGTCAATACCCATGAATGTCTTTTAAACGAGAAGCCACTTACATTGACACCAACTGAGTTTTCCATATTGCGTATTCTCTTAGAAAAAAAGGGAAATGTAGTAAGCGCGGAGGATTTATTCCACGAGATCTGGAAGGACGAATATTACAGCAAAAGCAATAATACAATCACCGTGCATATCCGGCATTTGCGGGAAAAAATGAATGATACCGTTGATAATCCCAAGTATATCAAAACTGTATGGGGGGTTGGCTATAAAATTGAAAGGTAAAAAGGTAAACAGAAAAGCTGATTACTCCAGGATCGAGCGCAAACTTTACTCCTATGTTCTGATTGCGGTAATAGCAGCGGTGGCATTTGTAATGTTTTTGCGCCAGCTTATGCGGGGAATTGCCGGGGATTGGATTGTTGATGTCCTGGAAGCAATCTTTCACTTTGAACATCAAGACGCCATGATGATATATCAAAACGTCATACGGAACAATATCAACCTTATCATATACATTACAGTCGCTTTCTGTTTTTTCATTTTATGCCGTATCTTACTCTCTAACTTTATGAAATATTTTGATGAGGTAAATGCCGGCATAGACTCACTGATTCAAAACGAAGGAAAACAGATTGAACTTTCCGGGGAAATGGCTTATATGGAACAAAAGCTAAATTCATTAAAACAGACCCTTGAAAAACGCCAACAGGACGCAATGCTGGCCGAACAGCGAAAAAATGACCTGGTAATGTATCTGGCCCACGATATTAAAACACCCCTTACCTCTGTTATCGGTTATTTGAGCTTGCTTGATGAAGCCCCGGATATGCCGGTGGAGCAAAAGGCAAAGTATGTGCATATTACACTGGACAAAGCATATCGGCTTGAAGGGCTAATCGACGAATTTTTCGAGATTACGCGGTACAACCTCCAAACAATTACGCTGTCAAAAAAGAGCATAGACCTTTACTATATGCTGGTACAGATGGCTGATGAATTTTACCCCCAGCTTTCCGCAAATGGAAAACAGGCTGTCATTCATGCTTCCGAGGATTTGACGGTACACGGCGACCCTGATAAACTGGCACGGGTCTTTAACAATGTTCTTAAAAACGCTGTAGCATACAGCCCGGATAACAGCGTAATTGACATAACTGCAGCAGTTTCAGGCGATATGGTATCTATCGTTTTCATAAATGCCGGAAGTATTCCCGGGGATAAACTCACAACCATTTTTGATAAATTCTATCGGTTAGATGCTGCCCGTTCCTCCAATACCGGCGGTGCGGGTCTTGGGTTAGCAGTTGCGAAAGAAATCGTCGTTTTACACGGCGGGCGCATTTACGCTGACAGTGAAAATGGCCATACGATATTTACAGTTGAGCTGCCTGCAAACGAGGTTAGTGAAATCTAAATATAATCTTATTTTATCTTAATAAATTAATAGGTTAATACTAAAAAACGGCTTGCTCTTCTGAGGTATCGTATAACTACGAAGAACAAGCTTTCTTTATTGGAGGATTAATTATGAGAAAAATAAAACATAAGACAAGGACAATTATTTTATTAGGGTTCTTTGTGATATACCTTATTGCGCTTTTCAAAATAACGGTATTCAAATATCCCAATACGTTTTCTAATATGTTAAAAGGTGAATTGTCAGGGGTTCGCAGCCTGAATTTAATCCCTTTTGTTACGATTTCCGAATATTTCCGGTTTATAATAAGCGGGAATAAAATTATAGGAATTTCTAATATATTAGGGAATCTTATTATATTTTTCCCCCTTGGATTTATATCTGCTTTATTGTTTCCTAAAATGCGCAAACTAACAAGAATATTGATATTAGCGTTTGTTTTCAGCTTGGTTATAGAAGTTTGCCAGTATATTTTTGCCTGTGGCTCAACCGATATTGATGATTTGATTTTGAATGTCCTGGGCGGAATGGCAGGTTATTTGGTTTATATTTTGATTTCAAGATCTTTAGAGCCTAAAAAATACGCAATCTTAATAAGTGGATTAATGATAGCACTTACCTGTACAGGATTTTATGCTTCTAATAACTATAAATTTCTTTTTAATCGTCCCGCGCCTGCTCTTCAGGGCGGCGTTAAGGAAATAAACGATAACGTCATTGTGGTGTCCCGTATATACCCCCGCAATACGGAAGACAAAACCACCTGGTCAGCAACAGGAGCTAACGAACAGTTTAAGGTTGAACTTTTGGAAAATTGCAAAATTACGTTGGTTAATATACAGCAAAACGGAAAAATCATCGAAAAAAAGACGATTGAAAAAAATGACATCAGCCTTAAGGATTTGATGTTGCTTAAAAAGTTTCTAATAACCGAAAACGGCATTTATATGGCAGAGGAGGTTGAAATTCATAGAGTTCAATAAGCTTACTATATAAAAAAAAGCGGCTGCTTCTGCCACCGGCTTCCCGAAAACTGTGCAAAGAAAACATCAATATAATCTCTACTTTTTCTTAGTAAATTAACAACTTAGTATTAAAATCCCAATAGCTCTTGTTCAGTACAATAAATACTGACAAGAGCTTTTTTGTCCTGATTCATTCAAAGGAGGATCGATAATTGAAAGGTTATGAGAATGACAATTTTCCCAGACGAAAACGGCGAAAGAAATCGAAAGGCCATGCAATCCGCAGATCCATAGGCCTCTTTCTTTGGACGTGTATCTGTCTTGCCATATTAATTTCCGCTGTTGTTTTTTTAGCGGATGCCGATCCATATCCCACAGTAAAACAGCCAGACCTGTTTTCTATTTCTGAAACCACTGAACAGAAAATGGCTTTGCCTGCTGCTTCAACCGACAACGCAGAAAATGGCACTGACGAAGCTGCATGGTGCTTAATTTTAGTTAACAAATGGAATTACATTCCAGACGATTACAAAATGCAATTAACAAAGTTGGCAAACGGTGAATCCGTAGATAAGCGGATATATCCCGCACTGCAAGAAATGTTTGATGCCGCAAGAAAGGATCATATTTATCCCATTGTTGCTTCCGGCTATCGGACAAGGGAAAAGCAGCAACGTTTATTAGACGAAAAAATAAAAGCATACAAAGCCGAAGGCTGTTCACCCAAAGAAGCAAAGACTAAGGCGGAAGCATGGGTGGCAATTCCCGGAACAAGTGAACATCAATTGGGAATTGCAGTGGACATCAACGCAGACGGCATTCGTTCTACTGGCGGCGAAGTTTATAAATGGCTTAATGAAAATGCCTGCAAGTTCGGCTTTATCCGCCGTTATCCGCCAGATAAAACTGAAATAACAGGGGTGATCAATGAGCCGTGGCACTACCGGTATGTAGGAATTAAGGCAGCTATGGAAATTCAAAATCAAGGAGTTTGTCTTGAAGAGTATTTAAATGGAAGAAAATGAGGCTTACGAAAGAAATATACTGCCATTCTGCCATTTAAAGATTTGCGGTTTCAGGTGTGTTTTGCGATAGAGCAGTATTATATTATTACTACTGAGATGTACTATACAGCATGCCAGGAAACGTTTATAGATAAGGAGGTCGATATGTTTAATCCATCATCTGAAAAAAGAAAAAAATTATCTACTCGAAAAAAATTAATTGCCATCATGATTATATTATTTCTGCTTATAGCCGGCATTGTAAATCTTATCTTCTATAACAGCATGAACAGGATGCTGACGGATCGGGAATACGATCATATCCGAAATGAATATTTCCTCGCCGAAAACAACTTAAACATTTCGGTGGAATACCTGCCGGAAATGATAAGGGATTGGGCGTTTTGGGATTATACCTATGAATATTTAAACGGAGAATACGATGAATTTCCGGAGCATTATTTAAACCAACGCCGTTACGAGGCTTATCAGCTTAATTTTATTGCGGTAGTAGATCCCGCGGGCAAGGCTGTGTTTGAACAGTATTACGATCAAGAAACAAAGCAGTATCAGAACAGTATCGTGGATCTGACTCAAACATACAGATTTCTCGGCCCGCTGACCTTAACTCATTTTCTGCAAAACGAGACACAGTATATAAGCGGCTCGGCGCCTGGCGGAGTAAATGGTTACATAATACAGGATGGGACTATCATTTATATGAGTTCCTACCCCGTGTTGCGTACAGATGGCTCCGGCCCCTGCGCCGGCTCCATCATATTCGGCAGAGTGATTCCGGCAGAAAAAATTTTTAATTTAATCAAATATCCGGAAGTTCATATTACGATGGACAAAAAAGATCAGGTAACCTTGCTTAAGGGACAAAATACCGCTGCAGACGGGGAGATGCCAATTGTAGAAATGACCGGGACAAATGAAATAACCGCGTATGGCGAGATGTATGATATTCTGGGAAATAAAAGCCTGGTTCTGTCTGTTTCCAGGGAACGTTATTTATTCACTGAGGGTTTCAGCTTTATTGTCACGGTACAGATCATGATAGCTGTTTTCCTGGTCATTATGCTTGTTTTAGGAATTCTTTTAATGGAGTATGCTTTTGCCAGGCCATTAGGGAAGCTGGCTAGCCAGGTTAACAATATTTCACTTGAGACAATTGAATCAAGTGTGATAACAACATATAAAAATACGGAGATGAACATGCTGGCGGAGTCTGTCAGCAACATGATCCAACGGATTAAAAAAGACAGCGGTATTATTAAACAAAACAATGAAGACCTGTATTATCATGCAAACTTTGACATGTTAACAGGCCTTAATAATAGGAACAGTACCGGTGAACTGCTGGCAAAATTGTTTGCTCCGGCAAGGGACGACCGCACCATGATCGGCATTTATTTCATTGATTTGAACCGGTTTAAATTTATCAATGACACGCTGGGGCACTCCACCGGAGACAACTTTATTATTGCGGTTGCAGACCGGTTTAAGCACCAACTGCCTCGCAACCCGATCATCGGGCGCATAGGCGGCGATAAATTTATTATCGTTACCCACAGATTTCGTGAACGATACGAAGTGCATTTATACGCAGGCGTAATTTTATCTCTTTTTAAAGTACCGTTTTCAGTTAAAGATGTAGAAATGCACATATCAGCATCCTTAGGCTCCAGTACATACCCTGCTGACGGACAGGATACTGAAACTCTGTTTAAAAATGCGGAAATAGCCATGTACTATGCCAAGGAAATGGGCGGTAATATGTACTGCCGGTATGAAGCCGAACTAACCAGCGCATTACAACGCAAGCTGTTTGTGGAAAACAAAATCCGCAGCACCGTCAATGACGGCTGCTCCCAGTTTAAGCCCTATTACCAACCCAAGGTTTCAACTGAAACAGGACAGATTATAGGCTGCGAAGCGTTAATGCGCTGGGTAACGCCCGAAGGCATTATCAGTCCGGGCGAATTTATTCCTATGGCTGAAGAATCCGGCCTGATTGTACCCATGAGCCGGTGGATGCTAAAAGCCGCATGCAAGTGCAGCAAGCTGTTGGCCATACAGGGGATGAACGCCTCCATATCTGTAAACATATCTTCACAGGTGCTGTTGAACCAGGACTTTTTAGGTATGGTTCGGGAAGCGGCAGAGGAAGCCGGTATTGAGAGTATGAAGCTGGATATTGAGATTACCGAGGCTACCATCGTGGAAGATATTCCTAAGGTTAAGATCGTGTTGAATGCTTTGCGTGACATGGGGGTGACTGTCTCTATAGACGATTTTGGCACAGGCTACTCATCCTTAAGTTATTTGAAAAAACTTCCGGTGGACAGAATTAAAATTGATCGCTCCTTTATTATCGGCCTCAACGATAGTGATGAAGACCGTACCATTGTAAATGCCATTGTTGCTATGGCAACAAAGTTAAACATAACTACCACAGCGGAAGGTGTGGAAGATATAACCCAGGCGCTCTATTTAAGGCAGATAGGCTGTCAGGAGCTGCAAGGCTATTATATCAGCAAACCGTTGCCCTATGAGGAGTATCTTGATTTTTACGCAAATTGGAAACCTGATATTCTTTTTGAAACTTCCTAAGTATTATTATCCGGCCCGGTTATATCAAGCCCCCATTATAATATATCCATCTTCGCAGCAATACGGACGGCTTCCATGGGGTTTTGTGCACCCAGCTTAGAATAAATCGTGTTCAGCATACTTTTTACGGTATTTACAGATAAATGGCAATGGTCCGCTATTTCATCCCTGGTAAGGCCATTGCAAAGGCATAATAAAATTTCCATTTCACGCTTTGACAAATGAACATGCTCGTTTCGATTGACTGAATAGGCATCCATATATTTAAAAACAACGTTAGCCAGGTTCTTTGCGTAGGTTGAGGATTTGGTATAAACATTTGAAAGCCATTCTTTCGGTATTCCGCAGTTTTTATCACGCTGCGCCGCACTGATCACGGTTCGCATTTTACTGCCGTATTCTATGTATTGTATTATCAGGTTATTGGGGCTGGAAAGCTCGTAAGCTGCCTGCAATGCCTTTATTGATTCATCATATTGGTGGGAATAATGGTATATGATGGATTTTGTAATGTAGTTTTGTATCACTGCATATAAAATACCTCTGGATTCGTAGAGTTTATCCGTATGCCCCATAAAGGCTAAAAGTTCGTTATACCGGTCTTCACCTAAAAGGCAGTCGGAATGAACCAGGTATTCCCTGCCTAAAATAAGGGGAGCAAACATTTTTTGTGTTTCTTCCTCATTCATAATCCATTGGCATACTTTTTCAGTTTGTCCGATTTTTACATAAAACCAGCCCTCTATCATATCATAAAGTGCTATGCATTGTGAGTTTTGAAGAATATCCAACTGCTCTTTCATGTTTTGCAGTAAGGTTGCTATTTTAGGATAATCGCCCTTAAATAGATAGATTCGCATCAAAATAAAATTTGCCATATACTCCACATCATATTGTTCATACTGTCTGGCCCGGTATATTGCTTCATAAGCGTTTTTTTCAGCATGATTGATGTTCCCGGTCATATAGTCTGAATCGGCGGCATTGAGGTACTCCATGCCGTAGCCGCATCCGTTCATTACCTTTGCAGCCGTACCGGCGGATTGAAACAAGGCATTTCTGTACTTGTCCAGTTCGCCGGGCACAGGTTTTTTAATACCGGTTACATTGATTCCTTCGGCAATACTGAACCGGCTGTCTATAAGCTGGCTTCCCTTTGGCAGACACTGATTCGCCATGTTAAACAAATCTTCAAATTCGTATTCCTGATTGATAATGCTGATTAGCGCAAGCGTTAAGTAAGCCTCACCAAGAATCATTTGATTTTCCCCTACGGCAGGAAGAGCCTCATACTTATTGCGTATGTTCAGCAATAATTCATGAGCCTCATGAATTCTGTTGTTATTCAGTAAATAGTTGGCTTTCACCAATAACATGATGGGTCTGGCTTCCATTAACTCTTTGGGTGCGAATTCAATTAAGTTAATGAATGAATCCGCGGTGTCTTTAACCACCCGCTGTTTTATGGATAAAATAATATCAAAAATTTCATTGTAACACCCGCAGGCTTTATAGTGGCTGATTGCATCAGTGAGGAAATGATTGCTCTCATACCATTTTGCCGCGGTTAATTGTACTTGATATACATCCCCCTTTGCCAACCGGTTTGCCTTTTCCAGTAAAAACTCCCGGAATAAATTATGCAGGCGGAAGCTATGGGTGATGTTGTCATAACGAATAAACAGGCTTGAACTTATCATTTCATTAATGACAGCGGCGTTATCATTGGACAATTCTTTTACAAGTCCTATGGGCAGCGTGTCAAATATGGAAATTTTAATGAGAAAATTTTGCAATTCCTTTGATGTAGCTTGGAATATTTCTCGTTCCACCAGTTCAAATATATCCAGCTTGGTTAAAAGGATAGGATTTTTATCATAAATATTGCCGGCTTTCATTGACAATCCTATAAGGTAAATGGCAAACATCCAGCCTTCCGTAAAAGAATAAATCTGAGAAATCAGGCCCTGGCTAAGCTTTGCGCCCTGTTTGCGGTAATATTCCTCCATTTCATCTCTGGAAAACCGCAGATCATCTTCGGTTATTTTTGCCAATCCCCCCTTGGATAACATGCCGGCCAGACCTAAATCCGGATTTGTCCTTGAAATGATGACAATGGACAGCTTATGGACCCGGGCGAATATCAGCCTTTCAAAGAAGTCCAATACTTTTTTATTATGAATAAAATGCAGGTCGTCAAATACAAAAATAAAATTTTCTGAGCCTATCAATTCTTTGGTAATCAAGCGTAAAAACTGATCAAATGCAGGTAAGCGCTGAGGAAAGTCCAATGACGTCAGCCTTTTCCCTAATTCCGGGTTATGGCAATTCACAGAATAGATAAAGTGTTCCCATAGCCTGGCAGCAAGGTTGTCAAATTCGGAAAGCTGTAACCATATGATCCGGTTATGAAAATCTCTCAGCGCCGTTGAGACAGCCTGTGTTTTGCCATAGCCTGCCCCTGCCGTTACCAGGGTGACAGGCTTTTCAATGGCTGATTTAAGTAAATTATTGATGCGCTCCCTGTTTAAATAGGATTCAACATTAGAAACCTCAGGGACTTCATCATATTGATTTTTATGAACCATAGTCTCACCATTTATATCACTTAGTTATTGATTACGTTTAAATCGCTATCAATGTTGTAAAGGGGCTGATTTCGAACAGGAGGACAACATGAAAAACGCATTATTGAATAAAGGTATTATACAACAATCCAGCAAGGGACACAAGGATAAGGTAACCCTTATGGCGGGAGCAATCTATTTCACCCTATTACATTTTACTGTTCACTTATTTGATTATAATTAAGTTTCTCACCGGCTATTTCCAGCCCAGTTGAATTAACTCTTCTTGTGAATAAGAAATCGTCACTTTATTCAGCTTTAAGATCATCAACATAACTAACACAAATACGTTTATTTCCGTCTAAGCCACCAGTTTTTAATATCAGCTTCGAATGTATTTGAATGATTTCTTCTATTATAAGTATCATCATTTAAACATAATAATCCCATCGAAGCCCCTGCCGCCCCGATGGGATATTTTAATCCAACGCTTATATGATATACCATTTCTGCACACCCAGGATTTTTTGCCCTTATTTATGGTATGGCTCTCCATATCATAGGCAAGGGATAAAAAACTAGTGAGTAATACAAAAGCTGTGCAGAGTATTAGTAGATAATACGGATCTGTACAGCTTCATTATGGTTATTAGGTTTACATTTCCAGAACCCGCTCCTGAAATTCTTCTTTACTTCCTATGATTTCATAGGGTTCGTATTCACCGTAAGCACTGGGGCGGCTGATTGTCACCAATTGAACACCATTATGTCCGATTAGTTGCTGAAGGTTTTCTGCATAATCCGCCAATGCTTTTCCGTGTCTAGTCTTCACTGCAATACAACCTTTTTCATCAAACTTCTTGGCTACCAGATAGCACATGCTTTAACACCTCCTGAAAATCTTGTTCCTTTAATATCTTACCATATTCATATTCCTGACGCAATATTCTACCTACTAAATCAGAATATCCCCTCTTATATAGATATTTATGCAGCCAGTTGTTCAATTGCCTGTCATAATAAGTATTTGATTGAATTTCTATAGGATAATGGTAATGGTCGGGCTGGAAATAAATGTGGACACCTCTATACCCATCATCTTTCGCCTTGCCTTTACTCATATCTACTATTCTTATCCCATCTGGAATGTTGCCATTCAAAAGAGTATCATAGTTATCCACCAGCATCCTAAAGCCCAAAATGTCATTGAATACTTTTTCTACCCGCATTTCAGGATAAAATTTTTCATACTTACGTAAGCATGAATCAAAACTTTTGATTCTATAATCCAAGTCAACTACTTCCAATGTTTCTATTCCTCGATAAAAGCGTATCATTGTTGTTACTTCATTGAATAGATCTTCTACCTCAAACCTTCTAAGACTGTTCTTTAAACTTTTTTCTAAAGAACTTTTATAGCTCAAAGTATTCAAAATATTTATTGATAATCCATTCTTTTCAAGCTCCTTAAGCAAATCCAACCTCCCTCTTATTTATAACGCACAGTATCTTTTCATATTACTTAAAAGCTCTTGCTCCTACATTTATCAGATTAATATTATCTAAGCCCTCTACGATTTCTCTGATTCCAGCGTTGTTAATAGTAATGCCTACCGTTCCTGCGCATCCCAGACATTTCGCCCTTATTTATGGTATGGCTCTCCATTTATAATCCGATAGCTGCGGTATACCTGCTCCAGTAAAATCACCCGCATCAACTGGTGCGGAAAGGTCATCCTGGAAAAGCTCAGTTTATAATCTGCTCTCTTTAAAACAGCATCAGAGAGCCCCAAAGACCCTCCGATGACAAACACGATCTGGCTGATTCCGCCCACTCCCAAAGAATTGATTTTCCCTGAAAGCTGAACCGAATCCAGCATTTCCCCGTCAATGGCCAAAGCGATCACATACGCCCCATCCTTGACCGAAGAAAGGATCCTTTCCCCTTCCTTCTCCCGGATCTGTCTCTCAACCGCTTCACTGGCCGAGTCCGGTGTCTTTTCATCGGCCACCTGGACAATATCCAGCTTGCAGTAGCGGCTCAGTCTTTTGCTGTATTCCCCGATGGCATCTGTATAAAACTTCTCCTTTATTTTCCCCACAGTTACCAGAGTGATCTTCATTGGTATCTCCTTTATGTGTCCAGTTCTTTCTTCATCATGGCAATCAAAAGCTTAACCATATCTCTTGTTGGTTTTGTGTGTTCTGTCTTCACCTTCCGCACCACTTTCCCATCAGGCTTTACATTGATATGAAAGATGATCCGTAAAAACGATTCTACCTCATCCCAGGCATCCCGGCTCTCAGGGATTAAGTCCAGTCCCATCTGAAATACATGAAACATCCCCTCATAGACAGAAACCCGCCGCTTCACTCCCACGTCTTTCAATTTATCTGCCACAGTCAGGGTGTCGCTTAAAAGCACCTCATAGCTTCCCACCTGCATGAGAACAGGAGGAAACCCTTCATATTCCCCGAATACCGGAGAAATGTAAGGAAGGCCGGGGTCCTCGCCGCCAATATAGTCCGAATTGTAAAGCATATTATCCGTAGAATTTCCAAACAGGGGATCGATCTCATAATTGGACACATAGCTTTCCCCGCTGTTGGTCAGATCCGTCCATGGAGACATGGTGATAAAACCTCCGGGAAGGGCGATCCCGTGATCCTTAAGATACAGCCCAAGCGCCAGGCATAATCCGCCTCCGGCAGAATCCCCGGCCACCACAATATGCTCCGGCCGGTATCCTTTTTCCTCAACAAGCCACTGGTAAGCTGCCACCGAATCCTCCAATGCCGCCGGATAAGGATATTCCGGTGCCACCCGGTAGTCAAGAGTCAGCACGTCCCCGCCATAACTTCGCTTGGAATACCGGACTGCAAACCTGCGGTAAATGTTCTTCATCGGCCCGATATATCCACCGCCGTGAAGCTGTAAGATTACCCGGTCCGTCACTACTCCCACAGGGCGGAGATACTCCATTTTCAATTGCCCCAGCTCTATGATCTCATATTCATATCCCGCCGGACAAACCCAGGCAGGCTCCACAGGACTTCTTCTCAGCTCTCCGGTGCGGATCGGCTGTTTCAGCGAAGTTTCCATTACATTCTGCATCATATCCCTCACAAGATTTCCCCGTACACTCACTTTTTTCCGGCCCATCAACAACACCCTCCTTTTCCGGCGTGTTTTTACACATGAAACCGCCTTTTCAATTCTGTTTTCACACTTCTGTCTCCAAGCACAATCGTAACGGTCAGAATGATCATCGTTACAGCAACGGTAATCAAGGCCAGAGACGGTCTGGTAAGGAACCCGGCCGCCCATAAAATCAAAGGAATAAAGCTGAACACCGTAACAGCAATCTGATACATGAAATAGCTCTGCCAGTTCATCCGGTTCACCAGGATCAGAGAGACCACGGATAAATCTGCAAACAGAATGGTGCTTGGAATCCCGTAATTCACGGACCAGCCATTATATCCTGTAGAATGGTCCAGAGCCACTAAAAGCGCCTGAGCCGCCACCGTCTGCAAAAGAATCTTTGATGCCAGGTTTGCATGGCGCAGAATGGAATATTCCACCGTAAGAGTCGTATAGGCCATAAGCACAATGGCAATGACGGACCACAAAGAACCGGAATAGGTGGCGTAATTAATGCCCCCTAAAACAGCCCCCACCAAAAACAGCAATCCGTAAAAAATAACTGCCAGCTTCTTAATCCGCTTCCGGTCATACCGGATCTGGGGATACATGCCAAGATCATCCCTGTTGTCCGGGACGCCGTTGCTCTCCAGACTCACCGGAATCTCCATTTCTCTTAAAAAGCCGAAGAAACGGTCCTGGAGCCTGGTGTCCTGAAATACGGAAGTAAAGGTTACGATCACCTCTTCCCCATAGGCGCAGACCCCACATTTTACAGGCTGCCTCTTGGAAACGCCGATCATCATGGTAATCCTTTCGATTTCCTTTTTATAGTCTTCTTCTATTTCAATGGGTCCGATATTGGAAAGAGTCATGGTGTAGGCTTTATCATTTTTCCGGAAAATCAGGTTTAAAACACACCATTTTACAAAAAGGGGTGCGATCCGCAGATACCATTTCTTTTCATTGGAAACATTGTAGGAAATGATTTGCTCCATTTTTTCCTTTGTGATCTTTAAATCCATCTGCCGGCTCACCGCCTCCAGTATCTCTGAAAAAGTATGCTCCTCACCGGTGGATAGAAAGTCAATCAGCGTCACGGCAAAAAAATTGGCGGTTGTATCCGAGCCGAAAAAATTCCTCAAATTAATGGGAATGCTGATGCCAATGGATCTTTCACAGGGCTTTTTCTCAAGATATTCCAGATAAATGGCCCAGATCAGCGCTGCCGTCAAAAATCTGGTGATGCTGACCCCACAGCTTTTGGCGGCCACCTTCAGCATCTTTAAATCCACGTAACCGTGAAGAACATTTTCCTCATCAAGAGGAAGGGCTTCTCCGGTCAGATGATAAGCCTTTCTGGAACTGTATTTTCGCTTTACGGTCTTTTTATAATGACGGACATAGCTGTCCTCCACGTTCATGGAAACATCCGACGATATTTTCTGGGGCGCCTGATGATCTGCCCTGGAATTTTGTTTAAGATCCAGATACCGGTAAACCAGGGCCTTTAAAAAGTTCACCGCTCCCAGACCGTCTGTAACCGCATGGAATACCTCCAGATTGATCCGTCTGCCAAAATAAGTGACCCGGAACAAAAAAAGCTGGTTGCTGTGAGGATCAATGTATTTGCAGGGATAAGTCGTCTCCCGTTCGATCACAGGCATCCTCTTATTGTTTTCAAAATAATACCAGAAAAATCCCCTGCGCAGCCTCACTGTAAATCCTTCAAACTGAGGAAGAATCTCTTCCAGTGCCCTCTGCAGGGTGCCCGGGTCCACCTCTTCCTTTAAAACTGCGGAAATCCGGAATACATTGCTTAAATTCTCGCTGGCTATGACCGGAAATATCTTTGCCGTATTGTCAAGCCGTCTCCAACGCTCTCCCTGGGGACTTCGTTTCATACTGACGGTGCCTCACTTCCCTGTATCCATAAAATCAAGCCGCATGTCATACCAGACCGCTCCTCCGTGCACAGACCCGGACACTCCCATGTTCCGGTATCCGAATTTTTCGTAATATTGAATCAGCCTGTCCTTGCAGGTAAGGATCATTCCTTTCCTGCCCCTTTTCTCTGATTCCTCTATCAAACGCTTCATAAGAGCTGCGGCAACTCCCCGGCCCCGCCACTCTTTTATTACATCAAGTCCAAATACGCTTTGGTAATCGCCATCCGGATCATGAAAATCCGGATTCTCAAACATTTCGTCACAAATAGTATTCCCGTCTGTGGCACATCCATTAATAAAACCGATGATCGTCCCATCAGAAAGCTCTGCTACAAAAAAGCTTTCCGGAAAATGATTGATCCTCTGTTCAAAGGTTTCCCGCCCTGCGGCCTCTTCCGGCGGAAAGCAAAGGGCCTCCACCTTTGCCACCCGGTCTAAATCTTCTTTTCTCACTCTTCTGATACTGTAATCCATCCCATCGTTTCTCCGTCTTCATAATTGCCCTGGTCCAGGGCTTTTTCTTTCCCAAAATTTAAAGAAAAGGCGGATCTCCCCGGTATCCCGTTGGAAATCCTCCTCTTTCTTTTTCTAGACGCGAAGGTTAAATCCCCCGCAGCAAACTGCAGGGGATTTGACCCTTGCAGCATTGGCCGGATTCAGGAATGCAACCATTCCTGACCTGACTCATTGCTTGCAGAAATAATATCCCACGCCCCACTTGGTATGCACATATTTAGGGTCGCTGGGACTTGGTTCGATCTTCTCCCGCAGACGCCTTACATGAACGTCTACGGTACGGACATCTCCCGTATCCATAGCTTTATTTCCCCATACGTAAGTAAGAAGCTGTTCCCTGCTGTAAACCTTACCCGGATTGCAGGTAAGAAGCTCCAAAAGGTCAAACTCCTTTGCCGTCAAATTGATCTCTTTCTCAGCAATAAACACTCTTCTGCTGTCCCGGTCCAGCTTTAAATCGCCGGCTATCACCACCTGGCTGTCATCCTGGCCGTCACGCTTGTTCTTTTTGGCATTCCGGCGCATGATGGCCTTGATCCTGGCCTTTACCTCAAGGATGTTAAAGGGTTTTGTGATATAATCGTCGGCACCGTATTCCAGGCCCAGGATCTTATCCATATCATTGCCCTTAGCTGTCAGCATGATGATGGGCATCTCGGAAAATTCCCGGATGGCCTGACACACTTCATACCCGTCATATTTGGGAAGCATGACATCCAAAAGGACTACATCATACTCTTTCTGCTTTGCCAGATTAATGGCTTCCTCCCCGTCATAGGCACAGTCCACATCCATACCGTCCTGTTCCAAACTGAATCTCATTCCCTTTACGATGAGTTTTTCATCGTCCACTACTAAAACCCTTGCCATACTACACCTCTGTTCCTCTATATTTAAACCGTTATGTCTTCTTTAATTTTTTGAAACGCTGCATCTTTGATTCCGGATATCTTCATAATATCCTCGATTTTCTGAAATCCGCCCCGGCTCTCCCGATATTTAAGAATATCGTTGGCCTTGGCTTCTCCGATTCCCCGCAGGGTCATCAGTTCCTCTTTGGTGGCCGTATTTAAATTCACTTTGGTTTTCTGCGCCTTTGATGAAGCCTCCGCCGGCAAAGAAAGTTCTCCCCTGGCTTTGGCCGCCTCCGCCTCTTCTTTATTGAGAACCAGGATCTTCATGCCATCCGTAACCCGCTCCGCCATATTTAAATATTCTGCCCCAGCCTGGTCTGTGAATCCGCCTGCTTTCTCAATTGCCTGAAAGACCCGGCTTCCTTCTTGAAGCTCATAAACACCGGGAGAAACAACTTCTCCGCAGATATGTACGTAGAAAGGCAGGACTGTTTCCTCTCCTGCACTTCCTAAGCTGCCCTCCGCCGCCTCTAAAGCCAACCGGCCGGTTCCGTCGGAAACTGACTCGGTACCCCCTGCTGCCTGACCCCCGGCTCCTGTTGGACCGCTGTCTCCCGGCCTGCCGTCGCCTTCTGCCTGAATTCCGGTATCCTTCTCTCCGGAAGGAAAAGCCAATGACTCTGACAGAGACATCCCAGACCTACTGTCCTCCTGGCTTCTGTTGAGGCCATAACACAGACCCGCCGCCAAAACACACAGGGCCATAAGGGCGATTTTAACTTTCTGGTATTTCATGATATCCCTCCTCTTACAAAAATCTCCAAAAAAGGATACCATCTTCAGCCTATATTACTATTCTACCTAAAGAAATAGGTAAATACAAGCACTATTTCCAAATTAATTAAATATCATGATTCCGATGATGGCAACAACTGCGCCGATCAGTTTTTTCCATTCGAATCCCACCTTTTCAACGCCAAATAAGCCGAACAGCTCCACAGCATAGGCCACAATGATCTGGGAAACTACAATGATCAGGGCTGCTTTGGCCGGACCCAGGGCCGACATACTCCTTACCACCGTATAGGTAATGAAAGCGCCCATAATACCTCCCAGCAGCAGGTATTTGGGCTGTACGTCAAAAAGGCTGGAAATGTTCTCCCTGCCGGTAAAATACCACAGAATGATGCAGGTCAAAAAGGCTGTAAGCTGCACCCAGCCTGTTGATACCCACATACTGGACTGCTTTGTCACTCCCGTATTAAAAACCCCTTGAATGCTCATAAGCGCCCCGGATATAAGAGCTATAATAAAGCCTGTCATTAAAGCAACCTCCGTATCTCCAATTTGTATATAATGAATCAACTGGATATGCAGGCATATCCCCTTGATTCACAAGCTCTCAGGCTTGAAAGATGTTTTTCTTTCAACCTCACTTCTTTAACTAGGTTGTGCTTTATTTGCATTTTTATACTGAATTTACAATTTGATTACAGTTCATCCATTCAGAAACATATGCCTTTCAGAAATAAATTCTATCCGCAAATGATGAATGGCATGGCTTGACAAGCCTTAAGATTTGCGCTATACTCACAGCAAAATTATATAAATCACGCACGCTAGGGGAGCCTTTGGCTGAGATTGGTAGAAACCGAACCCTCACTACTTGAACCGGATAATGCCGGCGTAAGGAAGCAACAGTAGTCCCCTCCTGCGCACATAAAGGAGGATTTTTTATGTCATTTTTTCTAACTTACTCTGTGGAAAATGAAGCGTATTTATTAAGGCCGGCCGGATATGTGCTGGTGATCGTTCTGTTTGCCGCAATTCTTTTCACCCTGCATCTTCTGGGCAGAGCCGCTTCCAAATCCCAAAAACTGCAGACCCGCCAGCTTGTTTACTGCTCAGGCGCCATGGCTCTGGCAATGGTAACTTCCTTTATCAAATTTGCCTCCCTTCCTTTTGGAGGTTCCATCACCCTGTTTTCCATGCTGTTCATCTGCCTGATCGGCTATGTTTACGGTGTAAAAGCCGGGATCATGACCGGCGTTGCCTACGGGATTTTACAGTTTATCACAGAACCTTATATATATGCTCCTCTCCAGGTTCTCCTTGACTATCCCTTAGCCTTCGGCGCTTTGGGGCTTTCAGGGCTGTTCAGCAATAAAAAACACGGCCTTGTAACCGGTTATGTGGCAGGTGTCCTAGGCCGTTACCTGTGCCATGTGGTTTCCGGCTATATATTCTTTGCTTCCTATACGCCGGAAGGCATGAACCCAGTGGTTTATACTCTGGGTTATAATGCCACCTATATCCTGCCGGAACTGATCGTAACCGTTGTGATCCTGTATCTCCCTCCCGTACTGGGAGCCATTGGGCAGGTGAAGCGGCAGGCCGTAAACAGGTAATCAAAAAAGAACCATTGCTCCATAGATGGTCAATCTATTTTGCAATGGCCTCCCAGTTTTCATATTTTATTTTTTAAGGGTTGCCAGTACCAGATGTCTTGCCAGCACAGCCGTTGTTACCGCTCCCACACCTCCTGGTACCGGAGTTGCCATGGATGCAGTCCCTTCTAAAGAATCAAAATCCACATCTCCGCAAAGCTTTCCGTTTTCATCCACATTAATTCCCACGTCAACCACCACAGCATCCTTTCCCACATAAGAGGCATCCACCATTCTGGCTCGCCCGGCGGCAGCCACAAGGATCTGGGCATTTTTACAGGTTTCCTTTAAATTTTCCGTGCGGGTGTGGCAGATAGTGACCGTTGCATTTTCCTTTAGCATCAGCATGGATAAGGGGCGTCCCACGACCATGCTTCTGCCCACAATGGCCACCCGCTTTCCGGTGAGAGATATATCACTGGCCTTTAGGACCTCCACCACTGCCTCTGCCGTACATGGTGCAAATCCCGTATCGTCTCCGGCAAATACTTTGGCAATATTTTCGGGAGATATGCCATCTAAATCCTTTTCCGGATAGATCATATGCTCGATGTCTTTTTCCCTTATCTGCTTTGGCAGAGGGCGCAGGAGAAGGATGCCGTCAATATCCGGATCATCATTGATTTTTGCAAACTCTTCCTTAAACGCTTTATCGGTTATATCCTGGGGAAACGCAAAGCTTTCCCCTTGCAGGCCAAAGCTTTCCATTTTCTTTAAAGCTCCCCGTTCATAGGATAAGTCGTCAGGCCGTTCTCCCACCCGCACAATGGCAAGCTTGGGAGTCTTTCCTTTCCAGCCGGTCAAAAGACCTTCCACCTGTTCTTTGATTTTTGCAGACACGGCTGCTCCCTTTAAGATTATCACGTCTGTTCTCCTCCTTATTATGCCTTTAATGCAGCTTCCACTCCTGCATAAATGGCGTCAGCCTTTCTGATCCCGTCCTCTGCCAGCTTATCTGCCTGGGCCTGAAGCTGTCCTGCCTTTTCCCGCTGCTTCATGGATTTTGTATTGATAGAAACATTCATCTTTGCTCCTAACAGGGCGGAACGGACGAACTGCACCCCAACACCCACATCACTGACAGCCAGGCGGCTTCCCTTTTCTGCCAGAACCTCCATGATATCAAGGGTTTCAAGGGCCCGCTCCATAACCATGAGAGGAACCAGGGTAGCGCCTAATAGATGCGTTTCCAGTACTTCGTCTTTATGCTTTTTTTCTTCCTCCGTACCGGACGGAAGGCCATATGCTGCCGCCAAGGGGACAAATACAACTTCATCTTCATCTGCAAGCCTTAAAAATTCGCTTTTTAAAACTTCCAGCTTTTCAAGGAATGACTGCATTTCTTCTTCCACATCGGCATACCGCTTCTTGCCAAGGGTTAAGTTCACCACCATTTCTCCCAAAGCCGCTCCCATGGCGCCGCCAAGACCCGCCGCTCCGCCGCCGCCCGGCGTTGGGCTTTTTGAGGATAATTTTTCAAGGAATGTGTCAATTGTAAAGTCTTGTACCATAACTATTGATCCGCCTTTCCAACCGCATTTTATTTTCCATTATTATATAGGGGTTTCTATAAAAAAACAAGTTTAACTTGTCAGGCAGAACTTATTCAGAGGAATTTCATGGAAATCTTGCCAAGCTCTGACCGGATCCTGATATTTCCACATTTTGCCGCTATGGGAGACAATATTTTCATCCTATCCTCCACCCCCTCATAGCTGCTGGTAATCTGATTATAATTGAAAAAGAAATGTCCCGCTATTCCAAAAATGTCTTTTTCTCTTTGAATACACACCTTTTTCATAAAGGATTGAAAACTGCCGCAAAAAACTGGTATGTATAATTTTATTCAAATTGGCTATTTAATAAATACCAGTTTTTCTATATCATAGAGTTTAATAAAAATATGAGAGAATTTTTGAGGGAGGAAAAAATATGAACAACAATCCAACGAAAAAAATCGTTTTCAGTGCCTTGATGGCAGCCCTTACCGCTGCAGCCACTATGGTAATACATATACCATCTGCATTCAGCGGGTATATTCATTTGGGAGACGGAATGGTATTGCTAAGCGGCATGCTCCTGGGTCCAATGGCCGGCGGGGCCGCGGGAGGGATCGGCTCTATGATGGCGGATTTGCTTTCAGGCTACGGCTTTTATGCTCCGGCTACCCTGATCATTAAAGCATTGGCTGCATGTTCAGGCGGGTATTTGTACAGACATCTGCCTTACAGGGGGCGGGGAGGAGGCTTTCGTACACTGCCTTTTCTGGTCGCCGGAACGGTATCCAGCGCAGTAGTCACAGGGGGCTATTTCCTGTTTGAGCTTACAGTCTATGACTGGCCCGCTGCCGTTTCTAATGTCCCCTTTAATCTGGTGCAGAATCTGTTCAGTCTGATTGCTGCCGGGGTTTTGCTTCCTGTTCTTCTGCGGGTTCGCGAAATACGGGAACTGAACAGCAATTCGGCTTCATGACAGAAAAGAAAGCTCAGGGATCCACTCTCCTTGGGCTTTCTTTTTGGGCCTTAACCTCAATAACTTTTCATAACCTCATCTCTTGTCGGAATCGAAGGCGCAGCCCCGGCTCTGGATACTGCAATGGAGGCCGCCTTTGCCGCATGATCCAAAGCCTGTCCGGAAGCTTCTCCCAGGGCAAGTCCACCTATGAAATAGCCTGTAAAGGTATCTCCGGCCCCGGTGGTATCAACCACATGCACCGGATAAATCTCCTGCTCAAACACCTGATCCCCGTCTTTGAATAAAGAACCATCCTGGCCCAGGGTTAAAAGGATCTTTGCCTTGGGAAATTTCTCAGCAAGCTGATCCAAAAGCTCTCTGCCGCTCCCGGACTTTTGACAGATATCCTGGGCTTCAATCTCATTCAATATGAAAAATTCCACATAATGAAGAGGATAAGTCCATATTTTGCCGTTCATGGGAGAGGGATTCAAAACAATCCTCATTCCTTTCCCATGTGCCTGTTCCATGATATATCCCACTTCATTGATTTCGTTTTGGAGAACGAGAAAGTCTCCTTCTCCAAACTCACTTAAAACTTCATCTGCCTGATCCTTTGTTATTTCCTGGTTCGCTCCCCCATACAAAAGAATGCCGTTTTGTCCTTCCTTATCCTTTTGAATGATGGCATGGCCGGTCTTATTTTTCAGCCGCTTAACATTTCTTGTATCTATGCCAAACTGTTCCAGCTCCTGGGTCAATATTTCGCCGTCCTGCTCCCCAACCGCTCCTGCATGCCAGACCTTGACGCCGCTTTTGCTCAGTGCAAGGGACTGATTTAAACCTTTTCCACCACAAAATATCTCCAGAGAATCAGAGGATATGGTTTCCCCCTCTCTTACAAAATGATCCACCTGGTAAACATAATCAATATTCAGAGAACCAAAATTCAATATCTTCATATACTGCACTCCTGTCCAATTCCCACGGTACTGCTTCTTATCATCAATTTCGGTTCAAATACCGCAATCTTATTTTCTTCTTTTTTCCCTTTGATCTGGGAAATCAGCCGTTTTACAGACTCCACTCCCATTTCGTATACGGGCTGTCTGACCGTTGTAAGAGGAACTGCCATCATCTCCGCATACAAAACATCATCATATCCTACCACCGATATGTCTTTTGGTACTTTCATATCATATTTAGATAGCTGCCTGCACACTCCAAAAGCAGAAAGGTCGTTACAGGCAAATACTGCTGTGAATCCACGGTGCATCAAGGCAGCCACAGCATTGGCCCCGCATTCCATGGTATAATCGCCTTCATAAACCAGATTTTCATCAAAAGGAATATGAAATTCCTGCAGGGCACGGACATATCCTTTTAATCTTCTCTCTGAATCCGCCAGTCGGGCAGGGCCTGTTACACAGGCGATCCTCTTATGGCCAAGCTCTGCTAAATGTCTCGCTGCCAGATATCCGCCCAGTTCATGATCCAATATTACTTCGGCACAGTCCGAATCCGTAAGAAAACGGTCCAAAAGCACAAAGGGCATCTGCAGTTGTTCCAATAAGGCAACTGATTCTTTACCTGCTGTCTCATCACTTTCTCTGGCCATGACATAGATGATCCCGTCCACGCCCTGGTCAGCCAAAAGATGGATATATTCCATGTCTCTCTCATGGAGATCATTGGTATTGCACAGTATCAGCGTTCTCTCATGTTCCCTGCAGCACTCCTCAATCCCCTTTACCATATGGGCATAAAAGACATTCCCAATGTCAGGAATAATAAGGCCTATGGTTTTGCTTCTCTTTTTGACCAGACTGACTGCCAATTGATTGGGCCGGTAGTTAAGCTTACGCGCCGATTCCATAATGCGTTTTTTTGTATCATCTGGTATCTTATAGGCTTTCCCGTTTAATACCAGAGAGACCGTAGTCACAGAAAGTCCCGTGTCTGTTGCAATATCCTTAATTGTCGCTCTCATCCTCGATCCTCACTGCTGCCATGTTTGTCAATGCCCGTATTGCACTTAAGTAATCCGCGATTTGTACACATTCATTGGGCTTGTGTGCCATATCCGCGGAACCTGGTCCAAATAAGACGGTGGTCATCTCTTCTCTTCCTTCCGCCAGTATGGAGGCGTCCGTAAAGTAAGAGATTCCGGAATAGGCCTCCTTAATTCCGGCAGCCTCCATACTTTTTACCAGCCCGATAACTCCCCCGGAAGCCTTGTCCGCCTCAATGGTTATTCTGTGATTCTTGATCCGGGTAACCAGACTGGGGATTTCTCCGTATTTCCGGCTGATCTCCTGAAATACCGTCTCCAGCCGCCTAAGAATACTTTCATAAGTAAGTCCCGGCACAGTACGGATATCCATTAAAACCGTGCACAGATCCGGTGTCATGTTTGGCTGTATTCCTCCTTGTATCTCAGTAATCTGGGCAGTAGCTCTTCCAAGGACCGGATGGTCATGGCAGCGAATCCAGTCTCCCAGACGTTCCACAGCTTCATATGCACAGGTGACTGCATTACAGCCTTCTTCCGGATATGCTCCATGGCTGGTCTTACCTCTTACTTCCAGTTCCAGCCAGATACAGCCCTTTTGTCCGATCCCCACGGTGCAGCCCGTAGGTTCTCCAATCAGCAAAACCGACCCTTCCATCATATGGCCCCCGGAAATAATGGCCCTTGCTCCGGCTCCTCCCCGTTCTTCGTCGCATGTTCCAAGAAACTGGATGGAAGTCCCCGGCTTTTTCCCGGTCTCTCCCAGCATTCCCAGAACATATACCATGGCAGCCAGTCCGCTCTTCATATCACTGGCTCCCCGCCCAAAGAGGAAGCCGTCCTGTATTACCGGGGTCCATGGCGGCCTGTCCCAGCTCTCCAGCTCTCCGTAGTCCACCGTGTCCAGATGCCCATTCCAGATCATTCCCTTGACCCCATCCGCTCCCGGGATCAGGGCAATTACATTTCCCCTTTCATCCCCAATATCCTGAACAAAAGCCTTCACTCCATGGCTGTTTAAGTATTGGCAGATAAATTCCGCAGCCGGCTTTTCTCCGTCTTTTCCGTTAACTGTCCTGATCTCCATCAAATCCGTTAAAAGCTGTACCGCTTCCTTTTCCCAGCCTTGTTTTTCCATTTCCAATCCTCTATTTTTCCGTCAGCCAGTCAAGGATCCCCTTCCAAAGCTGATCGTAATATTCCCACTCACAAAATTCCGGCGGCGCCCAGTGCGGAGCGCAATCCGTGGTAAAGGCTGCACTTCTTCCCTTTCCGTAGGTTCCCAGTGCAAGAAAGGGATCATTTTCTATGGTAACGGGTACAATGGCTTCCGGTTTTGCCACGGTCTTATTGTATCCCAATACCTCCGGCCAGTTTAAGGGAAGTCCGGATATGGCCTCATGGCTTTCTCTTACAACAGGCTTTGCTCCGTCACAGTGCTCCATTCTGTCATCAACAGTCAGAACCTCTACAGGAAGGACTTCCTGGACGGCCGTGTCATGCCATTTCCCCTTTCCATCCACACCGGAAAATGTCAAATATCCTCCTATCATCAAAAGAGCGCCTCCCTCCAGAACATAATCCCGGATCAGCTTACTGCGGTCCGGCATCTTCCGGCTATGAGTAAAGGTGGCGGCCGGCAGCAGCAGAGTATTTGCTCCGATATCGGACAAAATGACCCCGTCATACTGCTTTAATTCCTCCATGGTAAACGGAAACCCGTCTGATGCTAAGTGATTCGGAAGGAACGTCACCTCATAACCGGCTTTCTCCATGGCCTTTTTCAGCCATTTTTCTCCAGTCTCATAGGTAGAGGTATAAAAAGAATCAAACCCCTTTACATGTGTAGTATAACTCATCCAGGATTCTCCTGCCAATAGAATTTTTTTATTCATCTGTCCTGTCTTCCTTTCCCCATTCTAAAATCAATTGTGCATAGATATGAATCGCTTTAAGATAATCCTCTATGGGAATATACTCGTTTACGGAATGGCATTGTTCCAGATTTCCGGGACCAAACTGAATGGTTGGACATCCGGCCATGTTTCTCCACAGCCTGGAGTCGCAGCCAGCCGGTGAGCCCTTTATGGCCACTGGTTTTCCCTCCGCTTCTTCAAACGCTCTTTCAAAGCTGTCTACAAACGGTCCCTTTTCCATCTCAAAAGGACCGCCGGCCTGATAAATACTGATCTTTGGCATATGCTCCCGCAGCCACAAATCACTTTCTGCAAAACGCCTGATCTCGTCTGTGACCTCAGCTACCACTTGTTCATGGCTCATCTGACCGGGAAGATAATGGATGCACATTTCAAATTCACAGTCTCCGGCAACCGTTGATCCTGCACTTCCTCCATGAATGGTCCCTACATTTAAATTAGGGGCCGGAAGAAGGGGATGCTTATAGGTAAGGAGCCAGCCGTGCTCCAGTTCATTAAGCCGTTCTATGATCTTTATTGCCTTTTCAATGGCACTGACCCCCAGCCATTTTGCGCCGGAATGGTTGGACTTCCCTCTTAGACCTACCTTCATAAATACAAATCCCATATGAGCCAGGATCAGCTCTCCGGACGTAGGTTCACAGACCACCACTCCATCCGCCCGTTTTCCTCTCATAACCGCCTGAATGGAGCCGTTGCCGCCGCCTTCTTCATCACATACGGAGCAAATGTGGACGTGAACAGGAAGAGGGATCCCGGCATCCTTTAAAAGCTTTACAGCCATGACGGAAGCCATAAGCCCCCCCTTCATATCTGCTGCTCCCAGGCCGTACAGTTTGCCGTCTGCTATCTCGGGAGCATGAGGAGGTACATTCCACAGGGACTCATCCCCAGGAGGCATGGTATCCATGTGTCCGTTAAACATCAGGCTTCTGCTTTTCTGACCCTTAAAAACAGCATAAACATTAAAGCGGTCCTTATAGTCATGACCGGGATTGCCTTCCCCAAATTTCTCTATAGAAGCTGTAATCGTCTCTTCTGTCATGGGATCTCTTTCTATCTGATCCGCCCCAAACTCTTCCAATAACCGGATTAAATATTCCTGTCCTTCTTTCTCTCTTCCTCCGGCAATCCCATGTCCCAGATCCCGGGTATCTATGGCGATCAGTTCTGATAAACATTTAACATATTCTTCCCGGTTTCTTTCCAGTACTTCTCTTAACCTTTCCATCATTCACCTCATGAGCCGTAGGCCCGGATTCCCTCCTGGATCAGATCCCAGAAACGTTCCACATCAATGTCTACGGCCACATCCACATTGGCTTCTCTGTGACTGTACCCAAAGAAATCACAATTGGTCCTGCCATAGCTTTGTACGCTTCTGATATCCACTTCCGTATACATGGGCTTTGTCACCAGGAGGTTTGGATCAAGAATGGAAGCAATGGTCACCGGATCGTGGAGAGGCCCTCCCTCCCAGCCGAAAACTTCCTTCTGGCTCTTGTTGAAATGTCCCATGAGATCTGTAAACAGGCGGGCTGCCGGAGTTCCGATCTCTTCCATTCGTTTTACCACCTGAGGATAGCAGAGCACCTTCCGGGTCACATCAAGTCCCACCATGGTAATGGGACGGCCGCTGGTAAATACCACATGGGCTGCATCGGCGTCGGCTATGATATTAAATTCAGCAGCCGGAGTCACATTCCCCAACTGATAGGAGCCTCCCATGAGGACAATTCTTTTTATCTTTGGTATGATACGGGGCTCCATTCTCATGGCCATGGCAATATTGGTCAGGGGGCCCGTTGGCACCAGGATAATGTCACCTTCCGATTCCATCAGGGCGCGGACAATAAACTGTACCCCGTGTTCTGCTTCTTCCTTTCTCTTTAACGGTTCAAAGACAGGACCGTCAAGTCCGCTTTCTCCATGGATATCTCCTGCAAGGAGCTGCTTATCCCGGATCATGGGCTGTCCGCAGCCGGCGTAGACAGGGATATCCAGCCCTAAGTACTGGCAGATATTCAGGGCATTTCTTGTAGTTTTTTCAAGGGACTGGTTTCCTGCCACCACTGTGATACCCAGCACCTGGATCCCGCTGCTTCTTCCCGCCAGTAATATGTTCACCGCATCATCGTGTCCCGGATCGCAGTCCAGGATGACCTTCTGTTTTTCCATTGATCGTTCTCCTTTTTTAAACTTTTGCCAATGCACTCTTTTTCTTCTTTTCCCTTGCCAGCTTCGATGCCATGGAAACCGCCAGGGTTGCTATGGTCACCACATAAGGCATCAAAAGCACCAACTGAGACGGCACTCCGTAAGCCTGAAGCCTGGCTCCTATGGAATCTGTTAATCCGAACACCAGACATCCGGCCGCAGTCAGGACGGGGTGGGCGCCTCCAAAATACATGGCCGCCACTCCCATAAATCCTCTGGCATTGGTCATATTTTCCGTAAACATTTTGCTGTATCCCAGGGATAAATGGGCACCTGCCAGTCCTCCGATCAGGCCCGATATGGCAATGGCCCTGTATTTCATGGAGTTCACATTGATCCCAGCCGTCTGTGCAGCCATGGGAAACTGGCCGACTGCCCTTAAGCGAAGACCCCAGACTGTTTTATAAAATACAAACCAGACCATAATAATCAGTACAATGACAAACCACTCGGTGATGCACCAGTTGTCAAAGATCTCTTTTAAAAATGGGACTTTGGCCAGAAAAGGAAGACTGACCCTTGGAATTGCAATGATCCCCGGTTCCGAAAAGGTCCCGCTTTTTCCCAGGACGCTGTTTAAAAGAAACTTGGTGATTGCCAGTGCAAATAAATTGATTCCCATGCCGATGGCACAGATCTCCGCTTTATAACGGATATGGCCGACTGCCATGATCATGGCCATGATAAGCCCTGCTATCATGGCAACTGCCACTCCCAATGCCCAGCTTCCGGTTAAATAGCTGACCGCTACTGCCGCAAATGCACCGGTCAGCATGATCCCTTCCGTTCCGATATTTAAAATATCCGCCTGCTGGGTAATAGCTGCGCACAATGCCGCGTAAATAATAGGCGTGGCAGAACGAAAGGTTGCATATATCAAGGATACACTGAAAATTTTGCCTAAGTCCATAGTCCTGCCTCCTCCTATTTGCTCTTTTCCTTTTTATTTTTCTTATCTTTAAACTGAAACAAAAGCTCCATGGTTGCCACAATAATGAAAACTGCCGTTATGGTATCCACAATAGACTTTGGTACACCGGTACTCTGCTGCATCCCCATGGCTCCGGATTTCAACACTGCCAGGAAAAAGGACACAAAGGGTGCAAAAACCAGATTGTTCTTAACGATCAAAGAAGCCAGCATACCATTGGAGCCAAGCCCCGTGGCAAAATTATTCAGGAAATAACCGTGAACTCCCAAAACCTCAATGCAGCCGGCCATCCCGCCCAATGCTCCGCTTAACATCATGGACTGTATAAAAATCTTTTTAGGACTGATGCCCGCATACTCCGCATGAGCCGGATTGGTGCCCACTGTTTTTACCTTATATCCAAAGGTGGTTTTGTTTAAGATCCAGATCATAAGAACCACTGTGACAATGGCAATGAAAAGTCCTGCATTGACACTGCTGGGTTTCATAAACTGAGGCAGGTTCACCGTTACCGGCAGAGACTGGGCATTGGCCACGCCTGCACTCATGGGGCCGCTGACCAGATAAGAGGTTATGTACAAGGCCACGCTGTTCATGAGAATGGTCACACAAACCTCGCTCACCCGGTAATAAGCCTTCAGCACCGCAGGGATAAGAGCCCACAAAGCCGCCACTGCCATTGCTCCCAGAAAGCAGGCTATTAAGAGAAGAGGAGCAGGAAGAAAGGTCCAGTTGATCCCGATATAGGCGGCAGCAATTCCTCCCAGAAATACCTCACCTTCCACTCCTACGTTAAATGCTCCCGCTTTTGCCGCTACCGCAAAGGCACAGGAGGTCAGGAGAAGGGGCGTAAAGCTGGCCAGAGTGGTGCCTACCTTAAGCTTTCCGTTAAAGGCTCCCCGCAGCAGGGCCCCATAAGCTTCTAAGGGATTTTCTCCGATAAAAAGTATAAACAAGGCTCCGATCGCCAATGCAAGCAGCATGGTAAGTAAAATTTTCTTTATGCTTTTTACCGCTACATTCATGTTGTGCTTCCCCTTTCCTCAGCCAACCCAGTTCCGCCCATCATCAGTAATCCCAGGTTATCCTCATTGGCCTCCTCTGCCTTCAGCCTTCCTGTTATCCTGCCCTCGTGCATGACAATGATCCGGTCTGAAAGAGACAGAATCTCCTCTAAATCAGCAGAAACCAGCAAAACCCCCATTCCTTTGGTTTTGACTTCCTGCAAAATTTTCCGGATGGATTCAATGGCCCCGATGTCAACACCTCTCGTAGGCTGGGATGCAACCAAAAGCTTTCCCCCAATAGAAACTTCTCTTGCAACCACTACCTTTTGTGCATTTCCACCTGACAGGGACTGAGTGGATATCTCCGGATCCCTGGGACGGATGTCAAAGACCTCAGACAGCTTTTTTGCATATTCCAGCGTATCCTTATCATTCCGCATGATCCCACGGCAAAATGGAGGTTCACTGACCTGAACGGCTACGAGATTTTCCTTGATGCTCATGAACCGGTTCAAGCCTCTTGTATTGCGGTCCTCCGGGATGTGGGACAGACCTCTCTTCCTGATCTGTTTTGGGCTCAAACCCGTTATATTTTTTCCGTCTAAGAGCACGGTTCCTTTCTCCACCTGCCTCAGTCCTGCGATTGCCTCAATCAGCTCACTTTGCCCGTTTCCGTCGATTCCCGCAATACCTACGATCTCTCCTTCCCGGACATCCAGTGATACCCCCCGGATCTTTGAGATCTCCTTTTCTCCGGAAACCCATACATCCTTTACTTCCAGAACCTTTTCTCCCGGCTTTGCCTTGGTTTTTTCGATGTTTAGAAACACTTCTCTTCCGATCATCATTTTTGCAAGCTCTGCAGGGGAAGTCTCTTCCTTATTTACACTTCCCACATAATTTCCCTGGCGCATCACACTGATGCGGTCAGAGATCTCCATGACCTCATTTAATTTATGGGATATAAACACTAAGGATTTCCCATCTTTTTTCAAATTCTCAAGGATCACAAAAAGCTGCCTGGTTTCCTGGGGGGTTAAGACTGCCGTAGGCTCATCCAGAATAATCACGTTGGCTCCCCTGGTTAAGGTTTTGATGATCTCCACCCTCTGTGCCTCACCCACTGAAATCTGATTGATCTTTTTCCCAAGCTGGATATCCATTCCATATTGGCTGACATACTGTTCCACCGTCTTTCTGGCCTTGTCAAAATCAATGGTGATTCCACGCCGGGGCTCAAATCCCAAAATAATATTTTCCAATACCGTCAGTTCATTGACCAGCATAAATTCCTGATGCACCATTCCAATGCCTTTTTCAATGGCAGTTTTAGGAGTGATCGACTTGACATCATCTCCATGAATCCGGATAATTCCGTCATCAATGGAATACATGCCGTAAAGCAGCTTCATCATGGTGGACTTTCCGGCTCCGTTCTCTCCGATCAGGGAATGGATCTCTCCCTTTTTTAATGTGAACTGCCCACTCTTTACCGCATGAACATTTCCAAAGGATTTTACAATATCCTTCATTTCAATCACATATTCGCTCAAACTTTCACTCTCCTTCTTATGGCAGGAGCCTCCTTACGAACCTTTTGATTGTAAAATGGTTTGGAAACCCGAGGGGTATCAGGAAATCCAAACCATTCTCATTCTTTTTAAGTTCCTGCTATTTATTTGCACCGAAACCGGTATAATTCTCTACGACAATTTCTCCGGAAACGATCTTTTCTTCCAGTTCTTTTACCTTTTCCACAATGTCTTCGGGGAATTTATCTCCCAGATGCTCTTTCATCACACTGAAATCGGTCAGGCCGACGCCTTCTTCCTTTATGGTCAGATAAGAAGTGGAATTTCCCTTAAATGTGCCTTCAACCACTGACTGGATCGCCAGATAGCAGGCTGTGTCCACACGCTTTACCATAGATGTCAGCACGCTTCCCGGCTGGTCATTATCCTGGTTTAAATCCACACCAATGGCATATTTTCCTGCTTCCTTTGCTCCTTCTAAAATTCCAGGGCCTGTGCCGGAGGCTACGTTCATTACGATATCCGCTCCCTGATCAAACTGCGCCAGAGTCAGCTCCTTGCCCTTTAAGGGATCATTCCATGTTCCTGCAAAAGACTGAAGAACCTTGATATCCGGGTCAATGTATTTTGCACCCTGCTCATATCCAGTGAAGAAATCATGAAGAACCGGAATATCCATTCCCCCTACCCAGCCAATGATTTTTTCCGGGTTTACCCCTTCAATATCTGTTTTCTGGGTAAACATGGCTGCTGCCGCACCTGCCAGAAAAGAACCCTGATTCTGGGCAAAGCTGATGGATACGATATTATCTCCTTCCACCGTGGTGTCAATAATGGCAAATTTCACATCCGGATAACTGGCACAATGCTCTTTCATGTACTCTTCAAAGTTAGAGGAAGAGCAGATAACAAGATCATAACCGTCCTCGCAGGCGGATAAAAAGTTTGCCTCCCATTCCTCTGCAGATGTACCCTCCAGATTTTTAATTTCCACTCCAAAATCTGCTGCAGCTTCTTTTGCCCCCTCATTGCAGGAATCATTATAGGACTTGTCCCCTAAGTTTCCGGAATACACAATACATACCCTTTTTCCTTCCCCTGCCTTTTCCTTTCCTGCCCCATTCTCTGATGCGGCCGCTGCCGTTGTCTCAGCCGCTGTCTCAGCCGTTTTCCCAGTTTCTTTCCCTGCTCCTGCCCCGCCGGAACAGCCGGTCAGCGATACTGCCAGCGCTGCCGTCATCAGAATACTCCAAACTCTTTTTTTCATTGAAATACCTCCTTAAAAAATATAGTGAAAAAGGATATCATTTTACTCTTATTCCTTTGGTAAAACGTTTTTCCTTTTTGTCTAAAAATAAAACAGCTTTATCATCTGCGTTTCTTCTAAGCACATGCTACCATCCTGAGTTTAAGATGTCAAGTACTTTTGCACAAAAAAGTATTTTATTAAACCACTTTCTTATGTTGTTTTATCAACTTCGTCTCTCCAAATCATTGAAAATAGCATACATCCGTTACATAACAAACTGTATATTATCAATTATTTGTTATAATTATCAAGCCAGAGAGAAAAACCATATGACAAAATCGCTTTATAGACCATAAAAAAGAGCTTATTCCGGGTACTCATAATGAGATTCCGGAACAAGCTCGGGAAGATATTTTTAATTGCATTGAATTATACTTTATTGCCAAACAGATTTCACTGTCCCCTTCCTCGACTTACCTGTCCAGCAAGGCTGCGGCCTCCTCATCCATGATAACCGTATAATTGGGATGCAATTGGAACACACTGGCAGGAATCTCCGGTGTAACCGGGCCGAACAACGCCTTCTTTGCGATTTCTGCCTTGTGGCTGCCATTAATGATCATGATGAGATGCCGGGCATTCATCACAGTTTTCGGCCCAAAGGTCACATAGTGATCCGGAACGGTCTCTCTTTCAAAATATGAGATGGGATACTTTTCCTTGGTTACCCTCCGGGTTTCCATGCCGAAATGCTCTACCGTACCTGCAAGATTTCCGCAGAAATGTCCATCAATGCCAAGCCCCATAATGAGCATATCTAATCCGCCATCTTCTTTAAGCTTTTTGTCATAATCTTTCCAGTTCTTTGTATCCAAAACATGGACCAGCTCCCCTGGTACCTCTGCCGGAGTGAAGAACATACGGTTTAAATCATTCATGGTAACGCCGGTTTTCTCTCCCTCCCTTGGTATCTCGTCAAAATTATAAAAATGGACATGGTTAAAACAGGGATTCCCCTTATACTCCTCTGTAAGAAGCTGATACAGCCGTTCCGGGGTCTTTCCTGCCGTAATGGAAAGATTCACCCTCCGGCTATCCCCTGTGTACATATGGGCTTGAACATGGGTAAGAGCCATACGGCTCATTGCTTCGTAGTCTTTTGCGATGATTAACTGCATATTAAAATGCTCCCTTCTTTTTATAATTCCTCTCCGTTGGTCTCAATCACCCTTTTATACCAGTAAAACGATTTCTTAGGCTTTCTTTCAAGAGTCCCTTCATTGTTATCGTCCAAATCAATATAAATGAATCCATAACGTTTTGCCATTTCAGATGTTCCGGAAGAAACGCAGTCTATGGAAGACCATGAGGTATATCCAATCACATTGGTCCCGTCACAAATGGCTTCCTTTACCTGTTCAATGTGGCGGCGCAGGTAATCAATGCGATAGTCATCCTGGATGCTGCCGTCTGCTTCTACAATATCCTGGGCCCCAAGGCCGTTTTCGACTACCATCATTTCTACGCCGGGATATCGGTCAGCAAAGCAGCTAAGCTGATAGCGCAGTCCCAGGGGGTCAATCTGCCAGCCCCATTGGGAGGCTTCCAGGTAAGGATTTTTAAGCTGTTGGCTCAAATTCCCATCCGTGGTTTCCCACTCCTCCTGTTCTGCGCTGGATATGCTGGTGGAATAATAGCTGAAGGTCAGGTAATCGGCCGTATATGTTTTTATCAGTTCAAAGTCCTTATCCTCTGTCTCAAGCCGGATCTGATGATCATCAAAGTAGCGGCTGGCATATCCCGGATACTCTCCCCTCATGTAAATATCCGTATAAAAATAGCAGTCCAGATGCATGTTATGGTGCATCTTCATCACATCCTCCGGCTTACAAGTGCCGGGATAGCGGGTGAAAGGAACCACCATGCAGCCCATCCTGGCATAAGGCCTTGTCTCTTTCAAATATTTGACTGCTTTTGCAGAAGCAACAAATTGATTATGGGCGGCCTGATAAGCAGCCTGCTCAAACTGATCCCCCCAGTCCTCCCGGAGGATGCCGGTTGAATAAAAGGTATTAAAGCGGGTACCGTTCATTTCATTAAAGTTAATCCAGTAGGTGACATAACTCCCGTATTCGTCAAAGCATACTTTGCAGTAACCCACAAACATGTCTATCAGCTTACGGTTGGCCCAGCCTCCATATTGGGTAACCAGATGGAGAGGCATCTCAAAATGAGAAAGCGTCACAATGGGTTCCATTTTATATTTTTTCAATTCTTTAAAAACCTCATGGTAAAATCCCACTCCCTCAGGATTAGGTTCTGATTCATCTCCATTTGGAAAAAGCCGGCTCCAGGCAATGGACATCCGAAAGGCAGTAAATCCCATTTGGGCGCACAAAGCAATATCTTCCTTAAAACGGTGATAAAAGTCCACTCCATGCCTCTTGGGATACAGATCCTCTCCTCCCCAGCATTCCGCCGCTTTCACCTGCTCTTTTGTAATGTTTTTATACTCATTTCGGGGAACTTCCTTTCCCTGCTTCATGGCAATATCTGCTACACTCAGGCCCTTTCCCCCTTCTCTGAAGCCGCCTTCTATCTGGCATGCCGCTGTGGCGCTCCCCCAGAGAAATCCTGGCGGAAAGCCCTTAGGCCCATGTTTCAGCATATTCATTCTCCTTTCTTTATTACTGTCCACGTTTTTTGGACATAGAGGTATACCCATAGGGTGTTTCATTGTTACTGTCCACGCTTTCTGGACATAAAGGTATACCCGTAGGGTGTTTCATTGTTACTGTCCACGCTTTCTGGACGTAAAGGTATACCCGTAGGGTATTTCTATCTGGCAGTTAATATCTTTTCGCCTGCAAAAACAGTGCCTTCTTCAAATTCAGGCTGGATGCTGTCATAGGCCGTTGTATTGGAAATCACTACAATGACCGTGGTATCATAGCCGGCCGCCTCAATCTGTTCCCGGTCAAACTCAATAAGAGCATCACCTTTTTTCACCTTGTCTCCAGCCTTACATCTGGCAGTAAAGAACTTCCCTTCCAGCTTGACAGTATCAAGGCCGATATGGATAAGTACCTCGATGCCATCTTCCGTAATCAGGCCAAGGGCATGGTTGGTATGAAAGACCGTATTGACCGTACCATCTGCAGGAGCTGCAATCAGGTTTTCATTTGGTATGATCCCCATCCCCTCGCCTAATATTTTCGTGGAAAATGTTTCATCATTAATATCCTCCAGTTTGCAGATCTGCCCGCCCACAGGGCTGAACACCAGATGCCCTGGGACAGCTTTCCCTTTAGCTGCCCCTGCTTCTGAAATGCCATCGGTAAAGACTATGTTATCATCCAGCTTAAATACGGTCTTCCCAAGAAACCATGTGATCCCAAATGTGGACACAAACATGACAATCAGTCCGAAAACAATGGACATGGGCTTGTCTCCCATGAATACCGGAGTTGTCAGCAGGCTGGGCATTCCCGGTGAAAAGGCCTTTGCCCCCATCATGGTACTGACCATTCCCCCAAGTCCGCCGCCTAAGATACAGCCCACCAGGGCTGCCCGATACTTAAAGATAATTCCATACAGGGCAGGCTCGGTAATGCCTAAATAACCTGAAATGGTGGAAGAAGTTGCAATCTGCTTATTCTTCCGGTCTTTTACAAGCACTGCAACAGCAAATGCGGCGGTTGCCTGGGACATGGTGGATATAAAGGTTGCCGGACTGATTGTGGTATAGCCAAGGGTCTCTAGCTGCATGTACTGCAGGGGCCGGACGGCATGATGCATCCCAACCAATACCAGGAGCGGACGGGTCGCACCGATCACAAAGCCTGCAATTCCAAGATTTAAGTTAATCAGCCACTCAAGGCCATTGGATACATACGCTGTCAGGTAAGTGGCCAGAGGAGCGATCAAGATTAAGTTAATAGGGATGACAATCAAAAAAGTCAGCAGGGGAGCAAAAATAACGGTAACCATTGAGGGTAGATTGTCCTCCAGCCAGCCATATACCTTACTCATAAACCAGATTGCCAGAATTATGGGAATAACACTGCTTCCATAATTAATCATCGGAATGGGGATTGCCCCAAAAAGCCTTACCGGATCTTCTCCAACCCTGGCAATGATATTGGGGTCCAGCATGGCAGCCGCAATCCCCATGGCCATGTAAATATTGGTATTAAACCGCTTGGCAGCCGAAACCGCAAGGAGAAATGGGAAGAAATAAAGGGATGAGTTACCGATAACCGTAAGCAGGAAAATAAGGGGGCTGTCCCCGGGCAAAATATGCAAGGTGGTAAACATATACCGGATACCCAAAATCAAACCGCCGCCGATAATGGCGGAAAGGGGCGCAACCAGAATGGCAGTCAGGGTTGCAAGCATACGGTTAATGACAGTTCCTTTCTTCTCTCCTGCGTTATCTGATATATTTTCTCCTCCGGCAATCTTTGGATACTGCTTAATGATTTCCTTATAAACCCTGGATACGTCATTCCCCACAATCACCTGGTACTGGCCGCCCTGCTTCTGTACACCAAGTATGGAAAGTTTCTTTAATTCCTCTTCATTGACTTTATCATCATCCACTAAGAAAAATCGCAGCCGCGTCATGCAATGGGACAGAGACTTGATATTTCCTATCCCTCCCGCATACTCTATGATTTTTTTCGCTAATTCCTCTCGTTCCATCTTTCTCCTCCTGATTCATCATGATATTGCTTTTTCCATCTGCCTGGCTGCTGCGCGCTTTCACAGCCCAAACAACAGATTCCCAGTTCCGCCAAATCCCCGCCGGAGCACGGCCGCACCTTACGTTTTATAAACGCCAGATGCCTTTTGCAGCCCCACTTCCTCTGCGCAGTGCGGGAAAAATAACAGAACATGATATAAAATAAAAGACCCAAGCCTGTCTGACAACGGTCTGCTGCCAGGCAGGTTTGGGTCTTGCCAGCCGAACTGTAACGAATCCCTTATGTATTCACCTTTTTTACCAAATTAATAATATGCAGCATTAAGAACATTTTCTCCGTCTCGGAAGTTTCCCATTTCTGTCTCTCATAAATATACTGGGTAATCCTGTTTGCACATTCGTAAGCCTGGGAATCTGCCTTGCGGACAGAATTAATAATCTCCCTGTCTGTATGGGAAACTTCCTCTCCTTTTAACCGTCTCATGAGATAATACCTGACATGAGTTATGAACCGGTTAAAGAACACGCTGTCCTCATCAAATTCACACTGATAGAAATACTTGACCAGTTTTAAAATGGAATTTGTCATTTCAGTGATTCCAAAAATCTCCTCCCCAGTTACACTATCGATCTGTGCATTCACAATGTGAAGGGCAAAAAATGCGGCTTCGCTGTCAGGAAGCTGTGTCCCTAAATCATTCTTTATAATTTCCAATGCCTTGATCCCTATCTGGTATTCCCTGGAATAAAATTTCTTTATCTCCCATTCCAACGGATTTACAATATCCATCTGGTTTTCGCAGCGCTTCAGGGCAAAGGATAAATGGTCAAGTAAGGAGAAGAACATATTGTCATTTAATTCTTTATATGCCTCCTTAGCCAGATTCACAATTTTGAATACTGCCTTTAGCTCATTGGGTCCACACCCGGTCATAAGGGCCGCCATTTGAGTATAGGTCATATTGTTTGTGGGGTAAAAGGTTTTCTCGATCTTGTCTTTATCAACCTCATTGCCGGGATATGCCTGAAAACCAATGCCTTTCCCCACCAGAACCATCTGCTGTCCATTTTCTGACGCCAATATCACATTATTATTGATACGCTTTTCTACATACAAAAGTTCACCTTCTCAAATAAAAAAGGCCAAGATCATGTAAAACTGCAGCTAAATATTATTATCTGCAATCTTACATCATCCTGGCCAGGCCTGTCGAACAGTAACACTTCCAGTAAATCCGTTTTCATTTTGTTCATCATACCAAACAAGGAATAGTTTGTCAAGATTTTTAAGGCATAATAATCATATTCTTTTTAAAATACTATTTTTTTTGTGCATTTAGCACAATTTTACATCGCTTTCTCTATCAGAGAATACCGGATCATTCCAGGGTCCTTTATTACATACAAAAGCCGGAGCCTTCAGAAATCCTTCCGAACGCCCCGGCAAAAACTTTAAAGCAGCCGCACCAATACTGCCTCCAGCTTCTCTATCATTTCATCCACATGTTCCTTTTCGATCACCAGCGGAGGTACAAAACGGATAACATTCGTCCCGGCGCTGATGAGTACCAGCTTTTGCTCTAACAGGGCCTGGCTTACAATGGGGGCAACAGGCAGATCAAACTCCAGACCCTGGATCAGCCCCAGTCCTCTTTGTGACCTTATGATATCATACCGGTCCGCCAGGGATTTAAGCTTCTTTGTAAGATACTCTCCCATTTCCTTTACATGGTCAACGATCTTCCGCTTTTCAAACAGCTCCAGCACCTTAAAGGCCGCAGCCGTCACAAAGGGATTCCCCCCGTAGGTGGTTCCATGATCTCCGGGAGACATGGCCGTAGCCGCCTTTCCTGCTGCCAGAAATGCTCCCACCGGCACGCCGTTTCCTAAAGCCTTTGCAACCGTCATCACATCCGGCTTTACGCCGTATTTCTGCCAGGCAAACATGGTTCCTGTACGCCCCATCCCGCACTGGATCTCATCCAGGATCAGCAGCATGTCATGCTCATCGCAAAGCGCTCTTACGCCCTTTAAGAATTCTTCCGTCGCCGGATATATGCCCCCTTCTCCCTGGACCGTCTCCATGATTATGGCACAGGTTTTATCATTGATCAGTTCCTTCACACTGTTAAGATCATTAAAATCAGCGAATTTAATTCCCGGAAGCAAGGGTTTAAAGGGCTCCTGGTAATGGTCATTTCCTGTTACGGAAAGAGCTCCAAAGCTCCTGCCGTGAAAGGAGTGCTTCATGGCTATGATTTCGTGGTCATGGCCGCCGTCCTTATTGTAAGCGTATCTTCTGGCTATCTTTAAAGCCCCTTCCACCGCTTCCGTTCCGCTGTTGGTAAAAAATACCTTATCCATACCGGAAGCCTTTATAATCAGCTCTCCCGCTTCCACAGCCGGGACATTATAAAATAAATTGGAGGTGTGAAGAAGCTTATCCACCTGTTTCTTTAACGCTTCAGTGAATTCCGGGTCATTATAGCCTAATCCCATAACCGCGATCCCGGCCCCAAAATCCAGGTATTCCTGCCCATCCGTATCATAAAGACGGACGCCGTCCCCATGGTCAAAAACAATGGGAAAACGATTATAGGTCTTATAGATCTCTGACTCCGCTTTTTCAATATATTCCTGCTTACTTGGCATGATAAAAACGCTCCTCTCCTGCACTTATAATGGCTGTTCCGATTCCCCTGTTGGTGAATATTTCCAAAAGCAGGCAATGGGGAATCCGTCCGTCCATGATATGTACCCTGGATACCCCCTGTTTCATGGCGTCAATGCAGTTCTGAAGCTTTGGGAGCATTCCGCCTCCCAGCATCCCGCTTTCCACAAATTCCTCCGCTTCGTTCATGGACATTTCTGAAATAAGGGATTCCTTATCCTGAAAGTCCCGGTAAACTCCCTCAACATCCGTCAAAAAAGCCAGCTTCTCCGCCTCCATGGCCGTGGCAATGGCACAGGCCGCATCATCGGCATTGATATTATAGGTCTCAAAATCCTCGTCAAATCCCACCGGGCAGATGATGGGAAGGAAATCCTTTTCCAGCAGGTCATTTATGATCTGAGGGTCCACCTGGGTGATATCTCCCACAAAACCGATGTCCTCTCCGTTTGAATAGCGTTTTTTGCATTTTAACATCATGCCGTCTTTTCCGCTGATTCCCACGGCTTTTATGCCTAATTCATTGACCATCTGCACCAGGCTTTTGTTGACACGGTTTAATACCATCTCCGCGATCTCCATGGTAGGCTCATCGGTCACCCGGAGGCCATTGACAAAACGAGGCTCCATGCCTGACTTTTCCACCCACTTGCTGATTTCCTTTCCTCCTCCATGGACAATGATGGGCTTAAAGCCTACCAGCTTTAAAAGCACCACATCCTGAATGACCTGCTTTTTCAGCTCATCATCCACCATGGCGCTTCCGCCGTATTTTACCACAATGGTCTTCCGGTTGAAACGTTGTATATAAGGAAGGGCCTCTATCAGTACCTCTGCTTTTTCCATAATGCTGTGATCCAGTTCCATATTAATTTCTCCTTTTCTCATCTATCTCAGTGAAACTGCAAGAAACACACTCCGCGAATTTCTTGTAGTTTCCGCGGCAGCCGCCAAATGTACATGTTATCATGTTCACTTGGCTCGTCACTCGCGCAAATGGTGCCGTTCCGGTAGTTATCCCTATTTTTCCATGGATTAACAGCGGTTATCCCCATTGGTTCTTTCACAAATCAACAACTGGTGCTTTCATAAATCAGCAACAGCTAGGAACGGTAATCCGCATTGATCTTCACATAGTCAAATGTCAGGTCGCAGCCCCAGGCCGTAGCAGTGGCTTCTCCCATTTTTATATCCGCCGTTGCGGTCACTTCCGGCTCTGATAAGATTTTAGTGGCTTCCTCCTCACTGTAGGGAAGGGCAACACCGTTTTCGATTATTTTTAACTTTCCTGCAGCACTCTCAAAATATAAGTCCACCTTTTCCGGGTCAAACATTGCCCCGGAATATCCCATGGCACAGAGGATCCGTCCCCAGTTGGCATCATGGCCAAAAATGGCGGCTTTGGTCAGGCTGGAGGTAATGACGGATTTTGAAAGAGTTACGGCCTGTTCCTTTGTTTCCGCTCCCACGATCTTTACCTCGAACAAAGCGGTACAGCCTTCCCCATCCCCTGCCATCTTCTTTGCAAGGGTCTCATTAATGAAATTAAGAGCTTTGCAAAATGTCTTATAATCCTCGTTTTTTGATGTAATTTCATGGTTTCCTGCCATGGCGTTTGCAAGGAGGAGCACAGTATCATTGGTGGAGGTGTCCCCATCCACGGAAATCATGTTGTAGGTGTCCTTAATGTCCTCCCTTAAAGCCTCCTGTAAAAGTTCTTTGGAAATGGCCGCGTCCGTGGTGACAAAGCTTAACATGGTGCACATGTTGGGGTGAATCATGCCGGAGCCTTTGCACATGCCGCCAATGGTAACGGTCTTTCCTCCGATTTCAAACTGGACTGCTGCTTCTTTTTTCACTGTATCCGTAGTCATGATGGCCATGGCTGCGGCTGTTCCGCTGTCCGGGCTGCCGTCAAGGGCCGGTACAAGAGCTTTCACCCCGGCAGTAATGCGGTCCATGGGAAGCTGCTTCCCGATCACTCCTGTGGAGGCCACCAGCACAGAACTGACAGGGATGGAAAGGCTATCTGCCGCCGCCATTGCCGTTTCCATACAGTAACGAAGCCCTTCCTCTCCGGTACAGGCATTGGCAATTCCTGCATTGACAACCACTGCCTGGGAGTAAGGGGAATAATCCACCACATCCTTATCCCACTTTACAGGGGCTGCCTTTACGATGTTGGTGGTAAAGGTTCCTGCCGCCTTACAGGGCACTTCGCTGTAAATCATTGCCATGTCTTTTCTGTCTTTGTATTTGATTCCCGCCGCCGTAGATGCCGCCTGGAATCCTTTTGCCGCCGTTACTCCGCCGTCTATCTGTTTCATATCATTTATCCTCCTCTGTGCCAATGACCCTATATCCTGCTGCCTCCAAATGCTTCAAAGCCTTTTCGTAATTCTCTTTTTTCACAAGAATATAGTCTGTATTAAATGTGGATACTGCGAAGATTCCAATTCCGTGATCTGCCAGTACCGTTGATATTTTAGATAATATCCCAATAAGGGAAAAATCCAGGACCCCTTCAATGCGGAATGCCAAAAAGCCGTCTTCCCTTTCTTCTGTATCCTGGGGAACCAACGGGGTTTCACATACCAGGGACACTTCCTGGTCTGTCTTTCCCAGAAACCAGAACCCGGACCTTATGTCAAGCTTTCCCAAATCCGCCGGTCCGGACAGCTTGCATACGGAAAATTCTGCAGATATCCGCTTTAAATTCATCTCATGCCTCCACCTTAGTCAATAAAATTTGTAATGTTAGTCCCATTTAGGTCAAAATCATAATAATTTAAATCATCACGAAAGGTCCATCCTACTTTGTGCCAGAATTCGTTGCCAACGGTATTGGATTTAAAAGCGATCAGGCTTACCTTGTTGATTCCTTCTTCCTTCAGCTTGTTCATTGCCTCCAGTGCCATCTTATGGCCTATTCCGTGATGCCGGTATTTCTCTGCCACACAGACGTGGTACATGCAGCCCCGCCGCCCGTCATGACCGCAGAGAATGGAGCCAATGATCCTTCCATCCTCTTCCGCCACTACGCTGGTTGAAGGGTTTCTCTTTAAAAACTTTTCCACGCCCTCCCTGGAATCGTCCACGGTGCGCAGCCCAAAACCTTTAATCCCTGACCAGAGTTCATAAACCTGGTCATAATCCTTTAATGTCATAGTACGAATTATCATAATATTTTCCTCTATTTATACATTCATTTATAAGCTTACGGGAACATGGGAATCAGCTTAAGTCCCTTGTTCTCCGGCAGTCCAAACAGAAGATTCATATTCTGCACCGCCTGTCCCGCAGCTCCCTTTACCAGGTTATCCATAGAGCCCATCATGACCACCCGGTTAGTTCTTGGATCGATTTTAAAATTCACATCTACAAAATTGCTGCCTTCCACCCATTTGGTCTGGGGAACCACTTCCTTTTCCAGGACCCTGACAAAGTATTCCTTTGCATAATATTTATCATAAATTGCCTTTACTTCCTCATAGGACACAGACTTGGTGAGAGTTCCATAAGCAGTAATGAGAATTCCGCGGTTCATAGGCACCAGATGGGGAGTAAAGCTAATAGTGACCGGACGGCCTGCCCCATAGGACAACTGTTCCTCGATCTCCGGGGTGTGGCGGTGAACCCCTACGCCGTAAGCTTTAATGTTTTCATTGACCTCACAGTATAAGTTATCCACCTTGGCTCCTCTTCCTGCACCGGAGGTTCCGGACTTGGCGTCAATGATAATGGTGTTGGGATCAATGAGCCCTTCCTTTACCAATGGATAAATGGATAAGGTGGAGCAGGTGGGATAGCATCCCGGGTTGGCGATGAGCCTGGCATTTTTAATCTTCTCCCGGTTGATTTCCGGAAGCCCATAGACCGCTTCCTCTATAAACTGGGGAGACTTATGCTCCATTTTATACCATTCTTCATAGACAGCCACATCCTTGATCCGGTAATCGGCGCTTAAGTCAATGACCTTTGTCTTCTTTAATATATCCTCATTCATAAGGGATGCGCAAAAGCCCTGGGGAGTGGCCGTAAAAATCACGTCTGCCTTTTCTGCCAAAGATTTCCCATTGTCATCAAGACAGGAATCATCCACAATCTGAAACATGTTTTGATAAATAGAAGCGTATTTCTGATCCACATAGCTTTTGGATCCGTACCATATGATCTCCACGTCATCTCTCTGAAGCAAAAGTCTTGCAAGCTCACCGCCTGCATATCCGGTAGACCCTATTATTCCTGCCTTAATCATAATCATCTCTCCTTATATTTTTTCATGGTTGATCTATTTATTATTTCTGCATTTTATGCATTGATTCTATGGACTCTTATGCCAAAAAGAAAGCCCTTCCAGTCACTTCCATAGCTGATAGTTCATAATTATACATCCACAACGCATAATATGCAAGTTTTTTTTATATTTTTCATTTTACCCTTGCATTATTCATGATTTTGTTGTATATTTATGAAAGTTCAATAAAAAAAATCCAATGACAACACAGGAGGATGTATAAATGAAAGAAAAAGTTATTTTAGCCTATTCCGGCGGTCTTGATACCACGGCCATTATCCCGTGGTTAAAAGAACATTTTGATTATGATGTAGTCTGCTGCTGCATCGACTGCGGCCAGGGAAATGAATTAGACGGTTTGGAGGAAAGAGCCAAATTATCCGGCGCTTCCAAATTATATATTGAAAATCTGGTGGAGGATTTCTGCGACAACTACATCGTTCCATGTGTGCTGGCAAATGCTGTTTATGAAAACAAATACTTATTAGGTACCTCCATGGCACGTCCGGCTATTGCAAAGAGGCTGGTGGAGATCGCAAGGAAAGAAGGCGCTACCGCCATCTGCCACGGTGCTACGGGAAAGGGCAACGACCAGATCCGTTTTGAGCTGGGTATCAAGGCTCTGGCTCCTGACTTAAAGATCATTGCTCCATGGCGTATGACCGACGTATGGACCATGAAATCCCGGGAAGATGAGATCGAATACTGCAAGCAGCATGGAATCGACCTCCCCTTCTCTGCTGACAACAGCTACAGCCGTGACCGTAACTTATGGCACATCAGCCATGAAGGCCTGGAGCTGGAAGACCCGGCAAACGAACCAAATTATGACCACTTATTAGTATTAGGCGTATCCCCTGAAAAGGCTCCTGATGAAGGGGAATATGTGACCATGACCTTTGAAAAAGGCATTCCTACCAGCGTAAACGGGGAAAAGATGAAGGTTTCCGATATCATTACCACGTTAAATGAACTGGGCGGCAAGCACGGAATCGGCATCGTGGATATTGTGGAAAACCGTGTTGTGGGAATGAAATCCCGGGGCGTTTATGAAACTCCCGGCGGAACCATTCTCCTTGAGGCTCATCAGCAGTTAGAGGAACTGGTGTTAGACCGTGCTACCATGGAAGTGAAAAAGGATATGGGCAATAAGTTTGCACAAATCGTTTATGAAGGAAAATGGTTCACTCCCCTCCGTGAAGCAATTCAGGCATTTGTGGAATCCACACAGCAGTATGTGACCGGAGAAGTGAAGCTGAAGCTTTATAAGGGAAATATCATTAAGGCAGGAACCACCTCCCCATACTCCTTATACAGCGAGTCCCTGGCTTCCTTTACAACCGGTGATTTATATGATCATCATGACGCAGAGGGCTTTATCACTCTGTTCGGCCTTCCGTTAAAGGTAAGGGCTATGAAGATGCAGGAAGTTGAAAAAGCAAATAAATAATTGAGTAAAAGGACGTACCAAGGGCATTTTCCCTGGTACGTCCTTCTTTATGGCCATGATACATATATATTCAAAAATCAATCTGCCAGCTTCTTTAAAGTCTCACCGGCTATCCGGTAGACCGTCCAGTCCTCCATAGGCTCCGCTCCCATGGATCGGTAGAAATCAATGCTGGGTTTGTTCCAATCCAGGCACCACCACTCCAGCCTTCCGCAGCCCCGTTCTACTGCAACCGCCCCCAGCTTCTTTAACAATGCCTTTCCGATCCCTCTGCCTCTGTATTCCGGATTTACATACAGATCTTCCAGATAGATCCCGGCTCTCCCTAAAAATGTAGAGAAATTATGGAAGAATAAGGCAAATCCAGCTTCCTTCCCGTCAGCCAGGGCAAAAATCACCTCAGCCTTTTTCTTGTTAAAAATCCAGTCCTCCAGCAGTTCTTCCGTAGCCACCACCTCATGAAGCATTTTTTCGTATTCTGCCAGTTCTTTAATGAATTTCAATATAAGAGCCGTATCCCTTCTTTCGGCGTATCTGAATGATAATTCCATTTCCTTTCCTCCTAACCGTATTTCCTTGTTTCAAAATTCAACAAGCGCTGTATACCATTGATATTTTAGTTTAAATATATCACTTCTTTATGTCTTTTTGAAGCCGGATTTATAATTGTGGGGATGAGCGGGCAGCTATGTATCAGATTCCGGCCACTGCCTCTCTCCTGATGCCGTCCTATATGCCTGGAAGCCCTATCTTTTTTCCAGTACCCTTCTGATCCGGGGCATCATTCTTTTTGTATACACATAGCCGTTTTCCATACAGGTTTCCATGCATTCAAAGGTCAGAAGTCCTGCCCCTCTTGGCATGGGCGGCTTTAACAGCAGGAGCTCACCGCTGGAACGGCAGTCCTTAAGCTCTCTGCTCATAATGGAAAAGGAATGGAAGGCGGTCTCAATGATGGAATGATCGTGAGGCATTTCATATTCTTCACCAATGTCCACCGCAATGACTCTTGGCTCTCCTGCCGAGATTAAAAGGTCCACAGGAAGATTGTTGGTCACCCCTCCATCCACCAGCAGAAAACCGTTCATCTGCCTTGGCCGGAACACGGCAGGAACGGAAGAGCTTGCCATCATGATATCACAGAGAAGTCCGCTTCGTTCCCATTTCACATGCTCCTGCTTTAATGCGGGGTAGGGGATTTCCTCCTTGAACAAGTTGGTAAAGGTGACCGTATCCCCGCTGTTTATATCCACAGCCGGAATCAGCAGGCCCCCGCAGTCTCCCTGTATATCCAGCCCATCGGTTAAATCGCACAGGAAACGCTGAAGCCGGTTTCCTTTTATAAGTCCTTTCAACGTTGTCTCCCTGCCCAGCAGGATCTGAGGAAGAAATAAAGTGATTCCTAAAATATCCGGATCAATCAGGCTTCTGCCGTGTTTGGAAAGCCACCGTACCGTTTCCCGCATATCCACTGTTTTCATGCCCGACGCATAAAGTCCGGCAACAATGCTTCCGGCACTGGCTCCCGCGATCCGGTCGGGAAGAAGTCCTGCCTCCTCCAACGCCGTTAATACTCCCACATGAGCCGCCCCTCTGGTCCCGCCGCCTGCCAACGCCAGTCCGTAGTCTGCCATGATTCCATTCTCCTTGCTTTTCAGCCGCATTTCAGGAAAATGTATGCCATTTCTCTTTCATTTATGCCTGGCCCGGCAAATGCAAAAAAGAACAGTCTTTCCCGGCCATATCTCTTCCATAATGGAAAGCTGGCCTAAAAAGGCTGTTCTTCTTTAATTATTTATAATACTCATCGATTCCGTCGGCGATTCCTTTTACGATCTTATCCCGGCATTCCTCGGTTGCCATCTTCTTATCCTCTTCCGCATTGCTCATGAAGCCCATTTCCACAATGGTCACCGGTATATTGCACCAGTTGATGCCGCTCATGGAATCCGTCTCCTGCACCCCCCGGTTCTTAAATCCGGTCTGGCTGCAGATTCCGTTTACAACGGCTTTGGAAAGAGAAAGGCTCTTGCTGTACAGGCTTCCATTGTAAGGGTTATTGGCCGTCTGGCACATGGTAAGTGCCCCCTGGATACTGCTGTCATTTAAGGAATTGGCATGGACCCTGATGAATATATCCGCTCCGCTTTTATCAGCCATCTGGGCCCGTTCTGCATTGCTGATGTTCACATCATGGGTTTCCCGGATCATATAGACCTGATATCCCCTGTTGATGAGCTCCTGCTTTAATTTTAAGGAAACTGCAAGGGTAAGCTGGTACTCCGGAATTCCGGTTGCCGTTCCCTGGGTTCCGGAAGCCACCTTTGCCTTCATTTCAGAAGCCCCTGGCCCAATGGGTTCCTTTTCGGAATTGCCCTTTGCCTGATGGCCTGGATCAATGGCGATGAGCTTGCCTCCCCCGTTACCTGAAACGGAAGGAACGGCGCTTGCTGTCTCCTGTGCCGGCTTGTCCTTTGACACATACTGGGATGAAATATAGCATTCCTTTTCCTGATAAATTACCCGGCTCCAGCTATCGCTGTATCCGGTCCGTTTTAAGGAAGCTCCCTTTTCAAGCTTTCCAAGGACCTCTCCCTGGGAAGAAGGGAACTTTCTTATATTCACCTGGGAGCCGGTAACATAAACCGTCTCATCGGCCGCCGCAAAGGTTGGAGCGGTCTCCATTGTCACATCGGCTTCGTGGGAGCTTGTTTCCGCGGACTTTCCGCCTGGAGCCTCCCCAGTCTTGTCCTCTGCAATGGACACAGGGGCTGTTTCCTCCCCCTCTTCTTCACTTAACCCTCCCTGGGCTTCTTCCAGGGCCGGGGCCTTTACGGTTTCATATTTCCTGGCACAGCCTGCAAGCATAAAAACACAAAGAAGGAGCGAGGCCAATAATAGCCACCCATTCGTTTTTCTTAAATTCCTCAAAGTATGGTTCCTCCTCCGACAACATAATCTCCATCATAAAATACTACGGCCTGTCCAGGGGTAATGGCCCGCTGGGGTTCGTCAAAACTGCATTCCACCACTCCATCCTCAGCTTCTCCTATGGTGCACATGGCTCCCTTATGGCTGTAACGGATCTTTGCCGATACCCTCATGCTTTCTCCATGAAGCCCGTCAATGGCCATCCAGTTGATGTGATTTGCCCGCAGTGTCTGGGAATATACATCATCTCCTGTTCCGATCACCACTTCATTGGCCTCCGGCCGTATCTCCACCACGAAAACCGGACGGCCCATGGATAAATTCAATCCCTTTCTTTGGCCTACGGTGTAATGGGTGATCCCCTTGTGCCGACCGATGACCTGACCGGAAAGGTCTACAAAGTCCCCCTCCGGCGCTTTTTCCCCTGCACTTTCTTCTATAAATCCTGCATAATCATTATCCGGAATAAAGCAGATCTCCTGGCTGTCCGGCTTATGAGCGACCATTAAGTTGATCCTGTCCGCAATCTCACGGATCTGGTCCTTGGAATAGGCTCCTACCGGCATCAGGGTATGGGATAGCTGGTGCTGTGTTAGATTGTAAAGGGCATAGGTCTGGTCCTTTGCCGCTGTCACGGACTTCTTTAACGCATATCTTCCGTTAGGGAGCTTCTCGATCTGGGCATAATGGCCTGTGGCAATATAATTCGCCCCAATATCCAGGCTGCGCTTTAAAAGAGACTCCCACTTGACATAGCGGTTGCAGGCAATGCACGGATTGGGCGTACGCCCCTTCTGGTATTCTCCTACAAAATAATCAATGACCTGGGATTTGAATTCTTCTTTAAAATTCATGACATAATAAGGAATCTCCAGGTCCCAGGCCACCCGTCTGGCATCGTCCACAGCGCTTAAGCCGCAGCAGCCTCCGTTTTCCTCCTGGGCCCCGGTATCCTCATCCTGCCATATCTGCATAGTAACGCCTATGACATCATATCCCTGCTCCTTAAGCAGCCACGCCGCTACAGAAGAATCTACGCCTCCCGACATTCCTACTACTACTTTCGCTTTGCTCATAGCCTCACGTACCACTTTCCTGCCTTGCTCTTTGGGCATAAAGGTACACCTACAAGGTGTTTCCATTTCTTCTGCCGGGTAAGCAAAAGCCCGGCATTTTAATATACTTCTTCCACTTCTTCCTCGCCGATATCAGACTTGGGTTTCTTTAAGCCATCAATCTCGATTCCGTTTTTCTTTGCATAGTCCCATAAGGCAGCGTGAATCGCTTCCTCTGCCAGAAGGGAACAATGCACCTTTACAGGCGGTAATCCGTCAAGGGCTTCACACACTGCCTGATTGGTCACGGCCATTGCTTCCTGAACGGATTTTCCCTTTACCATCTCTGTAGCCATGCTGCTGGTGGCAACTGCGGCTCCGCAGCCAAAGGTTTTAAATTTCACATCACGGATGATCTGATTTTCATCAATATCCAGATAAATTCTCATAATATCGCCGCATTTGGCGTTTCCTACGGTACCCATACCGCTGGGGGCATCGATCTCCCCTACATTTCTTGGATGCTCAAAATGATCCATTACTTTTTCTGTATACATAATCTATTTTCTCCATTTCTAGGTAATATTTCCACTTTGCTTTCAGCCGCCGCCAGGCGGGGCTTTGAATTATTTCCCCTGATGTCTGATATAATCCTCATAAAGCGGGGACATGCTGCGAAGTTTTTCTACAATCCCTTTAATGGATTCCACAACATAGTCCATCTCTTCTTTTGTATTATGGTCATCTAAGGTCAGACGAAGGGATCCATGAGCAATCTCATGAGGCAGGCCAATGGCCAGAAGCACATGAGACGGGTCTAAGGAACCTGAAGTACAGGCAGATCCGCTGGAACCGCAGATGCCCTTCATATCCAGCATGATGAGCAGAGACTCTCCCTCAATGAACTGGAACGCTAAATTCACATTATTGGGCAGCCTGTTTTTCCTGTGACCGTTAATTCTTGTATAGGGAACCTCCGCCATGACCCGGTCCATCAGGTAATTGCTAAGCTCGAATTCCTTTTTCGCTCTTTCTTCCATTTCTGCTGCCGCAAGCGCTACAGCCTTGCCAAAGCCTACGATTCCAGGCACATTCTCCGTACCGGCACGGCGTTTTCTTTCCTGTCCGCCTCCGTGAATGAAGGAACGGGATTTGATGCCGCTTCTGATATAGAGGAAGCCAATGCCCTTGGGTCCGTTGATCTTATGGCCGCTGGCACTGAGCATATCGATATGGTAATCATCCACATTAATGGGCACATGGCCAAATGCCTGAACCGCATCCGTGTGGAAGAATATTCCGTGTTCTTTTGCAATCTCTCCGATTTCCCTGACCGGTTGTATAGTTCCTATTTCATTATTGGCAAACATGATGGAAATGAGGATGGTGTCAGGACGGATGGCCCTTTTTAGGTCTTCCAGTTTTATGATCCCATTTTCATCTACGTTTAAATAGGTCACCTCAAAGCCATGCTTCTCCAGATATTCACAAGTGTGAAGCACAGCGTGGTGTTCGATTTTACTGGTGATGATGTGTTTTCCTTTTGCAGCATAAGCCTCAGCAGTTGCGATCAGCGCCCAGTTGTCGGATTCTGAACCTCCTGCCGTAAAATAGATCTCGTTTGCCTTGGCTCCAAGAGCGTTTGCAATGGTCTCTCTGGCTTCTGTCACAGCCTTTTTGGAGATGCCTGAAAACTCATATACGGATGATGGATTTCCATAATACTCCGTAAAATAAGGTAGCATGGCTTCCACGACCTCTGGCCGTGTTTTGGTAGTCGCTGCATTGTCAAGATAAATCAGTTGTTTCATATTGTTAGTTCCGCCTTTCTGTAGTCCTAAAGTTAAAAGCTTCATCTACAATTTCTATTATACACATATTTCCTAGAATTTCAATAGGAATGATTCTCATTATGCATACAGTTCAGTCATACAGAAACATTTGTCCATGGGAGCTTGCTCACTAAGCACAAATTATGCAAATGTTTTACAGGGCATAGGCCCGGCATAAATCATTTGGCGGTATATGCAGCCGCCTTTGGGAAATATATATTTTATCCCCTAAATTATGAATGGCATGGATAAGCCGTAATATATGTCATGAAGAAGAGGCCCCATCCATATATTATAATAATTCTCTTTTACAGGAGATTGCATGAATGATTCTCTGAAATTTCCCCAAAAACTTTCACCGAGAAAATATGCGCTGCTCACTGGCACTCTTCTTCTGACTTCTGCCGGACTGATCACAAGAATGCTGGGCTTTTTTTACCGGATTTTTCTCTCCCGGACCATTGGCGCAGAGGGACTTGGAATATTCAGCCTGGTCCATCCGGTGTTTGGAATCTGCTTTGCGTTGTGCGCCGGTTCCATCCAAACCGCCATATCCCAGTCCGTAGCTGCTAATGTTAGAAAAGGCCGTTCCATTTTCCGAACCGGCCTGGTAATTTCAGTGGCAATTTCCATAGTCCTGGCATATGCCATCATCCGGTTTAAGGATTTCCTGGCAGTCAACATCCTCATGGAACCTCGCTGCGCCCCTCTTCTTCTCTTTATTGCAGTATCCGTCCCATGTGCAGCCATCCACGCCTGCATCAATGGATATTATTATGGTATGCAGCGGCCCCATGTCCCGGCATTTGCTCAGGTGATCGAACAGACCATAAGGATCGGTGCCGTATTCCTTATTGCGGATATTATGATGGAGTCCGGGATCAAAATCACTGTCCAGCTAGCAGTCATGGGCCATTTGATCGGGGAAATCGTTTCTTCTCTTTATACCGTTATAGCCTATCGTTTTTTTTCGCCCAAAATGCCCTCAGGCATTACGGCTGTTTCCTCTTCCTTTTATGAAACCGCTCCGGGGCTTATGCATCTGGCCCTTCCTCTTATGGGAAACCGCCTGGTCTTAAATATCCTTGCAAGCGCAGAAGCTATTTTGATTCCCAGCAGGCTTCAGATGTCAGGACTTTCCGATTCAGCGGCATTTTCCGTATACGGTGTTTTAACAGGAATGGCTTTGCCCTTTATTCTGTTCCCATCCACCATATTTAATTCCCTTGCCGTGCTTTTGCTGCCAACGGTGGCCGAAGCCCAGTCAGAAGGAAACGATCGAAGGATCGGCGATGCCATTTCCATGTCACTGCGTTACTGCCTGTACGTGGGAATCCTATGCATCGGCATTTTCACCCTGTTTGGAGACGACTTAGGCGTCAGTGTATTTAAAGACAATACTGCCGGAACCTATATGACTGTTTTGGCGTGGCTCTGCCCCTTCCTTTATCTGGTAACAACCATGGGAAGCATTTTAAACGGGCTGGGGAAAACCTCCGTCACCTTTATCCAGAATGCCATTGCTTTACTGATCCGTTTGGGATTTGTCCTCTTTGGAATCCCAAACTTTGGGATCTTCGCCTATCTGGTGGGAACATTGGCCAGCGAGGTGCTTCTGGCCATGATGCATGTGCTGACCCTTCGGAAAAAGGTTGATTTTGTATGGAATGCATGGGATATGATCGTAAAACCCGCGGCCCTTATGGTGCTGGCCATCGGTATTTACTTTGCGGCTTTTTCCGTGGCAGATCCCTTCCAGAGGATGCCCTTATTCATAAAAACTGCATTTCATATCACTGTTTTGAGCATATTTTATCTGGTACTGCTTCTTGGCGCCCATGTTATGAAAGGGGAAAAACCCAGGAATCTTTAACTTATTTTCATGAAATGAACATTTATGGCTTACATAACTGAAAGTAAAAAACGGACTGTCATAAGTCCGTTTTTTGGAAGTTCCGTTTTTAGTCAATTCCAACCATTACAGAAGTGGCTTTAATGATGGCATAGGCATCTTTTCCCACTTCCAGCTTTAAATCCTTTACCGCTGCCATGGAAACCGTGGCAGATACAATGTTTCCGCCGCCAATATCAATGGTCACAATGGCGTTTACCGCACCTGGTTCAATCCCTACGACTTTTCCCTTAAACTGATTTCTTGCGCTGAGCTTCATCTGATATGTCTCCTCTCATCCAATCCTGACCTATGAAAACACCCTTCGGGCATACCTTTACACCCGATAGTGCGGGGTGCGCTGAAACGGGGTGGGCTCTGCCCCAAAAGGCATAGGCAGGAAAGTGGAAATATATAGCAGTAATTATGGGTTGTAAACCGGAAGATTATACTGCTTTTTATGAATTAATTGTAAACATTTCTGTTTTCATTGTCAACCAATTCCTGGAAGTACAAATTACAAATTACTAAAGCAAAAGCAGAAGGTCTTCCTTTGGAAACCGGATAAACGAAGGAAGGTTTTGAACCATTCCTTCTTCAAAATCCATTTTATCCTGGATCCACCAGATCTTTAAAGAGGTTTTGTCATCTGCGTTCCGAAACTGGTACTGCCTTTGAAAAGGAGTATCGGCAAATCCGGCCAATTCAATTCCCATGGCGTTTTCCTCTTCCAGTCCCTTGGCCGGAATCAGGTTATGGCCCCGGATTCCAACGTACCGGATGGAGTCTTCGATTTTTTCCTCTGTCTTAAGCCTTATGTTCCAGTCGCAGGCGTAAAGCTCGTAATCGCTGATTTTTTCTATTGATGAAATATTCTTGCAGCCGGTGAGCTTTGCAGCTTCCATTCTCTCCGGCCTTCGGAAAATGTCCTTTGTGCAGCCCTTTAATATGGTCTTACCCTCTGAAAGAAGCATCATGTGGTCACAGAATTTATAAATCTCATCTCTGGAATGAGATACCATAAGCACATCACCGGCATAGTCCCTGATCAGTTCCAGCATTTCCATCTGAAGCGTGTCCTTTAAAAAACCATCCAAAGCGGAAAACGGCTCATCCAGCATAATCATATCAGGCTTGTATAAAAGCATGCGGGCAAGGGCCACTCTCTGCTGCTGGCCTCCGGATAGCTGGGAGGGATACCTTTTTTCCAGCCCTTCCAGTTGAAAACGCTTTATCTGTTCTGCAACAATGGGAAGCTTATGCTTTTTCTGTCCCGGAAGAACTATGCATAAATTCTCCTCTACTGTCATGGTGGGAAACAGAGCATAATTCTGGAACAGGTAACCTACACGCCGTTCCCTGGCAGGCAGATTGATCCCTTTTTCCGAGTCAAACAACACCTTTCCGTTTAAGACGATCCGGCCGTGATCCGGCCTTTCGATTCCTGCCACGCATTTTAAGGTCATGGTTTTTCCGCAGCCGGAGGCTCCCAAAATCCCCATGCAGCCCCCGTCAGTCTCAAACTCCACATTCAATTCAAATCCTGAAAACTTTTTTCGGATGTTCACCTGCAATGCCATATTAAATCCACCTGTTCACATGTTTCATATTTTTTCCGGATATATAATTGATAACCGCAACAATAAAAAATGACAAAATAACGATGACGCATACCCAGAATCCAGCCTTATCCCAGTTTCCCGACGCCACCTCGGAAGCTATTGCAACGGAAACCGTTCTGGTCTTTCCCAGGATGTTTCCTGCCAGCATGGCGGTTGCTCCGTATTCCCCGATGGCTCTGGCAAAGGCTAAAACAGTCCCGGAAGCCAGTCCGGGAGCGGCAATGGGGACAATGATCTTCCAGAAAATCTTTCTTTCCGAAAGCCCCAGGGTCCTTCCGGCATGGATCATGTTAACATCCACCTGCTCAAAGGCCGCCCTTGCATTCCGGTACATTAAAGGAAATGCAATAACAAAAGCAGCTACAACGCATCCCGGCCATGTCTGCACCATTTTTATATTAAATTCCTCAAAAAGAAATTTGCCGAAAGGCCTGCGGAGGCTGAAGATCAAAAGAAGAAAGAATCCTGCCACAGTAGGCGGCAGCACCAGAGGCAGGGTTAATATCCCATCGATAATGGATTTTGCCGTATTATTCACTTTCATGATCATTCTTGCAGCTCCTATCCCAAGAAAAAAGGTCAGAACTGTTGCCAGAATCCCCGTTTTAAGAGAAATAAAAAGGGGACTCCAATCTATTGTTTTCATCAGATCCAGCATAGATTTTCACCCCCTTTTATATGTAATGTTTATTTTGCAGCTTTTGCAAATCCGGCATCGGTAAACAGCTTCATAACGCCTTCATCGCTGACCAGATACTCTTTAAAGTCAGCCGCTGCCTTTGCCTGTTCCTCTGTTGCTTCCTTGTCAATGATCAGTCCCACAGGATAAACAGCAGGGTCGATCATGGTCGGATCTGCTTCTGCAATGATTTCCACCTTGTCAGCCATGGAAGCTGCATCGGTTGCATAGACAACGCCCACTTCATTGCTTCCTTCTGCAACGGATGTTAATACAGCAGTTACATTGGCGCCTTCGTTGATTTCCATTTTCATGACCTGATCAAGAATTCCCAGGTTGGTGAACAGCTTTCTCGCATACTGGCCTACAGGTACATCCTCTCCTGCAAGGGCGAGGCTTGATGCCTTTGTGATATTGTCAAAACCGGTTACCTCAGTTTTTCCGCCCTTGGGCTTGATCAGGACGATCTTATTTTCAAGAAGGTTGGTGATGGAACCGTCAACTACAAATCCGCCTTCCTTTAATGCATCCATCTGCTTGGTTGCTGCAGAAAAGAAAACATCACACTGAGCGCCTTCTTCGATCTGTTTCTGAAGGGTGCCGGAGCTGTCTGCATTATAAATGATATTTACATTGGGATGATCTTTTTCATAGGTTTCCTTGATCTTTTCCATTGTGTTTTTTAAACTGGCAGCAATAAAGACATAAAGGTCTGATTTCTCTGCCTTTGCCTCAGCCGTTGTGGTTTCTGCCGCTGCAGTAGTTTCCTCAGCCTTGGTGGTTTCCTCTTTCGCCGTTGTCTGGTCTGCCTGAGAAGTCTTTGTACCGGCTGAACCGCACCCCACGACCGTACCGGCAGCAAACATTGCCGCCATCATAACCGCTAGTAATTTCTTTCCTCGTTTCATAATACTTCCTCCTGGTTTTTCATTTGAACAACACTGATTGTTATTCATTTTGATTTGGTTTTATTCGGTTTTATACCGTTTGGTAATTACCAATTTATTTTAGATGATATTTCATTTAATGTCAATGCCAATCTATTTTTGTAATAACATCGGGCTTTCCGTTTTTATTTTCCCTATGACAGACGGCTTTTACAGCCTTTGATTGACAATGGAATGAAATATGCTATAACTATTTATAATAATGGAAACCACGGGAAGCAAAGAGGAAACTGTATGGAAAAAATATATACCACCCAGGAAGTCGCAGATCAGCTAAAAATCAAAAAATCAACTGTATATGAACTGATTAAGCGGGGAGAACTAAAGGCCTCAAAGGTGGGCAAGCAGATACGAATCAGCCAGGAACAGCTAGCCGAATATTTAAAGGCCCCTGATAAGGGCAGCCTGGCCCAGGCGGAAGAGCCTCTTCCACGGATCATGGATATCCCCCTGTTTACTGCTGATGCCGCCATCCGGCAGATGGATTACCTTCTTAACACCAGCGGCCTGATCATAAGCAGCCAGGAATCCCGGGTGGTAGAGTTGCTTCGCAGCCAGCTAAGCCTCCGCCCTGACAGCCTTCCCATCCTGCATTCCTATATGAATGATTATAACAGCCTGTATTCCCTTTACTATGATAAGAGCCATATGGCCCTTACCTCCTTCTGCACCTGCCAAAAAGGTCATGAAATCCGGCAGATCCAAAGCCTGCTGCCTGGAAAAGAGATTGCAGTCCTTCATATCTGCAGCCTTCAGGCAGGCCTTTACATCAGAAAGGGGAATCCTAAAAACCTGCATACCTTAAAGGATCTGTGCCGTCCGGATGTCCGGTTCATAAACAGGGAGAAAGGAAACGGGTACCGGATCTACATGGATTCCAGCCTTTCGGCCCATAATATTGAGAAGACTTCCATTTCCGGATACCAGAAGGAATGCCTGTCCCATATGTCTGCTGCAAACGCAGTGGCATCGGGAAATGCGGATGCGGGCATCGGCGATGTTTCCAATCTGGCCGCATATCCTCAACTGGACTTTATTCCTTTGTCTGCCGCCTCCATGGATCTGGTCTTCTCAAAGGCGGCCTTGGAGCATCCTGCTTTTCAAAGCATTCGCCACACGGTAAATTCTCAGGAATTTAAAAACAGCCTTCTTCCTTTTAACGGCTATGATATTGAAAACACAGGAAACTGCACCTTGGTAAGCGGCTGAATGAAACAGTTTTTTCCTGTATTAATAAATATTCGGTAAAATTTTAGTTGCATTCGCAACTATTTATGTGTTAAACTAATCAAGGGCTGATAGATTCCTCAGACTCACGCACAATTCTGTGCGGGTTATCATTCTTAAGAATCCCTAACATAAAAAACGGACAACAGGAGGTATTTATTTGAACCAAAAATTAAAAGAAAAAATTATTGAATCTCTATCATCTGTCCTGCCCGTTACATGTATCGTGTTGGTTTTGTGCATAACGATCACTCCCATGCCTCTTGACCCACTGATGCTGTTTCTGGTAGGAGCAACCCTTTTAATCGTTGGAATGGGCTTTTTCACACTGGGTGTTGACATGTCCATGATGATCATCGGAGAAAAAGCGGGTGCCCACCTGGCAAAATCAAAAAAGCTGCCACTCATTGTTTTTGCCTGTTTTATCATTGGTTTCATCATTACCATAGCAGAGCCGGATCTTCAGGTCCTGGCGGGACAGACGCCTGCAGTTCCTGATATGGTCCTGATCCTTTCTGTGGCTGCAGGAGTCGGGCTGTTCCTGGCACTTGCATTTTTAAGAACCCTGTTTAGCTGGAGCCTATCCCATATTCTTATGATCTGCTATGCCGTACTCTTTGTTACGTCTATCTTCGTTCCAAAAGAATTTCTGGCTGTAGCCTTTGACTCCGGCGGCGTTACGACAGGCCCCATCACAGTGCCCTTTATCATGGCTCTCGGTGTCGGCCTCTCATCAATCGGCCGGGGTAAGAATTCAGACAGTGACAGCTTCGGTCTGGTGGCTCTCTGTTCCGTGGGTCCCATCCTTGCCGTTATGATTCTGGGCCTTTCCTATGGATCCTCTGCCACTGATTATGAGCCCATGGTGATTCCGTCCATAAATAATTCCCAGGACCTGTGGCTGGCATTCCAGCATCAGCTTCCTCACTACGCTTGGGAGGTCTTTTTGGCTCTGTTTCCCATTTTGCTGTTCTTCGTCATATTTCAGATCTTCTTTCTGAAGCTGAGGAAACGACAGCTAATCAAGATCCTGGTAGGGCTTATATATTCCTACATAGGACTGACTCTTTTCCTTACAGGCGTTAATGTAGGCTTTATGCCTGCCGGCAATTATCTGGGACAGCAGCTTGCGTCCCTACCCTACCGCTGGGTCATGATCCCCATCGGTATGCTTATCGGATTTTTCATCGTAAAGGCCGAACCGGCCGTACAGGTTTTAAATAAGCAGGTAGAGGAGATTACAGGAGGCGCCATCTCGGAAAAGACCATGATGACCGGATTATCCATCGGCATGGCCATTTCCCTTGGATTGTCAATCATAAGGGTTATGACAGGCCTTCCCCTTCTGGCCCTCCTGCTTCCCGGCTACGCACTGGCCCTTGGTTTGTCCTTTGTGGTCCCGCCGATCTTTACATCCATTGCCTTTGATTCGGGCGGTGTCGCTTCCGGCCCCATGACGGCCACCTTCCTGCTTCCCTTTGCCATGGGAGCCTGCGAGGCTCTGGGCGGGAATATTGTTACCGATGCCTTTGGCATCGTGGCCATGGTTGCCATGACGCCTCTTATTATCATACAGCTCATCGGCGTCTCCTATCATTACAAGACCAAAAAAGCCGGCGTTCCGGCTGATGCGCCGCTCCTTAATATGGAGCTCGAATTTATTGAATTAGGGAAGGAGGAGGCTGATGACTTCCAATCGTAAAATTAACTGGATTACAGTTATCGTGGACCGGGGAAAGGGTGAAAAAGCAGCTTCCGTTTTTAAAGAACACCATCAGGAACTGCTTCTCATTACCAGAGGCCATGGAACTGCAAGCTCTGCCATCAAGGATTGCCTGGGGCTTGATGAGCCGGAAAAAGACCTGGTTATCGGAATCGTGGATGAAGCAGCTACCAAACGCTTATTATCTGCTCTGCACGAAACATTGGAGCTTGGAAAACCAGGTTATGGCATCGTATTTACCATCTCCCTGACGGGAATCAGTGCCGCAGCTTCCAGTATCTTAGAAGCTGCCCTGCCGGAAGGGGCTACGCTCACAGCCACAGATTATCACAAGGAGGATCGCTCTATGTCAGATACGATCAGATACGAACTAATTGCTGCTGTCATCAATACCGACCTTTCCGCTCCCATTATGGAAGCTGCCAGAAATGCAGGCTGCAAGGGAGGGACCCTGGTCAAAGCCAGAGAGGTGGATACGGATGATTCCAAAAAAATATTCGGCCTGACTCTTTCCAGTGAAAAGGAGATTCTCCTCATCCTGGTTCCCCATACGGATAAGCAGGCGGTTCTTAAATCCATCTGTGAAACGGTGTTGAAGGAAACCGGAGAACATGCCGTCGCCTTCTCGCTTCCTGTGGATGAAGTGGCCGGCCTCACCACTCCTGCTAAGTAAAAAGAAGTTACGTGGACCTGCCGGAAGAACAACGGGCGTCAGTCTCCTATTCCCTCCATGGGATATGGGACTGACGTCTGTTTTTATCTCTTCTCCTATTGTCTAAGTCCATGGTACAGGGCACCAAGGAGTTCACCGCCCGGATCCTGGCTCAGTTCCCAAACCATAGCGCCGCCTAATTTTTTCGACTTAATATAATCTGTTTTATAGCCTATGGATTTGGGATCTTCATAGCTTATAAAGATCGTACCGTTAAACAGCCAGGGAACCTTGGACTGGGCATGGAAATGACCGGTATACCCTGCTTTATTTAAATAATTGTCTTTAATGGCCTGATACCCAATGGAATTGGAACCGCCGAAGGACTGGTATAATCCATTGTTTGAATCCTTAACAGAGGAATATAAATATCCATAAAAGGGGATGCCCATTACCAGCTTTTCCGCGGGAAAAGAGGCACCCAGCCAGGCAGTAACAGCCCTGTCCACACTCATTTTATACTGAGGGGAAGGATCGTCGTTGTCATATAAGGGAGCAAGAAGATCCGTATTAGAATCCCAGTATCCATGCAGATCGTAAGTCATGATATTTGCGTAATCCAGATACTGGGCCAGCTTTGAAAGTTCTACATTTTTTATGTAAGAATCATCCGCGCCTCCTGCAATGGTCAATAAGTAATGCTTATTGTCAACAACTCCCCGTACATCCAGCTTTTCACGGATCTTTTTAAGAAGCAGAGTGAAATTCTTCTTATCTTCCCCACGCCTTGCGTTTGCCGCCAGGCCTCCGCTGACCGGATACTCCCAGTCTAAATCAACTCCATCAAAGCCATATGTAATAATAAAATCAACGCAGCTATCTGCAAATGCAGTCCTGGTCTCCTCTGTCAGGGCAGCGTCCGAGAATTTTCCGGACCAGTTCCAGCCTCCAACGGAAATTAAGGTTTTTAAATCCGGATAGGTCTGCTTTAAGGAATTTAAACGCTTTATGTTGTCAGGATCCACGTCAGGATATCCCAGAGTTAGCTTTAAGTCAGAACCAATGTTGGCAAAAGCATAATTAATATGGGTCAGCTTCCCGGCATCGATCTGGTTTGGATAGTAATTATAATAGGCCGCCCATGCTGCATAATACCCAACCAATTTACCGGACTGACGGGCTGAGGGGTCCGTGACAGGCGAAGCGGACGATTCTGCGGCAGACGGTTCCACTGCGGGTTGAGAAGATGATTCCGCGGCTGGTGAAGCAGCCGTTTCTGCGGCAAGGAAAGCAGCCGTTTCAGGATTATCAGCAATGGCTTTCGGGGAAAGGGGAACCGGTGTGTCTGCAACGGTAAGGGTTGTGGGATTCTGGGAAGATTCCAGGGAAATTCTGTCAGGCGTTTCAGCAAATACTCCCCTGCCTAAGAAACACCCCAGCATAATCAGCATAAAAACAGAAGCAGACAGAAAAATCTTCTTCCTATTACTTTTTTTCATCACATGATCCTTTTCTCTCTTTTATTTTTTCCAGTATACCATGCTGGTTTTTCTTTGAACAATGCGCAAAAAATGGATCAGTTGTATATTTATGGATGTTTTTATTCCTGGTTTTACGTTTCTGTTATTATCAGCCTCACGACTATTTCAGGCAGAAAAAGCCTGAATTCCGGCATTTTTACAAGAATGCGGATTTTATTTGGTATCTGAAATTTCAAAAAATACAGTCTACTCTTCGTCGATAGGAATATTCTTTTATGTATGGTATGATTATATAAATGATCCTAAATATCTAAATGTCAAAAGGAGGGAATCGAATGAATGAAACATTAAATGTAATAGCAAAACGGTATTCTTGCCGTGATTTTAAAAATGAAATGCCGTCTGACGAGATACTCCAGGCCATTGCAGAAGCCGCAATACAGGCGCCAAGCGGAATGAACCGCCAGGCGTGGAGAGTTATTGTTGTAAAAGACAAAGATTTGATAAACGATTTGGAAACCGAGGGTATGTCCTATCTGGCCAGCATGGAAGATAAATCCTCATATAACAGAATTATGGAACGTGGCGGAAGATTATTCTATGGGGCGCCATGCATGATTGCCGTCCCTATTGATCCGGCACAATATGCTCCTGCACTGATTGACTGTGGCATCTTGTGTCAGAATATCACTTTGGCTGCAACCTCTCTGGGCATAGCCAACATTATGTGCGGATTTACCGGGTTGGCATTTGCCAGCGGGACTCGGTCGGCAGAATTCAGCAAGCGTCTGGGATTCCCTGATGGTTATGCTTTTGGTTGTTCCGTTTTGCTGGGATATGCCAATACGGAGAAGGCTCCTCATGTTCCGGATAAGGAGAAGATTTTTTTATTGAATAATAATCTTATAGAAAAAGTATTAAACTTTTAGACTGTTTCGAGAATTATATCAGAATAAAATTGGTGATAATAGGACATTTCTTTATGTTCCTGCCGAGGGTGTACGTTTGTGAAACGCATACCCTCTTTTGTTTTATTCCCTTCTATTCATACGCCAGTTGCCTAAACTTATATAATAAAGATTTTCTGGGCTTTTCCGAATTTTGTTTTCGAAGTATAGTATTGCTTGATGTTGTATAGATATAGTATAATTTCCCATAGAAACATAAAATCCAGAGTACATTTGTTATATAAATTAAATACAAGGAGAATAAATATGATGAAATCAATTAAATTCCTGTTATGTATCATAGGTATAACTCTAGGAATTTCAACTACCGCATTTGCGGGTCAATGGCAACAAGACAATATTGGCTGGTATTATCAAAATGATGATGGCAGTTATGTCATAAATGATTGGTTAACTCTTAGTGACACAGAGAAATACCATTTTGATGAAAATGGTTATATGCAAACTGGAGTAATAGAGGTCAATGAGTTAAAATATTATCTTTATGAAGATGGCCGCTTAACCTATAATTGGAATACGCCAGAAGGCTATAGAGTTGACTATACAGGTCGAATTATCGAGGATGACACTCCAGGATTAACCTTCCTGTTTATAGCAGGAACAGATAATCCCCAATTGGACCATTTAATCGTTTGCATGTTTAGAAACGAAAGTAACCAAGAATTCACTGTAGATCCAATCATTGAAGTTAATACTAATGGTTTAGTAAAACAATTTTCCATGGTCGACATTTATACTTTAACACCATGCGATTATGGACAAGTTCAAACAAACGAGACTCAGTATTTTTCGTTTATTGCGCAAGATCTTCAGAACTTTAGTTTTAATGATAATACAAGAATAACTGCAAAAATTAGATATAATTCGAACTCTTATGAAGAAAGTCTCGTACTCATAAAATTATATCGCTTCCATTTTGAATAATAAATGCTTTCTTAAGAAATTGCTTTAATGATAACATTTCCAATAGTACCATACCGGAAAGGCCAAATTTCAGGCACTAAAATAAGTCCATATACTTATATTCTTACAGGCATATGGACTTATTAAGAGAACCAATTTTTTATTATACGATCTTATAATTTAACCGTCTCCCGCAAAGCACATTCTTATATCTTAAATATTCCACTCTTCCGCAACAAATACCGTTATTTTACTATAATTTACAATAGCCTCATATCTTTCGCCGCACTATAAATATCCACAAAAAACCTTTCTATTTCACAGCGTCATCCCCATCCTCCGCCTCCAGCAAATAAGGCGTGATCTGATATACATAGAAGTTCAGCCAATTCCCATACAGCGTATTGGCCCCATTCCTCCAATTCAGTACAGGCACTGTATCAGGGTCATCATTTTCATAATAATTACATGGAATCTCAGGCTTCAATCCCTTCCCCAGGTCCCGGTGATATTCCCCATCCAAAGTCATGCGGTCATATTCCGGATGTCCCTGGACAAATACCCGCTTTCCGTCCCGGCTCATGACCAGAAGGATCCCGGCCTCCTTTGATTCTGCCAGGATCACCAGCTCCGGATGCTTTTCAATGTCCTCTCTCCTCACCTCCGTATAACGGGAATGAGGTGCCATCACATAATCATCCAGGCTGCGCACAAGGGGGACCTTCCGGTCCAGAACCTTATGCCGGTAAATGCCGGACAGCTTGTTCTCTCTTTTGTATTTTGGTATGCCATAATGGTAATATAAGCCCGCCTGAGCCCCCCAGCAGATATGAAGGGAACTGGTCACATGGGTCTTGCTCCATTCCATGATCTTCTTTAGCTCTTCCCAGTAATTAACCTCTTCAAATTCTATGTTCTCCACCGGCGCTCCGGTGATGATCATGCCGTCGAATTTTCTTTTCTTTACCTCGTCAAAATAAACGTAAAATTTATTTAAGTGACTGGCCGACGTATTCTTGGAAGTGTGGCTCTCCAGCATCAAAAAGGTACCGTCCACCTGCAGGGGAGTGTTGGACAAGGCCCGGAGAAGCTGGGTCTCGGTCTCCTCTTTTATCGGCATGAGGTTGATGATCAAAATCTGAAGAGGACGGATGTCCTGGCTTAAAGCCCGGTCCTCATCCATCATAAAAATGTTCTCTTTTTCCAGTATGGCTTTTGCAGGTAAATCCTTTTGTACTTTAATGGGCATAATTTATTCCTCCAGCATCTTTATGAAATCCTCTTCTGAAATAATGGGCACTCCCAGTTCCTTTGCCTTTTTATTTTTGGAGGAATTGGACGTTGTATCGTTGTTGATCAAATAGGTTGTCTTGGAAGTCACCGAACCTGTGGCCTTGCCTCCATGGGCTTCAATGGCCTCCTGAAGGGCTTTCCTGTTTTCAAAATGATCCACAGAGCCTGTAATGACAAATACCATGCCTTCAAAGATTCCGTCCCCCCGGACTTCTGCCCCGCCTTCAATGGTGACTTCTGACAACAGGCGGTCCACCATCTGGTTGTTCTTCTCTTCCTTAAAATAAGTAATCCATGCATCCGCCAGTACTTTGCCGATACCGGGAACTGAGATCAGCTCCTCTTCCTCTGCCACCCGCATTTTCCCAAAATCAAACTTGAATTCCTGACACAGCATCTTTGCATTTGCCAAGCCGATTCCAGCGATCCCCATGCCATAGATCAGCCTTGGAAGAGTCGTATGGGAGGCCTTTTTCACCGCCTGGATCAGGTTGTCATAGGACTTCTTTCCAAAGCCCTCCATCTGGGTGATGGTTTCCTCATACTGCTCTAAGTGGAAAATATCTGCAAATTCCCGGATAAATCCGGCTCCGATAAATTTCTCCAGGGTCGCCTCCGACAAACCATCAATATTCAAGGCATTCCTGCTGACAAAAAGGGTAAAGCCTTTCAGCCGCTTGGCCTGGCAGTCCGGATTGATGCAGTATAAACTCTTGACATCATTCACATTGCGGATCTCCGTACTTCCTCCACAGACGGGACATTGATCGGGGATCCGTATCTTTTTGCTCCTGGTCATATTGTCGGCGATCTGGGGGATGATCATGTTGGCCTTATAAACCGTGATCTCATCTCCCTCTCCCAGCTCTAAGGCCTCCATAATGCTTAGGTTGTGGACGCTGGCCCGGCTTACCGTGGTCCCTTCCAGCTCCACCGGGTCAAAGATTGCCACCGGGTTAATAAGCCCGGTCCTGGACGCACTCCACTCGATGTGGTCAAGCCTGGTTTCCCTGATTTCATCGGCCCACTTAAACGCCATGGCATTACGGGGGAATTTGGACGTACGGCCAAGAGATTCTCCGTAAGCGATATCATCAAACAGAAGCACCAGCCCGTCTGATGGAATATCATAACTGGAAATGGCCTTGGAAAACTCCTCCACCGCCTCCGGCAGGGTATCTCCGGTCACCATTTGATAATCCACCACACCAAAGCCCTGCCTCTTTAACCATTCAAACTGCTCTTTTCTGGAGTTTTTAAAATCAACACCCTCTGCCGTTACAAGGGAAAATGCTTTAAAGTTCACATTTCTCTGGGCTGTGATCTGGTTGTTTAACTGCCTTACGGAACCGCTGCATAAGTTCCTGGGATTTTTATATTTGGCGGCCACCTCTCCGATCTCTTCGTTGATCCTGTTAAAATCCGAATACTTGATCACTGCTTCCCCCCGCAGGATAAGCTCTCCCTCATGGGATATATTTAAAGGAATATTGGAAAATACTTTTGCGTTATTTGTGATGACCTCTCCGATCTCTCCGTTTCCTCTGGTCACGGCCTTCTGAAGGGTCCCATGGTTATAAGAAAGAACTACGGTCAGCCCGTCAAGCTTCCAGGACAGCACTCCGTTCTGGCTGCCCAGCCACTCCTGCAGGCTTTCTACGCTCTTGGTTTTATCAAGGGAAAGCATGGGGCTTTCGTGGGCTTCCTTGGGAAGCTCGCTTAAAACCTGGTATCCCACATTCTGGGTGGGGCTTTTGGAAAAAATGACGCCTGTCTCCTCCTCCAGCTCCTTTAGTTCATCGTAGAGCCTGTCATATTCAAAATTGCTCATGATCTCCCGGCTTTCCTGGTAGTAAACCTTTCCTGCAGCCGTAAGAAGGTTAACCAGTTCTTTCATTCTGCTTATTTTACCGTCCATCAGACTTCTCCTTTTTCTGTTCTTTATGAGAAAGATTTGTCGAGCCCTTTAAGGCCTCTTTCATCTGGTGGTACTCCCTTTTCGAAAGCTGCCGGTAAGCGCCGGCTTTTAAATCTCCCAGTTCAATATTCATGATCCGCATTCGTTTTAACATCCGTACTTCAAAGCCAAGCTGGCCGCACATTCGGCGGATCTGGCGGTTTAGTCCCTGGGTCAGGATAATGTGGAAGGCTTTTTCTCCTGCCTTAGTCACACGGCAAGGCCTGGTTGTCACATTCAGTTCCGGAAGGAAAACTCCCTTTTTCATATGACTGATGAAATCATCGGTGACCGGGCGGTTGACCTTCACCAGATATTCTTTTTCATGAGCATTTCCGCCGCGCATCATTTTATTCACCAGAGAGCCCTGGTTGGTCATGAGGATCAGCCCCTCGGAATCCTTGTCCAGGCGGCCCACAGGATAGATTCTCACCGGATAACCTACCATATCCACGATGTTGGGGGCGCGGTCCTTATCCGATGTGGTGCATACGATTCCCTTAGGCTTATGGACTGCCAGAAAAACCGACTCTTCTTTATGGCTTTGATCTCCCTTTCCCGCCTGGATCGTGCGGCCTTTTATGGTGACTGACTGGCCGGGAAGAACCCTCTGGCCGGGTACAGCAGCCTGTCCGTTTATGGAAACCTTTCCCGCTTCAATGAAGCGGTCCGCCTCCCTTCGGGAACATACCCCGGCTTCACTTAAAAATTTATTCAGACGGATTCCTTCTGTCTCCATGTTTCCTCTTTCCTGCCCATGCTTTTGGGCATAATGGTATCCCCCCATGGGGTTCGTTCTCCCTTACTGTATACTAAATAAAAATTATAACATTACCGGGAAGGAACGTCAATTCATCTGCATATTTTGGCGGGGGTTTTCTCCCTCTCCCTATACAGGCGTATATTATGATAGAATTTTCACATTTTTACGAAAAATGTCCTTCCATTTTATATCAACAGTTGAATTTTCTGGAATTTTATTATAAAATGTAAGAAGATATATAAAACTTTTTCATTAACTTTAGGAGGAATTGCTATGCCGTGGACACCAAATTTATCCGTAGGGATATCAATGATTGACGATCAGCATAAAACGTGGTTCGAGAAAGCAGAAAAGCTGTTTGAGGCAGGAAAAAACAACCGGGCCAAGGAATACGTTGGAGAGCTTCTTGATTTTTTGGATGATTACACAAAGAAGCATTTTGCAGACGAAGAAAAATATATGATGAGCATTCACTATCCCGCCTATGGGGAACAGAAACAGGCTCATACCGCTTTCATCGCACAACTGGATAAACTACGCAGTGAATATAAATCTTCCGGAGGCAACTTACTGGTGATTTTAAACGCCAACCAAATGGTAGTGGATTGGCTCACAAAGCATATTTCCAACATGGACAAAAAAATAGGTGAGTATGCAAAAAGCGCTCACTGATGATCGCACATGAAAAAAGGGCAGCCTTGTCGGCCGCCTTTTTTCGTGTCCGTTTAAATAAACTTATATTTCACTTCACATCCATAGCATATCCGGCTGCAGATGTTTACCACCCGCTCCATAACAGCAGATATTCTTCCCGTATCAACCTCAATATCCATTTCTTTTAAGTCTTCCGAGATTCTGATATCTTTCACCCCGTCAACCTTGGCAATCTCGCCTTCGATTCTTTTGGCTTTCAACCGGTCTGACAGGGCGTAAACGTGGTAGATTCTGCTCACACGCTTCACCCTCCTTTCCCATTTGGGATTCTACCCCTATTGTAGACAAAGAAAGGGTATTTTAAACATCAGGTGAAGGCCCTTGCAATGGCCGTGAATAAAAAGCATACCACAAACCCGGTTACAGTGGGCACAAGCCAGGAAACAGCCGTCCATTTCATGCTCTGTGTCTCTTTCCTGATGGTAAGGCAGGTGGTGGAACATGGCCAGTGCATCAGAGAGAACAGCATGGTGCTGACCGCAGTGATCCAGGTCCAGCCATTGGCCACAAGAAGCTCCCTTAAGACGGATAAATCACTGATTTCCAACAGACTTCCTTCCGCCATATAGGCCATGATGATGATGGGTACCACGATTTCATTGGCCGGAAAACCCAGAATAAAGGCCAGAAGAATGACTCCATCTAAGCCCATGAGCCTGGCAAAGGGATCCAGGAAACCGGAACAATGGGCCAGAAGGGTCGCATCTGCCACGGTTATATTGGCCAGAAGCCAGATGACCAGGCCTGCCGGTGCCGCTACTACGATGGCACGCCCCAACACAAATAAGGTGCGGTCAAATATGGAACGCACAATGACCTTGCCGATCTGAGGCCTCCGGTAGGGGGGCAGCTCCAGGGTAAAAGAGGAGGGAACCCCTTTTAATATGGTGGCCGACAAAAGCTTTGATATGACGAGGGTCATAACAATTCCCAAAACAATCACGCATGACAGGATCGCCGCCGATAATATAGAAGAAAACACACCGGTTGCTCCTCCTACAAAAAACATGGTTATGATGGCGATCATGGTAGGAAAACGCCCGTTGCATGGCACAAAATTATTTGTGATCATGGCGATCAGACGTTCTCTTGGGGAATCGATGATCCGGCAGCCGATGATTCCGGCCGCATTGCATCCAAACCCCATGCACATGATAGCGGAAATTTATGCCAAACCATCTGTTTCTTCTGCCGGAGCCAGCACCCTGTAATAGATCCGGATGGTCTGGCACTTATTGCATTTATTGCCTTTCTCCCCCTCTTCCCCTTCGCCGCTTTGGAAAACCTCGATCCTGTCTATGAATTTTCCCAGCAAATCAGAGGAAAGCCCCTTTTCCTGGCTTATTTCTTCCAACAGCCGGGAAAGCAGACCGGAAACAGCAGGCTCTCCTTCCTGTGCCGGAGGACAGGATCTTTGGATCAGAGCCAGACTTTCCCGGATTTCTTTTTCTTCCTTTTCACAAGAGTCCAGCATTTTATAAAACCTCTCCTCCCCGATCCTTCCGTTTACCCGGTCCTCATAGAACTTTCCGATCATGGATTCAAGCTCACTCTCTCTCCTTTTGAGTGAGGCCACCGCTTTTTTTTCACCGGGCATTTCTCTCGGGACCAATGGTTTCCGAAGCGCTTCGTCAATTTCTGCCGTTTCCTCTTCTGTAAAGGAAAGGAGACTTCGTATTTCCTCCAGTACCACCTTATAAAGAAGTTGGTAATCCATAAAGTGATTGGTGCACTCCCTTCTTCCGTACAGCTTATATCCTCCGCATACCAGCTTGCGGGACTTATTTTTCCCTCCTGCACCTGTGGAGGACATGTTCCTGCCGCAGTCCCCGCACCTGGCAAACCCGGAAAAAATATTGGTAAAATCTGTTTCCGCCGCTGTTTTACGGGAAACACTCCGTCTCCTTACCCGTTCAAAAACCTCTCTGGAAATAAGCGGCTCATGCATATCCTCAACCACCACCCACTCTTTCCTGGGTTTTCGAAGGGTCACGGTGCTTTTAAAGGAAACCTTCACCGTTTTTCCCTGGACGATATGGCCTAAATATACGGGATTGCTTAACAGCTTGCAGACCGTGCCTGATGTCCATTCTTTCCTTTTTGAGTAAGTGTCCGGATTCAAATAGGGACGTCCGGCACAGCGGTACATGGCAGGAGTCAGAACATTTCTCTGATTTAGAAGCTCAGCAATCCGGGATGGGGCCTCTCCCTGCTCTGCCCATTGAAAGATCTCCCGGACAATGACAGCAGCCACGGGATCAACGAGAAGGTGGTTTTTATCCTCCGGGTCCTTCTCATAGCCATAGGGCGCAAAATTCCCAATAAATGCCCCCTCTTTTATTTTCGTCTGAAAGGCGCTGCGGATCTTTTTTGAAGTATCCCTGGCGTACATTTCATTTATAATGTTTTTAAAAGGGGCGATATCGCTCCAGGGACTGTCGGAATCATACCCGTCATTGACCGCTATGTAACGGATTCCCCTGGAAGGGAAATAGATTTCCGTAAGCTGTCCTGTCATGATATAATCCCGGCCAAGGCGGGACAAATCCTTGGTGATCACCAGGTTCACCTGTTTTGCTTCTATGTCCTTTAACAGCCGCTTCCAGGCCGGGCGGTCAAAATTTGTTCCGCTGTATCCATCATCCACATACTCCCTGTATATGTCAAAGCCATTTTCCATGGCATAGGAGCAAAGCATTTTGCGCTGAGTGCTGATGCTGGAACTTTCCCCTGGGCCATCGTCATCCTTTGACAGCCGCATGTAGAGCGCCGCCCTGTAGCAGGCTGGCAGACCGCCGCTCCTTGGCGCGTTCATAATGGAAACGCTCCTGCCTCACGCCATATTTTCAGCAATTCCGAAATCATCCTTGTTACATTTTTTCCCCCTGCAGGGATATGTTCTGCCTTTGTAATGAAGCTTTTTTCCTCATAGGCTGCCTGATTTAACAAATCCATCTCATACACCTCCTGAAAAATCTTATTCCGGCAGGTTTGTACCATATACTATGGAGGCTTTCTCGATTTAAGAGCATTTATTTGTGTAATCATGACCACTTCCCCATAAGAAGGGCCTCATAATCTCCCCAACAATTATTTTTCCTTTTGTACGCGCCTCTTTATAGCCATAGTCCCCAAAACAAGACCTGACAATAGTGCGGCCAATCCAAACAAATAGGAAAGTGGAATCAAAGCAAACGGCTCTACCAGAAATCCTTCTGCAGTCACATAACTGCCAATCATATTATATGCCACCAAGCAGCCAACACTGGCAATAATAGAAAAAAGTAATGTGCCTGTAAAAAAAGCCGACAATTTATCCTGCTTCCACCTTTTTGCAATATTATGCATAATTTTAACATCCTCCGTATTTTTGATTGTTTTTATTTCCATGTCAATCTGTTCCAATTCGTCACGGCACTTTTCACAGGTCGATAAATGCTCTTCAATTAATTTACGGCTGTCCTCACTGCATACATTGTCATGATACAACGGGAGCAAGTCCTTTATTATTTCACAGGTTATACGCATTCTATTCTCTCCTTTAATTTCATTTTTGCCCGGTAGTAAGTGACTCTCGCCCAACTTTCTGTCTTTTCAAATAAGCTCCCTATCTGTGAAAAGGATAAATCTCCAAATACCCGCAGCATAAAAACCTCCTTATAGGGTTCGTCTAAGCCATGAAGTACTTTATGAATGTTAAATACAGATTCTTTTGTCAACAGCCGCTGCTCAATATTTACATCTGCCAGAATATCTTCAGCCTCAGTCAGGTCCTCATGATACGTTTCTTTCTTTTTGTATGTGTAAAATGTATTTTTTGCAATTTGACATAACCAGACATAGAGCTTGCACTTGCCATCAAATTTATGGATATTTCTTAATGCCTTAAAAAATGTTTCTTGTGTTATCTCTTCTGCGATCATTTCATCCCTGCTTATTGACAGAACATATTTATAGACATCCTTAAAGTAAAGACTGTATATTTCATCGAAGTCCGCCACCTTCTCACCTCGCTTTCATACATAAGACTGCGGAGAATCGAATTCGTTACAATTATTTTGAAAAAAGTTGCGTATCTCTTTGACACGATAAATGAAAATTATATCAATTTTATCTGATTATTGATACCGGCTGGAAACCGCTGATCCATTTTGATTAAAGTAAATACAATCCCCACTCTGATAGTGCCAGGCAGACTGAATGATTTTGGGCTGCAATATTCCGTTTATGGAATAATATTCACGAAAATAAGCCGACCAATCCGCTTCTGTTTCGCTGCCGTCCATATTTACAGCGCTCTGTCACTGGTACGGAAAGAGAGCAGTTCCCCGGTTTCAGCAAAAGTAAAAATGCCCTCTGCGTTTATACCTTCCCAGGTGATACTTGCTCTCACATTGGCTTCGTCCATTGGCTCCCATTTTACAAACTCCTGCAATGCAGCGCTTGGTACCATTAAATATTCCGCCAGCCAGGTTACAATGCAAGCTCTATCCATACTTCCCCCCGTTGATCAAATAAGGGAATGACCTTTGCAAGCATCCCCTTCATACTGCCTTTGCCATTTTCATAAGAATCAAGCCCTTCAAAAGGGATACCTGACAGAGAGGAGGAAATCAGCGCAAACCGTTCCGGCCTTTCCACAAGATTATACTGTTTATAATCAAATTTTATGGTTTTTTTATCTGACATTACAAAATCCACATGAGTCAGTGCCACCTTCATGCATATACATTTTAGGCGTCCCAAGATACCCCCAGGCAGTCATTTATTAGCATCCTTCCCAGTAAAACCCTCCCTGTATTCATTGGGAGAAACGCCAGTTACCCGCCTGAACTGGGTGTAAAAAGCCGAAAGGCTCTCAAAACCGCTTTGTAAGGCAATGGGCAAGATATTATCCGGCGTATTGGCCAGGAGTTCCTTTGCCCTGTCTACACGCAAACCGTTTAAATATTCCACCGGAGTCTTTTCATATTGATTCTGAAATAACTGGTGGATTCTGTTTCTGCTGAGCCCAAGCCCTTTTAATTCTTCTATTAAGCGGCTATGATCAGCGAAATAAAGATCATAAACCCCTTTAATTTTTTCCGCGTTCTCTTTCTGAGGCTGAAATTCCAGTAAATCAGGCCGGCAGCGTTTACAGGGGCGAAGCCCGCTTTCACGGGCCTGCTCCGCCGTATCAAAGAACTCAATATTTTCCCGTTTAGGACTTTTGGATTTGCAGGAAGGACGGCAGAAAATACCTGTTGTTTTTACTCCATAGCAGAATCTGCCGTCATAAGCCTCATCACATGCCAGAGCGGCCTTCCATTTCTCCTCTTCTGTCAGCATATTGAAATACTTCCTTTCATTTTTTCTGCGCAATTTTTCATGGCTTCCGTTTCATTGCCCGGATTTGATTTTTTGTCTCTTTGTCCACTTTTAAGGATTCCGTAATCTTCTGCAATGCCTTGTTGTAAGTGAAATCATCCAAACAGTTATTCTTCAGATAAACCATGGTTCGCTCCGGATACTGAACATAGCAGGCGGATACTGCCCACGCCACTGCCATCTTTGCATAATAGCCCTGGTGCTGTAAGGCGTCCAGAATATTCAGCACTTCACTGACCGTTGTTTCCTGAATGTAATAGAAAATCAGCATCACAACCGCAAACCGGATGTCAAATACCCGTTCTGATTGAAAGTAGGGCTTGAGAAAATCCCATACCCGGTCCGAATGGTTCCTGGTAAATTTAAGTCCTGCACAAAAGCTGTCGCATACCGACCAGTTGTGGACTTTCGGGACAAACTCCTTGATATAGAGGAGCCGCTCTTCAACCGGACACGTTACACAGCCGATCACCATGCCTTGCAGCATGATTTCCTCAAAGGAATCCTCCCCTGCTGTTTGCAGATATTCCTTCCAATCTGACTGTGCCAGCCGTTTTGCTATTTTACGCAGTATGGGAAGGCGGACACCTAACACATGATCCGTATTGGGGAACAGGCCGGAGGAGAACACGCGGTAGTCTTCTTCTGAAAGCGCTATTAATTGCTGCTTTATATTTTCCCCAACCGTCACGCAATGATCCCCGCCCTCCCGGGAAACCTCATATATTGTTTCAATGGGCGGCAGTCTTTTCAACATGATCCTTTTCTCTTCCTTTGTTTTTGTTTTCTGAAAGTCTCCATAAATAAATGGAAGCCACCGAGCCATAGGGCGAGTACCGGTCTTTGCATACTTCAAATTCGCTCTTTGCCAGTTTGGGAAATCCATATAATTTTTCCATTCCCCGGCGAATGGCCATGTCGCCCCAACTGACCACATCGGGGCGTTCCAGGCAGTTGATGAGCAGCATTTCCGCGGTCCAAAGCCCCACTCCTTTTATAGCCGTCAGGCGGGGGACGACCTCCTGGTCCGGCAGCTCCCGCAAATCGTCCAGGCATACCTTTCCCTGTAAAATGTCTTTTGACAGTTCAGAGATGGCAACAGCCTTTTTCATGATCATACCGCAGCGCTGGATGTCATCGGCTGAAACAGCCCACAGGTTTTCCGGAGTGATATCGCCCAAACGTTCCTGCATACGGCTCCATACAGTGTTTGCTGAAGTTGCAGATACCAACTGGCCTATGACAGCATAGACCAGAGCCGCAAACGGGTCAGGAATTACCTGGCGCTCTACCCATCCCAGCCGTGTCATCGCGGCGCCAAGTATAGGATCTGCTGAGGCGAGATATTCCACTTCCTTTTTGCCGTAGTCAAAGAATTTCATTTCAACGGCCGGCATGTTTCCGCTCCAGCTCCAATAATTGTTCCTTGACTTCCAAGCCAGCCGCATAGCCTGTCAGCTTACCGTCTGAGCCGACTACCCGATGACACGGCGTCAGGATCAGAATCGGATTTTTGTTATTTGCCATTCCCACAGCACGGGAAGCATCCGGCCGGCCGATCATTTCCCCAACCTGCTTATAGCTTCGTGTTTCTCCATATGGAATTCTGCCCAGGGCTTCCCATACGGCTCTTTGAAATTCCGTTCCAATGGCAGCCAGGGGCAGGTCAAATGCCCTGCTTGTCCCGTCCAGATACTCCTTAATCTGCTTTTCTGCTTTCTCCAGCAAAGGCGTTTTCTGCCTGCCGGAGATTTCACAGACATCTTTTGCAAAAAATAATTCCGTAATAAACCCAGCCGTTTCAGATATTCCGATCATCCCCAGCGTGGTTTTAATAAATGCCGTATGTTTCATAAGATTTACCTCCTTCTTATATTCCTAATATATACGAAATTTTTCTGCATGTCTTCCTATTTTGCACCATTTAATTTTCATATAAAATAAAGCCAAAGATATATTCCTTATTAAAGTGCATGAAAAATCAGTGCTGAGACCCACAATCCAGGATTTCAGCACTGATTTAACTTATACGGAGAAAGGTGCCGCTCAACGGCTTTAAACCAGCCATTTTACAGCCCCCTCCTCTCCCCTTGTTATGGTTTACTTACCCTACTTCTAAATCATCTCTCTTCTTCTTTTCTCATGCGGCTGACGGCTGCGTAAGCAGCTAGCAAAATTCCTGATATAATTGCTGCAAATCCCTGAATGGGTGATCTGTCGCCAGTCTTTGGAAGACCTGCCAGCGGTCTGCTGCCGTCATCGATGAGAAGGATACTGTCTGCCCCATTCCCATCTCCCGGTAAAACAGCTAGCGGAACAGGTTCCGGTTCAACCATAACGGCATTGTCTCCAGGGCCTCCTGATGCATATGGCCGGCTGGAATTGGGTGTTAAACCGCTGCCTCCTCCAAAACTGCCTCCTGAGCTTCCCCCTGAGCTTCTTCTTTCTACCGTTAACACTCCTTCCCCATAAGAAATATTATAATTTGCTATAGCTGAAACCGGATCAACAAACCGAATGGCGTAATTGCCTGCCCCGCTGCTTCCAGTAGCTTCCGTGGTCAGTTGCAGCTTAAGCCCCAGTCCTTCCAGGGTCTCTCCATTTATAAGGCCCTGAATACTGTAAGTTAATTCCGGATTAGAGCTTCCCTGGGTCTTTGACCTATTGGCCGCAGTTACTGTTATATCTGCCTTGTGGACGGTCAGGGTCCCATGGGCTGTTACCAGTCCTGAATAGCTGTCCGTCACATCAACCCCGGCTGCATTTTTAATGACAACGTAGGCAATTCTGTTCTTCTGTGTTCCTGCATTGGTTATCCTGGAATCCTCTGTCATGGCCACCTTATCCATATGGTCTCCCGCTTTAAGACTTCCCTCCATGCTGTATTCTGCCCTGGCCAGTTCCTTTCCGTCGTAGACTTTTTCTGCATCCAATGCCGTGATTACAAGGGCTTCCCCGTTCTTTTCCACCACCAGGATTCCATCTTCATAGCCGATCCTGTAATTCTTGGTTTCCTTTTCCGGATCCTTGAAGATAATATTGTAAGCACCGGCGGGACTGGTCTTTGCCGCTTCTGTAGATAATATGACCTTTACGCCCAGCCCTTCAAGAGTTTCTCCGTTTTCAAGACCTTTTACCGTATACTCCAGTGCCGGTACTTCCTCTCCATACCTTTTTGTCTTATCTGCCGCCGTCACCGTAATCTGGGCTTTATTAACCGTCAGGGTCCCTTCTGCTATGATCAGTCCTGCATAGCTTTCTGTTACATCCTGGCCGGCTCCATTTCTGATGACAACATAGTCTATCTTATTTTTCTGTGTGCCAGCATCAGTTATCCTGGAATCTGTTGTCATGACGACCTTATCAATATAGTCTCCGTCTTCAAGGCTTCCTGTCACGGTATACTCTGACCTGGTCAGTTCTGTTCCGTCGTATGCCTTTTCTGCATCTAACGCCGTGATTACAAGGGTTCCTTCATTCTTTCCCACACTTAAGTTTCCGTCTTCATAGGTGATCTTATAATTCTTTGTTTCTTCCACCTTATTCCTGAAAGAAATCTCATAATCTCCGGCTGGGCTGGCCTTTGTCGCTTCCGTATAAAGCTCTACGGTTACATGAAGCCCTTCAAGGGTTTCTCCATTTTTAAGACCTTCCACTGTATAGGTTAAAGCAGGTATTTCCTCACCATAGTTTTTCGCCTTATCTGCAGCCTTCACCATCACCTGTGCCTGACTGACCGTAAGGGTTCCTTCTGCAGTCTTTAAACTGCTGTAGTTTTTCGTCACGTTTTCCCCTGCCGCATTTTTAATCACCACAGACTTGATCTGGTTTCTTTGTGTTCCCACATCTGTTATAGAAGATTCCCTGGTCATCTCTACGCTGGAAACATAATCCCCTGATGCAAGCTGGCCGCTTACTTCGTATCCTCCCTCTGTCAGTGCTGTTCCATCATATGCCTTGATCCCGTTCTTGGCCGTAATCACGATATCCGCTGCATTCCGCTTTACAACCAATATTCCTGGAACATAGGTAATTAAATAGTTGGCCGTACTTATTACAGGAGCATCAAAGGTAATGGGATAAACGCCTGCCGGACTCTTTTCATCAGCATTGGTTTCCAGCTTTGGTTCTATCCCAAGGCCTGAGGGTGTCTCTCCGTTTACAAAACCTGTGTTTTCGTATTCCAGCCTGGGGTTGGATTCTCCATATACCTTATACGTTGACTTTGCTATTACAAATGCAACGGCCTTTGTTACGATCAACTGGCCATCAGCCAGTTTTAAGTTCCCATAGTTGGCAGTTACCTCCGCTCCGGCTGCATTCTTAATGACAACATACTTAATACTGTTTTTCTGCAGGCCTGCATCCGTTATTCTGGAATCCTCTGTCATAACCACCTTATCAATATAATCTCCGCTGGCAAGGCTTCCTCTCACACTGTACGCGGATTTCGTCAATTCCTTTCCGTCGTAGACCTTAACTGCACTTAATGCCCTGATTTCAACGGCTCCTGTGAAAACGCCTACATTCAGGGTTCCATCTTTATAGCTGATCTCATAGTTCTTTGTTTCCTTTACCGGATTCCTGAACATGATTGCATAATTTCCCACAGGGCTGGTCTTGGTTGCTTCTGTATAAAGCTCTGCCTTCACATTAAGCCCTGAAAGGGTTTCTCCATTTTTAAGGCCTTCCGCTTTATACGTCAGAGCCGGTACGTTCTCTCCGTATTTTTTGGTCTTATTTTCAGCCGTCACTGTCACCGGAGCCTTGCTTACGGTCAAGGTCCCTTCTGCCGTTGTCAGTCCTGAATAGCTGGCTGTTACATCCTGGCCGGCTCCATTCCTGATAACAACGGAGTCTATTCTGTTGCTCTGCGTGCCTGCGTCCTTTATCCTGGAATCCGCAGTCATGACCACATGGTCAATATAGTCTCCATCTACAAGGCTTCCTGTCATTCGGTACCCTGCATTGGTCAGTTCTGTTCCGTCGTATATTTTAGACCCATCCAGCGCCTTAACCACAATGGTTTCCGGGTACTTTCCTATATTCAGAGTTCCATCCTTATAGCTGATCTCATAGTTCTTTGTTTCCGTTGCCTGATTTCTGAAGGTGATCACATAATCCCCAACAGGACTGGCCTTGGTTGCTCCCGTATAAGGCTCTATCTTAACATTAAGCCCTTCAAGGGTTTCTCCGTTTTTAAGTCCTTCTGCCGTATACGTCAGAGCCGGTACGTCCTCTCCGTATTTCTTCGCCTTATCTTCAGCCGTCACTGTCACCGGAGCTTTGGTTACCGTGAGAATTCCATCATTGGATTTGATATCATACTTATCAGTAACAACCGTTCCACCAGCATCCTTGACCCCAATGCTTTCAATATGGTTTGTTACCTGCCCCGCCTCTGTAATGGAACCGCTTAAAACCACCTCCAGCCGGTCACCGTCACGAAGATTTCCGCCGGTCAACTGATACCCACCGGTCAATGGAGTGCCATCGTAGGCTCTGCTTATGGAATCCCCAGTCACCTCTATATTAAATTTCTCAAGATAATAAAGATCTAATACGGTAGTGCCGTCCCCATTTACTGTTCCTTCGGTCTTACTGTCAATAAGCCCTTCAAGATACAAATATCCTTTAATGATTTTTGCATAAGCGCTATCATATATTTTACTTTCAGTAGCCGCATATTCTGTCTCCGGAGATCCGTCCGCCAGCTTAAAATCTCCAGCCTTATCCCCCACTGTATCTGATTTCTGCAGCCAGTAATTTACATGAAATGCCGTGGAACTTGCCGGTCCCCAGATTGCATACAAAGTTACATTTTTCTCAGGCATGACAAATGATCTGGTACCGCTTTCCGTATACGTTGGTGACACAGCGTTTTTGTTTTCATCCCATCCGAGGAATACATATCCCGGTTTTGCCGGCAGAGAAGTAAATTCAACATTTACGGGTTTTCCCTTTTCATATTGTTTGGAAGCAGGAACAGGAAGCTGCCCTGTATTTGCATCATAAGTCAGCGTGGACTTCTTGGAATTAAACCAAAAATATACATGGCCATTGATGCTTTCCCAGGTATCATAATTATACAGAGTTCCCAATAGGAAATAAAAAGATTGAAACGAGGGATCTTTGTCATCATTTTTCAAAGTAGCTTTTACAAAAGTATACTCTTTACTTAGATTTAGTCTGTCAAGTACCACACCAGCATAATACGAAACACTATATGGAATTCCAGGTAAAACTGATTCTGTAATCATTCCATTTGAATAATCAATTTCTTTACCAGTACCCATATCCATCAAATGGATTCTTAAATCCGCCCATGATAAAATACTGACAAACCGAATGGTGTAGGTTGAAAAATGCTCCGCCTCAAAGGAAACCTCATCAACCGCATTTTCACTGTCAACCATAACCGGAGCAGCTACGGCCTCTAAAGCCGTCACCTCTTCTGCAGAAACCCTGTCTACCGTCTCTGCTGCCACATCCACGTCCATATTCAAGTGCAGAATATCAATGCTGTCTGCGGCCTGGCTCTTCTCTTTAATCGGTGCGCCTGCAAAGGTCACGTCAACATATCCATGATCGCTCCAGCTATTATCCAGCTCTTCGCCGTTATAATACAGCTTAATGTCATATGCCAGCACATCGTTGACTGTGCTCTCTTCTCCTGTCACATTTGCAGATTTTTCCCGGACAGCATCCTTTACCTTATCAGTTACTTCTGTAATCCTTGCTTCTGTTCCTGCCGGAAGAATTCCCTGTTCCGCGTAAAGGCTGACCGTAACTCCGTTCATCGTTTTTTCAAACCTAAACTCCGGATGCTCTCCGGTGGCAGCCGTAGTGATCACAACCTCCTGTTCCCCCGTCACCTCAGTTATGGTATAGTGCCCCGTTCCAGGAGCTGATGCATCGGAACCTTCTGCTTCCTCAGCTTCTAATGTCTCTCCATTCACTGTAACAGCACTGACCTCATAACCAATCTGCGGCGTCACGGTAAATGAAAGAGCCTGGTTTTCACCTATCATTTCAGGGCCTTCTGCATATGCCGTTCCAGCCGGTTCTACTGTGTAAGTCACTTGATAGCCTTCTGCCGATACGTCAACGTGAAGCTGGTTTAAAGTAGCAGTATATGCCCTTGCATAACAGGATTCGTCCAGCAGCACCGCACCGTAAGACTTTCCTCCGGTGGTTCCGCCAATGGGCGCTTCATCCGCTTCTGAGGCTGTGGATACAGCATAGAAAGAATCTGTGAGAACTGGAAGCACATGCCTTGAAACAGAGACCTGGACATCTGCAGGCTCCTGGCCTTCAACGGACTTGTCTTCATGCCTTGACTGACTGTCACTGTTTCCTTTATCCTGACTGCTGCCAACCGCTGCTCCGTCATCTTCAGAAACACTATCAGGATTTCCAGCCTCTGCTTCTTTATCATCACCAGATGGAGACTCACCGGAATTTATCTCTGTCCCGCCGCCTGATGGGTCGCCTGGTTTTATCTCTGTCCCACTGTCTGCCGGGCCACTGGGGGTTACTTCTGTCCCACCGCCTGATGAGTCACTGGGGTTTCCCTCCGTCCCGCTGCCTGATGGGGCACTGGGATTTGCCTCTGTCCCGCTGCCTGACGGGGAACTGGGGTTTCCCTCTGTCCCGCTGCCTGATGGGTCACTGGGATTTGCCTCTGTCCCGCTGCCTGACGGGGCACTGGGGTTTTCCTCTGTCCCGCTGCCTGACGGGGCACTGGGGTTTTCCTCTGTCCCGCTGCCTGACGGATCACCAGGAGTTGTTGCCTCCTCCTGATTCGCACCGCTCCCACCAGGTTCTGCCACATCTGGCTTTACACCGGCTCCGGGGGTTCCGGAAATGGCCGAGGCGTTTTCAGAAAAAGCTTTTACGCTGACCTTCTGAGTCAGGTAACCGTCAATATCACACCGGAAAGTAATCCTGCTTTCAGATTCGTTTACATACAGGAAGATGATTTCTTCATTGCCTGTGAGAAGAGATCCACCATGATTAGGTACACGGACGAACATCCTCAGCTCTGCCCCATAGGCACCGGCCTCTTCATCCATGTCATAGCTGGGCATAAATTCATACACCAGCCCTCTTCCAAATAATTTCTCATATTCTTTTTTTAGGGATAAATCCTCATCCCCAAGGCCTAAGTCCTCCACATGGAATATTTCCCCTGAATCGATTGCAGCCTGTGCAGAATCCCGCAATTCGTTTCCACTTATCAAAAAAGTGGCATTCTCATTTTCAAATGCCTTCCCCACATCTGCCCATGACACCATATGAAATGATGTCATAGTCAGACAAAATGCAAGGAAACCTGCCAGGCTCTGTCTGAACCTTCTTTTTAATTTCTTCATACAACTCTCCTTCCAGCCTAAGCTATCTAAATAATACCAATTAACTTAAGGGTAAACCCATGGTAATCTTTGGCTTATACTGCAAACGCTGCTTCTTTTCCTCCTTTTCCTTCCTAATTACCTTCACGCGCCTAAGGAATCATACAAAACTAACAATCCTTCCGGGAAACCGCTTAAACGTGACAGCACTGGCTTTCTACCATGATCAATTTCACCTTTTCACCTGTTGTAATTTATTGTTTCAGACTTTTTCTCTTCTGTTTATAGTTCTTTACATATAATATGAAAATACAATTACAAACTGGTTACATCTTGAAATATTTCCATTATTATTTTTGTTACACCTTTTGTTATCAAATTTTTTCAGGCTTACACCGGTTATGGACTTTCCATTGCCGGAATATGATGCCTTTCAGAAAAAAACAGATCATTTAAGTCATCTTTCAAAATCTGGCCGCACGCAAAAAAACCCGTCCGGTTTATCAATGACAATAATCCGGGCGGATACATTTTTAAAACAGATGGCTTTATGATGCCGTATAATTTTTTCAATCGGGAAATCTCAGAACAAAATCTGGTGAGATCGGAAATTTCATTAAAAAAAGAACTTGCTCTCATACTGACTTTGGCTTTTTATCTCGTTTCTATAACTCTAAATATTTCTCAAACAAGCCGCACAAATCCCTGGCCTGCTGTTTATCCGGCATCTCACAGAAAATCCTGAGCAGAGGCTCTGTACCGGAAAATCTGGCGCTGACCCAGCCTTCATTATCAAAATATACCTTACACCCATCTAAATAGGAAATCCGGTCCACGCCATAGCCTGATAAATCAGGAAGCTTCTTTTGTTCAAAAAGCACATCTGTGAGACGATCCTTTTCTTCCTGGCTAAACTCATAGGACCGTTCCTCCATGTGCATTTTTCCGCATTCCTCTTCCACATCCTTTATAAGCAGGGATAAAGACTTTCCGGTTACAGCCACCATTTCCACCAGAAGAGAGGCGGCGTAAATCCCATCTTTTCCATTGATATGGCCAGCCACAGTCAAACCGCCGGAGGATTCCCCTCCCAAAATGGCTTTTGTCTCTGTCATTTTAGCGGAAATGTATTTAAAACCAACCGGCACCTCATAACAAGTTTCACCGAATTTACCGGCCACCTTGTCCAGCCTATGGGTGGTAGACAGATTTCTCACCACAGGACCATGCCAGCCCTTATATTTTACCAGATAATAGTATAAAAGGACAAGAATATCATTGGGGTGAAGGAAATGTCCTTTGTCGTCAATAACGCCTAAACGGTCCGCATCCCCGTCGGTTGCGATACCCAAATCATAATTCCATTCCATCACATGGTTTTGCAGAACTTTTAAGGTGTCAGCCGTGGGAGCCGGAAGCTTTCCTCCAAACAAAGTATCGTGTTCCTGATGGATTACATCCAAATCACAGCGCCCGGAAATCAGGATGGTGCTTAAAGCCGTTTTGCTTACTCCATACATGGGGTCTAAGGCTACCTTTAAATGACTTTTTTTAATGGATTCCATATCAATCTTATTTATGATGTCATCAATATACTCGTTCATGGGATAGATTTCCTTTACCAGACCATTGGCTTTTGCTTCCTCATACCGGAGGCTTTCCACACTGGGGGACTTCACTCTTTCAATATATTGTTCAATATCCCTTGTCTGACTCTCATCCGCATCCCTGCCTCCGTAGGTGAATACCTTGATTCCGTTATAAAGAGCAGGATTGTGGCTGGCTGTCACCATCATGCCATAATGAAACTCATGCTTCATCACATAATACATAATTAACGGAGTTGGAACAGAGCGGTTCACAAACCAGCATGGTATATTCTGGGAAGCCAGCACCTCACAGGTCCAAATCACGGCTTCCTTTGACAGAAACCGCCTGTCATATCCAATGACAATCCCTTCTTTGTCCACCCCTTCGGCCTTCATCTTATCCGCCATAGCCTTTGCCAGGATACGTATATTCTCTTTTGTAAAATCATCCCCTATAATGGCTCTCCAGCCCCCGGTCCCAAATTTTATCATTTTCCCTCCATTCTCTGCGCATCTTGCAGTACATAAGCGTTCCTTCTCATTGGCTTAAAACTAACATCGTATTAATCTGGCGCACCATCCCAGCACAACTGCTGTAGGATGTTGCCGGATAGCTCAATTCCATAAAATTTCCGTCAAATACAGCTCCCAGAACAGAGGATCCCCCTCCATCCACGTTCATCATTTCCACCACGTCAGGAATCAAATGCCTGGCAATGCGACTCATTTCCCTGTAATCAGCTCCTGCTGACAGACTGCTTCTGCCGGAAAATACCATGACAAAAAATCTGCCTCTTTCTGTCACGCCCACTGCGGTCCTGGGATGCTTTTCCAACTGATGGATGGGGCTTTCCTGAGTCTGTATGGACAAGGGGCTTAACCAGCCCTCTGCCCTTAAGGATTCTGAAGTTTCTGTTTCAAAAACACCTTCCCCGGCCTTAATCAGGGACATTCCCCCTCCATAAGCCCACAAAACCTGATCCCAGGCATCCTGACTGATTCCATCCGGTGGATCTAAACAAAGGGAAAAGGGCAGATTCCCGCACTCATAATATCCATCCCCCAGGTCATTTAATTTCCAGTGTCTTAAAAGCTCATCTCCCATTTCCTCCGGAACCGACAAAACCACCCCGATGCCGGGAAGCATGACCTCTCCTTTTCTGGCGCAGACCAGGTATTTATGGATGATGACCAAATTAAACCTGCCTTTCCCCACCAGCTCATAATAATTTTCCGAATCTGCTTTCTCATGCTTTGCGGAACGCAATGGGGTGAATACCCATACAGTCTCTTTCTTCTGTGTGTTTATGGTTTCCTTCTCTTTGGGACCGTACTGCGGGTTTTGGCCTTCCTCCGGGTCCACCCCTTCCCGCGTCCACCTAAGACTCACCCCTCCCATAGTTATGGTTCCGCCGCCTAAACGGAATTGAAAAAAGGAAAAAGTCCCGTCTTTTCTCATGGCAATACAGGCTTTCCGGTACAGGGGAAAGGTTTCCATGGTCCTTTCGCCAGTTCGGTCCAGCATATAATCAATATGAAGGCTGTCAAACCAAATCTGTTCTCTTGGCCGTTTAATCCTGAGCTGATTATAAAACGCTGCCAGCTTGGGCGTCAGAAAAAACAGAAAGTTAGAAACAATCTGAAAGGCCCCTCTCTGCTTTGCCTCTCTCATAACCGTTCTGGGAGACTTTGCAGCATGTTCTGACAGAATCACCCTGGAAAGGGCGGCTTTTTCCACAATCACCCCCTGGACCAGAATGCCTTCCGGGCTCCCCTTACCCTCCCATTGAATTTCCCGTTCCTCCATGGTTTCTCCATCCATGTAAGCGGACACATAAGAAATTCCGGATATGGTGTTAAAAAACTTTCGAATGGAGTCTTCCTTTAAGGAGCAGAAGGAACCATAATAATCCTTTCCCCTTATCTCTCCATTTACTTTAATAGGAAACTCCGGGCTGTCCTCAAGACGCCCTCCGCTTTCCCCATAAATATTTAAAAACACCTGGGGATAAGACTGGTATAATTCCTTCAGGCTCTTCCGGTAAATCTCCGGCCCATAGGCGCTGGATAGGTAATCTAACTGCTTGAAGGTGATTCGGCTTCTCTCCCTTAAGCGGACATAGGGATAAATATTAAAATGAGGGGGCACATAAATGGTGCAGAACCTCCCCTCCTCAAATTCACCAGCCAAGGCCCTGGCACAGAAGCTGGCTGGAACCGCCTGGACCAGCGCCGGAACCTTCAGGTCCTTACACTGGAAAAATCCATCCTCTCCATAAAAAAACAAACAGGCAAGGTCCTGGTCAATGCATCCTTGAAGCTCCCTTTCACTGGGAATTTGGGACAGGTTCCATCCCAGTCCCGTTTCCAGAAACGTCACGGGAAACTTATCCCTTAGAATCTCTTTTAACGCCTGTTTCGTCATAAGGCTGTCTCCTGGAGTCCCGCCTGTGACCGCGTAAAGCTGTTTCCCCAGTGCCAGAGCTGTTTCCATGTCCTTTTCCATGCATCCATAATATTCAGGCGCTCCCAGAATAAACAGGAAGGCCTTTTTTTCTGCCAAAAGCTTATTCTTCTCCCAGCTCTGATCGATGCCTGTCCGGGTCCCCGGGCGCATTCTTTTGAGAGCCCGGGTTTTCTGGAACGATTCCATTGCCCCGGCTCCCATGGAATGCTTTCTGATCCGATGCACCCTTTCATAAATCTGTTCAAGGCTCCATTCATCATAACATTCTATTTTCTCAAAAAAATCCCTGACCCGGTTCTCATACGCTTCCTTTTCGGCCTGTGTAATCATTCCTGACCGGAGCATTTCTTCCCCAAAGCCATCCTGGATGAGAATGGAGGAGCCATCCTGAATAAAGCTGATTTCTTTATAAAAACAGCAGGTATACAGGGTATCCCCCAGAAAGTCCTTTCTGAAGTAACTCCCATATTGCCAGTCTTTGTCCGTTAAACTCAAATAATTATCCATTGTCTTCCTATTCAAAAAGCAGAACATCTTCATTGTTAAAGTAATAATCCAGTAAAAATTGGGTCCCTATCTCTGTCATTTTAATATTGGAATGAATTTCCAGGCGTTTAAAGGAAACCCAATAGCTCAAAAGCTTTCTGACACTTTTATCCAGGCAGGGATAGAGCACTGATTTAAAACAGTCCACGCTGCAACCGCACAGCACGATAGTGTCTAAGTCCAGCAGGATGATGGCATTAGCCAGAATAGGGGCCAGATAGCCGCACATGCGCTCAATCAGCCGGATGGCTTCCGGTTCCTTCCGGTTCACGGCCTCCACCAGTTCCCCATAGGGCTTTCCGTACTCAAATTCCAGAGCCTCCTGGGAAATGAATTTGGTGAGACAGTCGGACTTCCCGCAGACACAGGGCCGCTCCTCTCCCGAAGAAAAGACCGTCACATGGCCCAGCTCTCCTGCTGCGTTGTTTGTGCTTCTCAACACACGTCCGCCCAGAACAAAGGAGGAGCCGATTCCTACATCCAACTTTGCAACCATAAAATTTTCATCAGCCTGATACCTGGATTTTTCATAACAGGAAATCATATTTACGTCATTTCTCAAAAGTACGGGAAAACCTAAATATTCCAGTTCCTTTACCAACTCCAAATTGTACCAGTTAAGCTTTCCAGCCTCTATGACAATGCCCCTGTCCTCATTAATAACACCGGTCACGCTGATGACACAGGCTTTTATGGGAAGATTTTTCCCTCCTGCCAAAAGCACCTCCCCCAAGATGTCCTTAAGCGCCAGAAGCACATCCATTTTCTGATTCACAGGCCTTTGGACCTGGGCCAGAACGGACTGGTCCAGGGAATGTAAGTATACGGAGACTGTTTCAATATTAATGTCGCATGACAGGATATAAAAGCCGGAATAATTGATTTTCAAAGCCACTGGATTGCGGCCTTTGATGCCCAGAGCCGGATGGTATTCCAGTAAAACCTTCCGTTCTATAAGACCTGTCACCAGATTGGTCACTGTCTGGGATGATACGTTCACCCTCTCTGCAATCTCCTTCCGGCAGATTCCGGGATTTTCGTGAATTAACCTTAAAATGTTCTTTTCATTCACAAATTTCATACGGTCAGGGCTAGTCATTCGCTTCATAGGTCTGTCCTCCTCTTTTTTATCAATCAGCCCGCTGTTCTACTGAGCTTATTTTTTATTTTGGCCGCGCCGTTTCCCTGAGTTAAATAAAGGGCAAGACTGCATAGAATCATAAGCACCACCGAATAAACCAGGGCCATAGCTTGGGCATTTTCATTGACGCCCTCGTCGCTGGCTGCCTTTATTATAACACCTAAAGGCTGATATTTGGGCGAATAAAGAAAGACAGATAAGTCATAATCTGAAAGCAGGCTGTTAAAATTCATTGCCATTACAGACACCACGGTGGGCATGATAACCGGCAGAATGACCTTTACCATGGTATAGAAAGTGGAAGCCCCCATGGTCTTAGCCGCTTCCTCCAAGCTGTCCTCCACGCCGAAAAAGGCTGCCCGGATCATGCGTAAGGAAAAGGGAAGCTTCACCACAATATAGGCGATGAGCATAATCCAGACACTTCCGATGAGCACCTGATTCCCTGCCAAAAGCCTGGGCTTGTCATAAGTAAACATCAACCCCAGGGCCATAAAGGTGGTGGGCAGCATCCAGGGGATCAAAAGTCCGTATTCGAATATCCCATCTGATTTTCTGGTTCCCTGCCGTACAAACCGGCTCACAATTACACTGATCATGCAGGCGATCAGGGCTGCAGCCACGGAATAGATAATGCTGACCAGGTAAGGCTTAAAGGCATCCTGCTTGGTAAAGAGGGCCACATAATTCTTAAAGGTGAGGGCATGAAAGGAAAACGTGGAGGTTTTAATTGCCAGGGCATCACAGAAGGAAAACAGGATTACAAAGCAGATGGGCAGCATGTAGATCACAAACATAATCCATGCCAGACCATGGACCACTATGTTTGCCAAAGGATTGCGCAGCTTTTGTTTTATCATCTTTGCCTTTGTCTTTGAAACCGAGATATAATTCCCCTTTTTCTCCATCCGATTCATGATGACCAGCAGTACAATGGTGATAAGCCCCAGAAGCATAGCCAAAACCGCGGCTAAATCTCTGGAACCCGGGGACTGGGCAAAGCTTACGATCATAGGATTAATGGTCTGGAACTTGCTTCCCCCGATCATTAAAGGTGCAGATAAGGCGCAGATACCAGTTAAAAACGTCATAATAGTCAAGGCAAAGAGAGTTGGCTTTAATGAGGGGAGCACCACCTTGAGTAATATCCTGCCATCGGAAGCACCCAGATTTTTAGCAGCCTCTATGACATGAAAATCCAGAGCTCTTATGGCATTGGTCAGGAATATGATGTGATTGGAGGTACACGCAAAGGTCATCACAAAAAGCACTGCTCCAAACCCGGTAAACCAGTTGGCGTTCATATTCGGGAACAGGCTTACAAGACCCTTTGTAATGACCCCCTTGGAGCCGTATACAAACTTATAGCCGGTTGCAAGCACAACGCCGCCGTAAATTAAGGAAGTCATATAGGAAAGCCTTAAAATTTTCGCTCCCTTTATGTCCCAGTATTCTGTAAAAAGCACCACCAGGGTCCCAACCATGTTGACGGAAACCACCAGACCGATTCCCAACACAAAGCTGTTTATCATGCTTTTCACTGCCCTTTTAGAGCTTAAAAGCTTGGTAATGGCGTCGGTGCTGAAATGATCGTCCTCGTGGAGGACGCTTATAATAATATTGATGTTTGGAAACAGGATAAACGCAAGGATAAACCAGAACAAGGCGGCTCTTATGGCAATGGCTCCCGGAGTTATCCTCATTTTTTTATGATTTATATTCATCTTTTCCTCCAATCTGCCAGGTCACTTTTTATGAAAACTGCATAATATCAGCCGGATTAACAAACAACTCCATTTCCTGTCCAGGTTTTAAAAATTCCCTGCCGTCATTTTTCTCCACGCATTTCACAGTCTGGTTTCCAATTGAAACCGTATATTTTGCAATCATTCCATTGTATTCCAACTCTGTGACCCTTCCTTTCAGCCTGGCATACCCATCTTTTGGGGTGGAAAGAAGCCGCTCAATCCTGACAAAGCCTGTTATCTCCGGATTGAGGCCGCAGCCGGTCTGGGACTTGATCAGGCTGACGGCATCTTTTTCCAGACGGTTGATGTCTCCAATAAAATCGCAGACAAATTCAGAGGCAGAATGATTGTAAATATCATAAGGCGTTCCCACCTGTTCAATAAAACCATTATTAAACACCGCGATTCTGTCAGAGAGATTCATAGCCTCCTCCTGGTCATGGGTTACATAAAGGGTGGTGATGTTCAAGTCCCTTTGAAGGCGTTTCAGTTCTCCTCTTAAGCCCACCCTCAATTTGGCATCCAAGTTAGATAAGGGCTCGTCTAAGCAGAGGATTTTGGGTTCCTGGATAATGGCTCTGGCAAGAGCGATTCTCTGCTGCTGGCCTCCGGAAAGCTCCGATACATTCCGTTTTAACTGTTCCTCACTGATATGTATTTTCTCCGCCACAGCCTGAACCCGCCTTTTTATCTCGACCTTTTCCACCTTCTGTACATTGAGCCCAAAGGAAATATTTTCGTAAACCGTCATGGTGGGGAACAGGGCATAGCTCTGGAATACCATTCCAACTTTCCTCTTCTCCACCGGTTCCTTTGTAACCTCCTTGTTGTCAATGAAGATCTGGCCTCCGGAAGGGATGTTAAACCCCGCAAGTGCCCTTAAGGTAGTGGTTTTTCCACATCCGGAGGGTCCTAAGAAGGTAAAAAACTCCCCTTCCTTTATGGTCAGGTTTAAATCCTTTACCGCTGTAAAGTTCCCATAACTGATCTCCACATTTTTAAAATCTATCATATGCGTCTCCTTTATCCGTTCCTTAAACGCGCCGCTGCACTTATAAAGAGATTTATGTTAAGCCGGCTGTTTTGCCCGGCTGCCGGATCGCCGTCTCCGGGGCGGCCGACAAATATGTATGCAGGCATGTCCGTTTTCCTCAGCCTTTTGGAGAGAAAGGAGAGCGTGCCAGATTCTTTTTACTGACCGCTCTCTTCGCCTCCTCTGCCTTTATTCCAGATACTCTAACTGAACCTTTTCCACCCAGTCATTTACATGCTCAGAAACCAGTGCCCAGTCTACCTCCTGAATCTTCACCTTGCTCATTAAGTCCTTAATCCCCTGGTCGTCAATCATATCCAGGGCCTTTTCATTGGCTGGAATAGCTCCCACGCTGTCGCTCCAGCCCTTCTGGATCTCTGCGCTTCCAAACCAGTTAATGAAATCCTTTGCAAGGGCTTCCTTCTTGGTTCCGCTTATGATTCCCACCTGTTCCACTACAAATGGCTCTCCGATTTCAGGAAGCATGAGCCCGAATTCCACATCCCGTTCCTTCTGGTAACGGATCACGCCCGCTCCCCAAAGCTCGGACATGGGCACTGTGCCGTCAATCACATTGCTGATATAGTCGTCGCCATCCTGCTGGTAATAGCCGTTTTCATAAAGGTTCTTTACAACCTCCCAGCCCTCCTCTGATACGCCGTATTCCCCGTCCGGGTCCGGATAGCGGGCGATGATACTGGCTAAGATCATCTTGGCTGTACCGCCCTGTAACCGAAATAAGTTATACTGTCCCTTGTACTTGGGATCGCATAAATCTGGCCAATCCTTTGGCGGATCGGTTATGATGTCCTTGTTGTAAACCAGAAGAAGGGGCTGAACTACAGTGGGATAATAGTAGCCATCAGCATCGCCTAAGGACATGTCCACATCCTGCATCCAATCCGGTTCATATTTTACAAGAAGTTCTTCCTTTTTCAAGCGTTCATATTCTACTGCGTTTAAACCGAATACCACGTCACACACAGAATTATTCTTTTCCGCAATGAGCCTGTCCGCTAAGGCGCTTCCGTCAATCGATACGATCTGAATCTTGAAGCCTTCCTCTTTGGCGGCCTTTAAAAGCCATTCATCCTGCCCATTTGAAGTGGAATTGGAATACACAACCAGCTCCTGGCTACGATCCGCCGCTCCCCCTGCCTGGGCAGTTGTCTCCCCCTGGTCCGCTGCACCGGCTGTTTCCTGTCCTTTTGTAGATTCGGGTTGAACTGCTGCGGATTTTCCAGCCCCGCCGGAGCATCCTGCCATGGTAATTGTCATAGCTGCCGCCATTCCCATTGATAATAATTTTGTGATCTTCATGTGCTTCCTCCTTTTTTGAAAATACCTTCTGTTTTGTTTTTTTAAACTTTATTATAATATGATTTTGCATATTAATTTTATTTATTCTCTATACTTGATTAAATAAAATCTGTTATTATCAAGATAATTAGTTATATTTATTTTATTTAATCCAGTTACTTGATCATATCACAACAGGTTGCACAAATCAATAGGGATGTTATAAAAATTTATGGGCAATATTTTGATATTTTCAATTTCAAACCCACTTTTATCCACAAAAGTATGCCTTGCTTGTGATTTCTGTTCACCAAACCAGAAATTTGCTCAAATTGGGTATAAAAAACAGGACTTAACCGGTCCCCTTCACCATAAAGGGTTGATTAAATCCTGCTTTATCGCCATCACACACATACTTCAGTAATTTTCAAAGCCGCTATCCCGGGCATAAGGGCAAAGCATCCTGAGCCTGGTGCCGGAGCGATCATGCCTGGCTCCGGTCATGGCCGAAACTCCCCGGCCTCCCTACGTTTTTTCAACAATTCCAAAACCAGTTCCTTTGCTGTTTTTTCACCAATAAAAACCCGCTCCACCTTTACGGTCATGTTTTTTTCCTCATAGGCTACCTGATCTGATGAATCCATTTCATGCACCTCCTGAGAAATCTTATTCAAATGGGTTTGTACCATATACCCCATCACATGCAGGCACTGTTTACCCCCTAAGGAAAGACTCAGGAATGAAAAAAAGGCATGGCAGCCGCTCTGCCATACCCTTTTTCCTATACATTTCATCAGTCCATATATCCGCCCTTCATAGGGGATACTGCTCGTTCGCTGAATATTTTCAATACTCCTGACTGGTATTTTGACGGCCTTGGCTGCCATCTTTCCCGCCGTTCCTTAAGGATCTCTTCCATCTCACCTTCTGTCTTCCGCTGGCCTTTTACGCCCACGATTGCAAGGAGCCGGCCGGGAATATCGATTTGGATCATATCCCCTTCCTCTACCAGGGCAATGGGTCCGCCTTCTGCCGCTTCCGGTGAAACATGCCCGATGGATGGACCGGTGGAAGCCCCGGAAAAACGCCCGTCAGTGATCAGGGCAATGGTGCATCCAAGCTCCTTATCCGATGAGATGGCCTCAGAGGTGTAGAACATTTCCGGCATTCCGCTTCCCTTTGGGCCTTCGTAGCGGATGAATACAGCATCTCCCGGCTTCACCCGGTGGTTCAGGACCGCATCGATGGCCTCTTCCTCGCTGTCAAAGGGACGTGCACTTAACACTGCCTGAAACATCTCCTTAGGACATGCGGTATGCTTGATGACCGCACCTTCCGGCGCAAGATTTCCTTTTAATATGGCAATGGCACCGTCTCTTCCGATGGCCTCCTCAAAGGGCCGGATGATTTCTTCCTTTTTCACTCCCACCTTTGCGCAATATTCATCGCATTTATCATAAAAGCCATTTTGCTTTAAGATTTCCAGATTTTCACCCAGAGTCTTACCGGTCACTGTCATTGCATCCAAATGAAGCACTGACTTGATCTCTTCCATGATCCTTGGTACTCCGCCTGCATAGTAGAAGTACTGGGCCGGCCACTTTCCGGCAGGCCGGATGTCAAGGAGGTAATGGGCCCCCCTGTGCAGCCTGTCAAAAATTTCAGAATCTATTTCCAAACCGAATTCATGGGCAATGGCCGGAAGATGTATCAGGGAATTGGTGGAGCCGGATATGGCCGCATGCACCATGATGGCATTCTCAAAGGATTCCATGGTGACCATATCTCGTGGCCTTATACCCTTTGCCGCAAGCTCCATGATCTGATGGCCCGCAGTTTCAGCTACAGCCTTTAAATCCGGGCAGGTTGCCGGCATAAGAGCTGATCCCGGAAGCATAAGGCCAAGGGCTTCTCCCATGACCTGCATGGTGGACGCCGTTCCCATAAAGGAACAGGCTCCGCAGGATGGACAGGCATGCTGCTTATAATATTCCAGTTTTTCAGGCTCCAGTTCCCCTCTCCGGCACATAGCGCTGTACTTTCCAATCTGCTCAAGGGTAAGCAGATCCGGACCGGCATCCATGACACCGCCGGTGACCAGAATGGAAGGCATGTTCACCCTGCCGATTGCCATGAGATGGGCAGGCACTCCCTTATCACAGCTTGAAATAAATACCCCTCCGTCAAAGGGAGTTGCCCCTGCGTGAATTTCAATCATATTACAGATGGTATCCCGGGAAACCAGGGAATAGTTGATGCCGTCATGCCCCTGGGCCATTCCGTCGCAAATATCTGTTGTAAAATACCTCGCCGCTTTTCCTCCCTTCTCCTTCACCCCATCTGCTGTCCTGTTCACCAGTTCCAGCAGGTGAGCGCTTCCGGGATGGCTGTCGCCAAAGGTGCTTTCCACCATGATCTGCATTTTTGAAAGGTCTTCTGCCTTCCAGCCCATGCCCATCCGCAGCGGGTCCATTTCCGGAGCCAGCTTTCGAATCTCCTGACTAATCATAACATCGCTCCTTTCATATTCATCATATCCTTTATATTCTAAATTATAATAATTCATCATATGATTGTCAATCATTCTTTATGGTCATTCTTTGTTTTTATTATAGTTTTCCTGGATATTACCCGTATTTTTACGTATTTTGTCATTTTATGCCTTATTGCCATGTCAAAGTCATCTGCTGAATACATTATCCACTTATTATTCATCGGAATTATTCATACTTGAAGGAATCATAAATTACGTTTATAATCAAATAAGACGATTGAGCAAATGAAAGGAATTTACTATGGCCTCAACTCATAAATCTCTTGCCGACAGAACAACGGAAAAAATCATTAAATACATTATTGATAACAAATTAAAAGAAGGGGCACAGCTTCCTAACGAAACCACGCTTTCCTCCCTTATGGGAGTGGGAAGAAGCACCCTGCGGGAAGCCATACGTGCTCTTGTTTCACGCAATATCCTGATGGTCCAGCAAGGGTCGGGAATTTACGTCTGCCGCAATACAGGAGTGTCTGATGATCCTTTGGGCTTCACCTTTATAGAAAATAAGGAAAAACTGGTGGCAGACCTTTTAGAGTTCCGCATGATGATCGAACCCCGGGTAGCCGCCCTGGCCGCTTCAAAGGCCACTCCCGCACAAGCCGGGGAGCTTCTCCTCCTGGCAAACCGGGTAGCGGAATGCTGGGAAACAGGGAAATCCCACTCAGAGGCCGACGCCCTCTTCCATGCCAAGATCGCAGAGATCAGCGAAAATGTTATCGTACCCCAGCTTGAACCCCTTATCATGCATGCCATTGATATGTTTATTGACATCACCCATTCCGCATTAAAAGAGGAAACCATAAGGACACATATGGCGATTGTAGATGCCATACAAAAAAATGACGCCATCGCCGCACAGGATGCCATGACCCTTCATCTCATTTACAACCGGGACCGCCTGCGCAAGGTCCTGGAAAAAGATCTTACCTAGAAATTCAGACTATAAAAAGGGCAATCCAAAGATCTTTCCGCAGCTTTGGATTGCCCTTAAATACGATATCATTTTTTAATCTTCCTGTTTTATCGACGAAAACCACCAGGTCATTTCTTCTCGCCCTTCATGGTCTGCTCTATGATACTGCTCATGGTGTCTTCGGAAAGCTGACCGCTTGCATAACCAAATACATTTCCATCCCGGTCAATCATAAACGTGGTCGGATAAGAGTATATTCCGTAAGCCGTAAACAACTCCCCAGTCTGATCCATCAACACCGGATACGTATATCCGTTTTCTTTCAGAAACTGTTTAATTCCTTCCTCATCCTTTTCTCTTCCATAATTAGGTGCCGCCACTCCCAGAACGATCAGAGCATCGTCCCCTTCTGTATTGGCGGCTTCATATATTTTCTGAATATCCGGCATCTCTGCCCTGCATGGAGGGCACCAGGTTGCCCAGAAATTTAAAAATATGGTCTTTCCCTTATAATCAGATAAGGAATGGGTGTTGCCAAACTGATCCGTTAAAGTGAAATCCACTGCTGGAAGAGGCTGATTTTCCCCGTCTGATTCTTCTGTTTTTTCCGGCTCAGATGTGGCCTCTTCTTCCAATGCTTTTGTAGTCTCTTCTGTCTCCGGCACTTCTCTTGATTCTGTGACCGCAGGAGACGGAATGGAGGAAAGATATCCTGTCACCGCATTCATTTTTCCGGTAAACATTAAAATCCCCATAAATACCATAAGTATGCCGCCGGCTTTTACTGCATTCTTTGCCATATTTCCATGAGCCTTAAAAAATTCAAGGACTGAGGTGGTAAAGAATCCCACGGCCAGGAATGGAAGGACAAACCCCAGGGTATACACTCCGATCAGGACAAAGCCCATGGTCTTCGTGGTTGCCGAGGCTGCCATGAGAAGCACGCTGGCAAGTGCCGGTCCCACACATGGGGTCCAGGCAAAGCTGAAGGTGAATCCCATTATGAGGGCAGTCAAGGGAGACATGGCCAGGTTGCCAAGGGAAAAAGGCAGTCTCCGTTCCTTTCCCAGGACCGAAGAAGTGCCAAAGACTCCCAACTGGTATAAACCGAACATAACCACCAGGATTCCCCCCACTCTTGCAAATAGAAGCTGGTTTGATTTAAAAAAGCTGCCAAGAGCAGAAAATCCCAGCCCCAGCAGGAAGAACGCAAAGCTGACTCCAATGACAAAGCAAAGTGTGTGAAGCATGACTTTGCTGCGTTTATAATAGATCCGCCCGTCTTCTCCCCGGACTCCCGTTCCTCCCGACAGATACCCGATATAAAGAGGGATAAGGGGAAGCACACAGGGGGAAAAGAAACTGATTACCCCTTGAAGAAACACGGTCAAAACAGGAATGCTCACATCAATAGAAAATCCCAAATACTGTACCTCCTTTTAAGCTTATGCCATATTTACCGGCTTTTATATTATTCTGCAGTTATTCTGTACTATTTTTAGTTACAGTTTATAGGTGTAACTATACCATTTCATTGAAAAAGTGTCAAGTCTATTATAAAATAAAAAAGCATAGATTTCTTCTGTCACATGGTCAGCGCCTGCTTTCCGCAGGCAGAACACCGTTTAAAGCAGCGGTCCAAATTAAATGCCACTCTGGGAAGATATCCAAAATCCTCTAAGAGAGTAAACAGCGGGAAAAAGATTGCCATGGGAGGCAGCATAACCGATACCACCCAGGCCAGGACCCGGTAAACACCATGAATCAGCAAATCTGACAGGAGGATTGGTACACCGGCGGCATCGGCCAGCCCGCCCAGCCACGCTTCTACTTTAAACAGCGCGGTGCTCAGCATCTCTGAAGGATAATTGGCTCCTGTTATGGTGATCCAGAAGATCCCAAGCAAAATCAGGAACATAATGGGAAAGCCCGTGGCCTTACTGGTAAAAAGCAGATCCAGCTTCCGGTCCTTCCGGTCGTAGGTCTGGTTTTCATATTCCAAAACACCTTCGCATAAATATTCCGCTTTTTTCACGAAGACAGTAGCCATATCATCGCTTACCTGTTCCTGACTGATACCGGCGGCCTTCCATTCCTCCCAGATTTCAGCAAGGCAGGCGGTCACTTCTTCGGATTCAGCCACAGCAGTTCGGTATTTCCTTACGGCATCCAGCAGATTCCCGTTGGCATCCAGCAGTCTGGCACACAGCCAGCGTGCCTCTGTCTTTCCTTCTGCCCCATGTTCCACTGACGGCAAAAGCCTGGCAATGGCTTCTTCAATATATTGGGGGTACTGAATGAGAACCGGTCTGTCCTCTTCCTTTTCCTCTTCCTTTTGTTCCAGGCAGCGCTTTAAACCTCCGTAAATCTGATCCAGCCCCTTGTTGCTCCTGGCCGCCGTTCCCACCACCGGAACGCCAAGGCGCTGTTCCAACAAATCAAGACATAAGGAAATCTTTTTCTTTTTGGCCTCATCCATAAGGTTTACGCAGACCACCACGTTAGAAGCGGCTTCCAGGATCTGCAGCACCAGATTTAAATTTCTCTCCAGACACGTGGCATCACAGACAACCACCACTGCATCCGGGTTTTCAAAGCAGATAAAATCTCTGGCCACCTCTTCTTCTGCGGAATGAGCCATCAGGGAATAGCAGCCGGGAATATCCACCATGACGTATCCCTGCCGGCCGTCCGAGCACCAGCCCTGAGCATTGGCTACGGTCTTTCCCGGCCAATTTCCAGTATGCTGATTCATTCCCGTAAGCTGGTTAAACACCGTACTCTTACCCACATTGGGATTTCCGGCCAGCGCAATGACTTTATCCTCTTCCTTCCGCTTTTTAATTTCCAGGCCGCAGTCCACAGACTTTATTCCCATTGACTCCCTGCTTAATCCCATACCTGATCCTCCAACGAAACGGTGGCAGCCACCATTTCCTCACTGCAATGATGTTTCTCTTTCCCCTCTCCTTTTGACAGCACCAGAACACGGCCTGAATCCTCACTTCTAAGGGCAATCACCGCACCCCGTATTAAAAATGCCGTAGGATCTCCCAAGGGGCTTTTTCCCAGACATTCCACGGTAGTTCCTTCAATAAGACCGATATCCTGCAAGCGCCTTCTCATATCATCATAGGCAGCCAGCTTTGCAATTACCGCTTTCTGGCCCCTTTTTAAATCTGCTAAACGAATATTATCTGACATTATTCCTGCCTCCATGTTATCAATAAAATGTTTCCATATCCTAACATATGCAGATAATAAAAATCCGGTTCCATCTTATTTTTACTGCTATTATCCTTCACACTTATCAGTATGGAGAGAGATATGAGCCATACCTCTCCGGAATGTAAAAGTAATGCTACATTTTTGTTCATTATCTGATATAATTTTATTAATATCTTATGTTTCAAAAAGGAGGGGTCCCATGCCTGATACCATGTTCTTTAGTCTTCTGTTAAATATCGGTCTCCTGGTGCTTATCGCCACTTTGCTGACAAAAATACCGGTCGTGCGCAGCATGCTTCTGTACGATAAAAATTCCCCTGGATGCATGGCGGCTCTGTCAGTCATATTCGGTCTGGTCAGCATTATTTCCACCTATACGGGTGTACGTGAACAGGGTGCCATCGTCAACACCCGTGTGATCGGAGTGCTGGCAGCCGGCTTCTTAGGCGGCCCCTGGGTCGGCATGGGGGCCGCCCTGATGGGAGGACTTCACCGTTATCTTTTTGATATCGGCGGCTTTACCGCCCTTTCCTGTGCCTTGTCCACCCTTATGGAAGGCTTTGTTGGATCTGTATTTTCCCGCCGTTTTAAAATGGGAAAGATAAACAGCACCGGCATCTTTGTGATCACCGCACTTGTGGAAACCGGACAGATGGGAATCATACTTCTGATTTCCAGACCGTTTCAGGCAGCCTTACAACTGGTGGAGGTGATCGCATTTCCTATGATCATCATGAATGCACTGGGCATGATCATCTTTTTAGGCACCTTTAACATGGTATTCATGGAAGAGGACAGCCAGTTCGCCGAGAAAATGCGCCTTGCCCTTGGAATCGTGGAGCAGAGCCTGCCCCATCTGCGTAAGGGCTTATACAGCACTCCAGATATGGAGGCTGCTGCGGAAATCATTTATCGTTCCACGTCCTGTGCCGCCGTACTGATCACAGATACCCGGAAGATCCTGGCCATGAAATCCGATCCAGGTCTGTGCGCCTTAAAAGGAGATTCCCTCCTTGCTCCTATTCTGGCATCTCTTCACGATCAGAAACCCACCATTTTTGATTATGCAAAAAAGGATGATCCTTTTTATCCCATTTTAAAAAACCACATGATCGTAGCCGCCCCTATGATTGAGATGGATCACCCCATCGGCAGCCTGACCATGGTGGTGAAAAAACAATGGCACAATTCCCGGTCAAACTTAAATTTTGCTTCCGAACTGGCCCGGCTTTTCTCCACCCAACTGGAGCTTTCCTATCTGGAATACCAGAAAAAACTGCGGCACAAGGCAGAGTTTAAAGCCTTGCAGTCTCAAGTGAACCCTCATTTTCTATACAATGCCCTCAATACCATCTCCTGCGTCAGCAGGGAGAATCCGGACAGAGCCAGAGAACTCCTCCGCTCCCTTTCTTCCTACTACAGGCAGACGCTGGAAAATGACCAGTATATGCTGAACCTTCATACAGAGCTTTACCATATCTCCAGCTATCTGGATCTTGAAAAGGCAAGGTTTGAAGAAAAGCTTCAAGTAGAAATCCACGTAGAGGAAGACTTAAACTGCATGGTCCCTGCCTTTATTCTCCAGCCTCTGGTGGAAAATGCCGTACGGTACGGCGCTGACCGGACAGGAAACCGCCTGGTTTCCATTTATGCCAATACCACAGACGATAAAATCGAAATAGCTGTTTCTGACAATGGAACGGGATTTTCAGAGGAAGTTCTTGAGCGGCTGTATGCAGGAGAGCGCTATGGCGGTGTGGGTCTGGAGAACGTACATAAACGGTTAAAGAGCATCTATGGGCAGGATCACGGACTTCTTATTCAAAGCTCTGCCAATGGTTCCAAAGTCTTTTTCCTGATCCCTTTGGCTGTTTCCGAATCCAGGTTTGAAGAAGAGCTTGCCGCAACTGCTCACTTAAAAAACAATTTTACGGAGAGATTATTATGAAAATTGCAGTGATTGATGACGAACGCCCTGCCCGAAGTGAACTGATTCATCAGATTTTGTCTGTTTTCCCGGAAAGCCAGATTGAGGAAGCCGACAGCGGTGCTGCTGCTCTGGAGCTTCTTGAAGATCATTCTTTTGATATTCTGTTCCTGGACATTAATTTAAACGATATGGAAGGAACTACCCTGGCTTCGGCGGTAAAGCGAATGCTGCCGGAAGCCCAGATCGTTTTTGCAACAGCTTATTCCCAATATGCGGTAAAGGCATTTGAACTGGGTGTTGATAACTATATTCTAAAGCCCTTTGAACCGGAAAGAGTGCGCCGGGTCCTTGAAAAATGCTGCAGGGATTTACAACGGCTGCAGGCTGAAAGCCCTCAGGCAGACAACACGCTTCCGCCTTTTTCCTCCAACCGGATGCCCATCTGTGTGAACCGGACCATCATCCTGCTGGACATCAGTCAGGTCGTATACATAGAAACCTGCTTAAGGAGCTGCATCATACATACCGTCTCAAAGGATTATACGGAAAACCAGCTTCTGGGAGAATACGAAAAGCGCCTGGCTCCTTACGGCTTCTGCCGCATCCATAAAAGCTTTCTGGTCAATTTAAACTATATCACAGAAATGTTTCCCTGGGCCAGCAACAGCATGGCCATCAAGATGCAGGGATTTGAACAAAATATCCTTCCTGTTGGAAGGGAAAAAGTCAAACATCTAAGGCAGCTCATCGGAATTTAATCCCATTCATCCTGTTTATGACTATCATTCTGCCGTTTGTGCATTTAGCACTTACGTTCATGCAAATATTATTTATTTTTGTACATATTATAGTACAATTTTAAGTAAGAATGGTTTTCATAATATTTTACAGGAGGTATGAATATGATAAGTTTCTTTGTGTGTCTGGCACTGCTGATCATCGGTTTCTTAACCTACAGCAAGGTTGCCGAAAAGGTATTTGGCCCGGATGACAGAAAGCCCCCCGCTCTGACCATGACAGACGGGAGTGACTATGTACCCATGGGAACGCCCAGGATTTTTCTGATCCAGCTTTTAAACATTGCAGGTCTGGGGCCAATTTTCGGGGCTCTGGCCGGGGCCTGCTGGGGACCCAGCGTATTTCTCTGGATCACCTTAGGTACTCTTTTAGGCGGAGGCGTCCACGATTATATGGTGGGCATGATGTCCATGCGCCATAAAGGTGCCAGTGTTTCCGAACTTACAGGCACCTATTTAGGCAATACCATGAAACAGGTCATGCGTGTGTTTTCCGTGATCCTGCTGGTTCTGGTGGGGGTCAGCTTCTCTACCGGCCCTGCAAATCTCCTTGCCATGCTGACTCCGGAAGTGCTTGATGCCCGGTTCTGGCTTGCAGTGGTATTGATATACTATTTCATAGCCACTTTTGTCCCAATTGACAAGGTCATTGGTAAGATTTACCCGTTTTTCGGGGTCTGTCTGATTGTTATGGCGCTGGGAGTAGGAGGTGCCATTCTCTTGAAAGGCTACTATATTCCTGAGATCACCTTATCAAACCTCCATCCGTCAAATACTCCTATATGGCCTACCATGTTCATATCCGTTGCATGCGGCGCGATTTCCGGCTTCCACGCAACCCAGTCTCCGCTTATGGCCCGCTGCCTGACCAATGAACGGGACGGCCGTAAGGTTTTTTACGGGGCAATGGTGGCTGAAGGCGTAATTGCCCTGATCTGGGCTGCTGCAGGTGTTGCATTCTACGACGGCACCGGCGGTCTTTTGACCGCTCTGGGCAATGGACAATCCAGCGTTGTTTATGAAATCTGCTTTGAACTTTTAGGACCGGTGGGGGCTGTCATCGCTATGATCGGTGTAATTGCCTGTCCCATATCATCTGCAGATACAGCTTACAGAAGCGCCAGGCTAACATTGGCCGACTGGTTCCAAATGGACCAGAAGCCAGTAAAAAACCGGCTGCTCCTTACGGTTCCCCTTCTGGCAATCGGCTCCATACTGACTCAGTTTGACGTACAGATCGTATGGAGATATTTCTCCTGGAGCAACCAGACCTTAGCCATGATCGCACTGTGGTCTGCAAGCGTGTACTTATACCGCAGGAAACGCTTTTACTGGATCACAGCGCTTCCGGCAACTTTTATGTCAGCCGTTTCCTGTACCTACATCCTGATTGCAAAAGAAGGGTTCCAGCTTTCCACCGGCATTGCTTATCCGGTTGGAATCCTGTTTGCAGCAGTCTGCTTCGGAGCTTTCGTCTATACCTGTGTTCTTGGCAAAGGCAAGAATGCCAACGCCGCTGCAGAAGAAGAACCGGCTGTTTAATCTTTAAAAAGGGCTGGCCTGTCAAATGACAGGCAGCCCTTTTCCTATGGTTTACATCTTGTGACACCGGCTCCATTTGCTTCCGTCTCTTTCTCCTTCCACCAGAATGGACATGCAGTCCCCTTCTGGGGCAAAGGTCACATTCCTGACCGGACAAGGCTCATTGCTGCTGGTGATCACATGAGCAAACACAACCGCAGGGCCATAGGCCCGTTCGATCTGGTAGTTGATATCAGATACAGAAGGGTTATCCGGACCCATGCCGGCATACAGTTCCTTCCCCTGCCCCCAGGAAAATACCCGGGTATGGATGCCCCCATCCTCGTACTCGTGGACAACACTGGGCTGATCTTCTGCCGGAACAGTCTTTTCCATGTGATGAAGGTAGCTGTATGGTTTCCTGTCTGAAAAGGTTTCTATCTGGATTCCTTCAGGCTGTTTGATCCGTTTTCCTGAAAAATGCATGACCCAGTCCACCGGGAGATTTCTATCTGCTCCCTTAACCTGAAATACTTCCGCAAAATAATTCTCCGCCCATGCAATCTTTCTCACCATTTTCACAGGGCGGTAATGTTCTTCCTTCCACTGCACAATGGTAAAGCTGTCAGGCATTTCATATGGAACGGTCCAGTCCGCTTCCGCCTCCACATATACGACCCCATCCGTTTCTTCATAATGGGTGAGCCTTGCATTTACAGGAGCCTGATTCTCCTCTCCGATGTTTACCGTATTGTGGGAGCCTGTATTCTTGTAATAGTCATAGTGCATGACCGCACCGTATCCGGTGGTTCCAAGATCCGGGGAAATTCTTTTTCCACAGGCTAAGTAGCTGATATCCAGCCGGTCGTAATGGTCATGCTCCCCGCCGTAGCGGTCATGCTTAAACAGCAGATATCTGCCGTCCTCCCCTCTTAAAACCGTGCTCCCTGACCGGCCTTCTTCCACATGGTAATTCCCTGGCTCAACGGTGCACCCGGGCAGCTCATCAACCCCATAGATAAATGCTTCCAGATTATCTCTCTTTTCTTCTTCATAAAGCCGGTTCAGTACAAAAAGAAGCTTCTCCCCACCCAGCTCCCGGTAAGCAAATTCATACAAATACAGGCTTTTAGAGGTATGTCCGTAATTGGTATCATTAAGCATAGGAATACGGAATCCCGGTTCCACATAGGACACCAGCAGCTCCATCATGGCCTTGTAATTGGGATGTGTGATATTGCTGTGAGGCGTATGAAGAGCAAACTTTTCATAGGCAAAAAAGCTGGTAAGGGCGTAAAAATGATATCCGAACGCCCCCTCAAACCACATGTGATCGGCAAGCATTCCCTTCTCCAACTGATACAGGATTCCATAAGGTTCATAAACGGCAAACCGGACATACCGGTCTATCCCAAAGATCAGGCCAATGACCGCAATGGCTGAATTGATGATCACTTCATGATTGTGAAGCTGGTTATGCCGGTGTTCCATGAGAAATTCCGCCCCTGGGATGAGCATTTCCTTTCCGATGAACTCTTTCTCTTCTTCCGTCATGAAATCAGACAGCAGATCATAGCTCATGGCAAAGCTTCTGAGGAAATTGGCCTCATCAAGGGTCTGGGCGCCGGACTTTCCAGGCCCGTTGTAAGGAATATTTCCATGTACCTCATAATCCTTATAATAACGGGAATATTCCATCATGATATCCACGGCCTTTCTTCCATAGGCAGTTTCCCCAGTGATCAGGTGGATCAGCCCCATCTGAAATGCCGCCGTATAATTCCTGCTGTTAATGATCCCCCACCAGGTACTGTCATATGGTTCACCGGAATACACCCGCCCGCAGGAGGGGCAGCCATGATGATGCTTATCGTTCCGGTCAAAGGTCAGCCTCACAGAACAATCCGGGCAGTAATAATAAAGGGACCAGTTGGCAATCCCTGTTTTGGGAACCAGAACCGGCTCTTCCATGATTTCTTCCACATCTTCTTTAATACGATTAACAACTGACCGCTGCCTTTGGAGTTTTTCCCTTAAATGCCGGATCTCCTGTTCCGTAAATTGAATCATTTTTTCTACCCCTCCTAATATAAATGCTCTTCTTCCACCACTTTTTTAAATTCCGTCGGAGTGCAGCCATAAAATTTCTTAAAGCTGCTGGCAAAATATCTCTGGTTTTCATACCCGCACTGGTCTGCCACCTCCTGGATTTTCATGCTTGTTTTCTGCAGCAAACTCCCAGCCCGTTCCATGCGCTTCCGGATCAAGTATTCTCCAAAGCACTCTCCCGTGTGCTGTTTGAAAATCTGCCTGACATAGCTGGGGCTGAAATGCACCTTTGCAGCCACTGCCTCTAAATCCAGCTCCGTCTTGTGCAAATCGTTTTCAATGATCTGTTTCATTTGCTTCACAACTGCATCCGCCTTGGTTTCCTCTGAATTTTCCCGTACCACCTGGCAGCATTTTTCAATATAGGAGGCCAGCATATGGTTCATATCCATCAGGCTGCCGTAAGTGATCCGGTCCTGCATAAAGGATAATGGCTCCGTATCCGCCCGGTCATATCCAGCCTGCTCCATATCATTTTGAATGGCATAAACCAGTTCCCCCACCGATACGCCCACATAGTCATTCTTCCTGTTGGACAGAGAGGCATAACACTTCATCAGGCCGGAAAGCCCTGTAAGAGCCTGGGTCTCCTGTCCGGCACCCACGGAAAGCCGGATCTGGTTTTTCCACTCCCTAATCTGGCTGCTGCTGGTTTCCTCCTTCCGGCTGCCTTCCTCTCCATAAAACAGGAATCTCTTTTCTGCGTCTAAGTTTCCCCGCCACGCAGCCATGGCTTCCCGGTAAGAATCCACCAGCTCGGTCTGACTCCTGTAAGCACGGCCAAGGGCGCCGTTTATCTGAATGTGGTAATATTTCTCCAGGCTCACGCTGATTTTTTCCAGGCTTGCCCCGATCTTTTTAAGGAAATGCTCCTCATTTTCCCCGTCACCGCACCAGATAGCCGCCAACTGGATCCCGTCAAAGCTGACCGCATGCAGGCAGATCCCGTCAGAGAGATAACCGTTCCGTATGAGCATCAAAAACTCCTCCACGTGCTCCTGCTTGCTAAAATCCCATGCTCCGCCTTCCATGCGGATCACTCCTGCTGCATATAACCTGCCTTCCAGTATGAAGTCCGGTTCCTCCCTGCACTCCTTCCCCCTTATGAGAGCCTTCAGCGCCTTTTCCCTGGCAAGTCCGGCCCGGCTCATGGCCTGTTCCTTTAACAGGCTCATATTTTGCTGCAGCGCCTTCTGACTGTCCAGTTCCTGGATCACCTTGGTTAAAACATCGGTCATTTCCCTGGGCAGAAAGGGTTTCAACAGATAATCCTTGACCCCAAGTGAAATAGCCTGTTTTGCATAGTCAAATTCATCGTAGCCGCTTATGACCACATTTTTACTGTAAAGCCCGGCCTCCTGAATCCTGCGGATCAATTCCAGGCCATTCATAAAGGGCATGGCAATGTCCGTAATGACAATATCCGGCTTGTTTAACAGAGCCGCTCTCAGCCCCTCCTTTCCGTCGCCAGCTACCGCCACCACATCCACTTCCAGTGCGGAATTTTGGATGTTTCTCACCAGTAAGTCTCTTACATAGTCTTCATCATCTACGATCAATATGCGGTACATCACTCCACCTCCCCTGACATTGCCGGAATCCTAAGAACCGCTTTTGTCCAATGGCCGAAGCTGCTTTCATAATGCAGTCCATATTCTTTTCCATAAAACAGCCGGATCCTTTCATTGACATTATAAATGCCATAGCCTGCTTCACAGTCTGTTCCGCCCTTTTTTAAGGTTTCATTGATGAAAGCAAGCTTTTCTTCCGGAATCCCTGCTCCATTGTCCCAGACTTCAAGCTCTGTGATCGTTTCATCCCCAGACCCTTCCTCACTGACAGAGATTTTTATAATACCGGCTCCCTGTTTCTCTTTGATTCCATGGTAAATGGAGTTTTCAGCCAGGGGTTGGAGAAGCAGTTTGATCATCCGGAAGTCCAGACATCTGTCATCCACATGAATTTCATAGCTTAAACGGGAATGATACCGAATGCTCTGGATCTCTAAATAGCTTGTCACATGTTCCAGTTCTTCCCGAAGGGAGATCACCTCTGCTCCCTTGCTTAATCCGATCCTGAAAAACTTTCCTAAAGAATTGGAAAGGATGCTGATTTCTTCCGCCCCCTGATCGGCAGCCTGCCAGGTGATGGCATTTAAGGTATTGTAGAGGAAATGGGGATTGATCTGAGCCTGCAGAGCCTTTAATTCCGCCTTCCGCTTCTGCTTCTGGACTTCCGCCACATAATCCCTCTCCCGCTTCAGCTCCTCAATGGTCTCCTCCTGTTTCCGGACCAGGCTCTGGATCTCTCCGATCATATAGTTAAAGGACTTTGCCAGACTGCCTACCTCATCTTTGTAGGGATAGAAAAAGCGGACTCCCAAGTCTCCTTTTTCCACACAGCTCATGCGCTTTTCCAGCCGTCTTAAGGAATCCGTCATCTGATGGGATAAAAGCAGGATGACCGCTACTCCTATTAAGAATACAACTCCCATGATCTCAAAAATCATATTTCTTAGAATGTTTAAGCTTCCCAATAAACTCTGCCTTGATTTCAGCCCATAGATCTGCCAGCCGTTTTCCTTAAGACGTTCAAAGGTGACCAGATAGGAATCTCCTTCGTACTGATAGTCGCTGGTAATGACATTGCTCCCCTCTTCCCTGGCCTCTGACAGCTTCATCAGTTCACCAGGATCCATGTCAGGAGAACCTATCATTACATTTCCTGCCCCATCCAGAATGAGTATCTTATCGAAAAATTCGTATTTTCCTTCCAAAAGACGTTCCAGCTCTGTTTTCTTTAACTGGATCACCAGATATTCCATTCCAACATAGCCCTGAACACTGAACTGCCAGACACAGGGAATGACCTGGTCATTGTCCTGAAAAATCTCATCCTTCCATACCGGAAACCAGCGGATGGCCCCGCCTCCGCTTTCTTTATAGCTTTTGTAAAAAACGGACTCCTTAAAATCAAACTCCCAGTTTCTCATGCGGACAAAATTATCAAAACTCCCTTTATCCGTATAAATATAGGTGGAGTGGATCAGCCCCTCTCCTGTCTCAAAGTCTCTCATAAAATCAGGAATAGTCCCCAGAGCTTTTACCAGGTTGATGTCATTGGGATTATTGAGATAATCGGAAAGGGTCACCATAAAGGTATAATTGGCCAGCATTCCCTTGGCCCTTTGATTGATGACCCCCAGCCGTAAACCTAAGGTGTCCACGATCTGGGCCAGAACATCCTCTGCCCCCACTTTAAAATTCTCTTCAATATCATTGGATGCGTACCTGTAATAGGATAATCCGCTGATGGCGGTAGTAAAGAAAAACATGATCCCAAACAGCCAGATGATTTTGCTGCGGAATCTTAAATTGTTTATAAATTTCTTCATGCTTTCCTCCCGTTTTCCTGCTCGTCTGCTTTTTTCCAGTATATCACAGGACCCGCTCTTTTTCCTATCCTTTTACTGCACCTGCCGTAAGGCCTGCAATAAACTGCCGGTTGGCAAACAAATAGACAATGAGGATAGGGATGATGGCAATGGAAGCTCCCGCCAGCATGATGTGCCACTCGGCTGCGGCATTGACGGAATATTTTAGCTGGACAACCGCCACGGTAAGGGTCTGAAGCTTTGGCATGGAAATGGTCATGATCAGGCTGGTGATATAATCATTCCAGGCATTCCGGAAAGAAAACAGGGCGACTACCGCCAGGATAGGCTTGCTTAAAGGCAGAATGACCCGGGAATAAACTCCGTATAAGCTGCATCCGTCAATGATGGCCGCCTCATCCAGCTCTTTTGGGATCCCCTTGGTAAAGCCCATGACCAGAAAAACATTGGTGGCCTGCCCTCCCGTAAGAGCCACAATAAGGGCAAATATGGACTTATTTAACTTTAATGTCCGCAGTAATTCGTAGATCGGATATAAGGTAACCGACCCTAAGGATACGAACATCATGGATAAGTAAAGGGCCAGGAGCACCTTTTTTCCGGCAAACTCTCTTCTGGCCAGAATAAAACCGGCCAGAGAACAGGTAACCACAGCCAGGAGAGTAACAGAAACGCTGACCACAATGCTGTTCCACGTATATTTTGTAAAGTCGGCCTGAACAAAAGCCTGGTAGTAATTCTCAAAATGCCATTTCTCAGGGAAAAAACCGCCGCCCTGGGTCAGCTCCGCATTGGTTTTCAAAGACCCCAGCACCGTATAAATGACCGGATAAAGGGTAAATAGAATCATAATGCCCAGAAACACCCATTTTCCGGCCATGGGGAGCCAGGCGGCTTTTGATATGCGTTTCTCATTCCAGTGTTTCATGCTGCCGCCTCCTTAATAGATATCATCCAGTTTTTTAGATATTTTCAGATAACCAACGGTTACCAGGCCTGCGATCACTGCAGATATGACGCTGACTGCAGCACCGTAGCCGTATTGGGGAACCGTGGCCTCTGCCGCCGATATGGGGAAGAAATAACGGTACCCGTACAGGGACATGACCATTGTGGCATTGTTGGGGCCTCCCTCAGTCAATACCATCACATTGGTAATATCGTGAAAAGCTGAGGTAATAGCCAGCATTAAAATAATTTTCAATATGGGTCCCAGCATGGGAATGATAATGTACCAGATGGTCTGGAGCCGTCCGGCCCCGTCGATCCTGGAGCTTTCTATGGCCTCTCCGGATACCTGCTGGATTCCGGCTATAAAATACACCATGTAATTCCCCACACCGCCCCAGACCGCCGTCATGATCAGGGTTTTCATGGCATGATTTTTCCCCAGCCAGTTTATGGGCCTTTGGATCAGGCCTGCAGCCATCAGATACTGGTTGACCTCCCCATTGTAGGCATTAAATAACAGATAAAATACCAGTCCCATGACCGCAGAGCTCATAATGGTAGGCAAAAATATTATGCTCTGGGCCGCACCATTCCCCCGCTTTTGCTGATTTAAGAGAAAGGCCAGAAAAAATGCCAGGGGAATGATAAAAATTACCTTCCCGAAACCGTAGGTAAAGGTATGGACCACACTTTCCCAATAAACTTTATCCCGGAACACCCGGGCCAGATTTCCCAAGCCCACAAATCTAGGTACTCCTGTTCCATATCCCCCATACTGGTAAAACACATATTTCAAAGTCCACACCACCGGATAAAGGGAACAGACGGTGAACAAAATCAGGTTGGGCAGCATAAATGAATAGGCCTGCAGGTTCTTTTTCACAGTCTTACTTCTTAGCAGGGCACTTCCCCCATTCCAGTCTTTCATCTGCATACTCCTTTCTTTTCAAAGAAAGAGGGGCCTCGCTGATTTTGCGCCCCTCTTTCAGATATTACTGTAAGGTTGGATTCATCGGGTCATAGTTGGTAATCTTTACTTCATGACCGCTTCCGTTTTTCACTGCTTCCTGATACGCTTTATTGTAACGGTCCGTTAAATCCTTTAAGGTAGAATCAATATCCGCATCTCCATAATAAATGGATTCGCAGGTTTTATACATATCTTCACCTTCCACTACCATACCCGATGCAAAAGCACTGTGAGGAGGCTTTGGAAGGAGGGAATCAATGTCACTGATGAGCAGCCACTTTTTATTCTGGAAATCCTCGCTCGGCTTTGCTTTGTCAATAACGTTTGGAAGGATGCTTACGCCAAATCCGCCTTCGTAGTATCCGATTAAATAATCCTCATTTGCAAAGATATCCTTATAAACCTTAAATGCCTTTTCCACGTTAGGACTCTTGGCATTTAAAACATAGCTTCCTGTACCGGTAAAATACTGCTTTCCAGTGGTTTTTCCGCCCACGGTGGGAATGGGAACGCAATCCCATTTAGAGGAATCCATGGGGAACTGATTTTGGTATACTCCTGGCTCTGCATGGCTGTAGGACATATACATACCGATCTTGCCGGCTGCAAACTGGGTTCTTAATGGGTCGATATCCAGAGATTCGCAGCCAGGGAAGGCACAATCGTCAGACAGCAGTTCCTTCCAAAGCTTTAAAGTATCTGCCCACTGGGTAAAGTCATATTCTCCCTTGGCAAAATCATACCCCCGTACCAGTCCGGTCTCTCTCTCTAAGCCGATGTTCATGGAACGCTGTAAGCCGGAGCTGGCGCTTTTCATGTTTTCTGCAAATCCATAAATTCCTTCTTTGGACAGTTGGGAATTGATTTTTCTGGCATACTCCACCACCTCTTCCAGGGTTTTTGGCGGCTCCGTAATCCCTGCACGTTCAAAGATCTCTTTATTATAGAAAAGGCGGCAGGTAGTTCCGCTGGTTGGAATGAAATACAGCTTTCCATCCAGTTCATTGTAACCGGGATAAACTACGGACTTAAAGTATTCTTTCATATCAGAATCCATGTAATCATAAAAGTTTGCCCACTGGCCTTCGTTTACATATTTGTCAAACATCTGGTCCTGCTGTACCAAAATATCAGGAAGCTCTCCGCTTTGTACCGCCATATCAATGGCCTGTACGTAATTATCCGTATAAAGCTGGTAATCCACCTGAATGTTATCGGTGTTATTGGCATTGTATTCGTCAACCTTTTTCTGAACATAAGTGGCGTCGTGCCGGTCTTTGGACCAAACCTTAATAACGGTCTTCTCCCCGCTTGCTGCCTGGGTCTGTTCCGTTCCTGCCTGTGCAGTTGTCTGTCCCCCTGCTGCCGCTGTTGTGGCATCTGCCTTGCCCCCTGAGCATCCGGCCAATGTTCCTGCCGCCATAAGCCCTGCCATCAGAATGCCGCTTAATCTCTTTAATTTCATCTCTTTAACCTCCCATGTTTGTTTATGGATTCATTTTACGGAAAAATGGATGTTATGTAAATGCAATATCTGACGGTTGCATGTTTAAAATCAGTTTATATTTTTAAAACGGATCATTTCAAGAAGGATCACTCTATGCCAGATACAATCTGTGATACACTTATCGCCTCTGTCACTAACACGAACCTTTCAACCCATTGACATGCCGGCTCCCTGCACTTATAATATTTTTATTACAATTGTAAGAACAGGAGACCGCATATGAATCATCTGCCGCAAATATCCGAAGCAGAGTATGAGGTAATGAAGGTGCTATGGAATGATTCCCCCATCAGTACCAACGAAGTGACGGATACACTGACGAAAACCACCAATTGGAACCCAAAGACCATCCACACCCTCTTAAAAAGGCTGGTCCAAAAGGGTGCCGTCACCTACCGGAAGGAAGGCCGTGTTTTCGTCTATACCCCGCTTGTGGAGAAAAAAGAATATTTAAAGAAAGAAAATGATCATTTTTTAAACCGTTTTTACAATGGAAAAATCTCCGGCATGGTGACCAGCTATATAAACAGTGACCATATATCAGGGGAGGACTTAGCAGAGTTAAGAAAGCTTCTTCTCAACAGACAGGAGGAAGAAAACTGATTATGCCCGGTTCATTTATGATACGCCTCTGTCTTAACAGCATTGTCCTGGCCATTCTTCTGGCGGCTATCCTGCTGGCCAGGAAAGTATTCAAACGTCAGTTGACTCCGAGAATCCGGTACCATCTGTGGTTTTTGTTTCTGTTTGTGCTGGCCATCCCGTTTCTGCCCTGTTCTGTTTTGTTTCCTGGATGTGCGGTTAAGCTGCTGCAGTTTTTAGGCGGCTGCTTTTCTCCTGGGAATGCCGCAACCATGGGAGCTGCCTATAAAACCGCGGCAGCCACCGAATATTTTCTGCAGGACTTTTCTGTTTCCGTAAGCCGTGCAGCACCTCCGGCCCTCCCCTCTGTCTTAACAGGAATCTGGATCGCCGGCATGGTATTGATGGCCGGCTTTAACATCTATTCCTGCTGGAAAATCAGGCAGTTGAAAAAATCCTCTCTTCCTCTTCAGAACAAAGAGGTACGGGATCTATTTGCAACATGCAGGGAAGAATCAGGTATAAAAAAAGAAATTCCGGTCTACAGCAGCGCTTATATATCCTCTCCCATTGCAGCCGGATTATGGAAGCCCTGCATCATTGTTCCCATCCATATGCTTTCGGAGCTTTCCAAAAAAGAGATCCGGTATATCCTTCTCCATGAGCTTTTACACTGTAAACACAAGGACCTTCTGGTGAACAGGCTTATGGCCCTGGCACAGATCATTTACTGGTTCCATCCCCTTGTCTGGTTTGCTTTCAGTGAAATGCAAAGCGACCGGGAGATCGCCTGCGATTCGTCGGTCTTATCCCTTCTGGATCCGGACAGCTACTTAGATTATGGAAGTACGCTGATAAATTTTGCAGAAAAGATATCCCTTTTTTCCTATTCCGCCGCCAGAATCGGGGGTTCAAAAAAAGAAATAAAAAAGCGCATCTTAAACATTGCCTGTTACCGCAGGGAATCCAGGTGGCATAAGGTGAAAAGCAGGATTATTTTCACCTTAATCACAGTCGTGGTGCTGGGTTGTACTCCGCTGCTGTCTGCAGATGCCTACACCGGTTCCCAATATGTTTTTGCTGCAGAAAATGTAAGCGAGCTGGATTTAACCTCCTATTTCTGCGGATACAAAGGCAGCTTTGTTCTGTATGAGCTGAATTCAGGGCAATACTGCATCTATAACCGGGATGCGGGAACAAGAAGGGTTTCCCCTGATTCCACTTATAAGATCTACAGTGCCTTAGCCGCCCTGGAACATGGATCCATAACACCGGAAGCCTCTCTGCGGTCCTGGGATGGGACCAGCTATCCTTTTAAAGCCTGGAACCAGGACCAGACTCTTGACTCCGCCATGGAGCATTCGGTTAACTGGTATTTCACTTCCCTGGACGAAAAGACCGGGCTTTTCCGGTTAAAACAATATCTGGACACCATCGGTTATGGCAACAGGGACTTATCCGGCGGCCTGGGGCGTTACTGGATCGAGTCCTCCTTAAAAATCTCACCGGTGGAACAGGTAAAGCTTTTGGCCCGTTTCTGCCAGGATAAGCTTCCTTTTCGTCAGGAAAATATAAAAGCAGTAAAAGATTCCATATTCCTCTCTTCCTCCAAGGGTGCTTCCCTGTACGGAAAAACAGGAACAGGAACTGTTGATGGGGAAAATGTAAACGGCTGGTTCATCGGCTTTGTGGAGACAGGAGAGGAAACCTATGTGTTTGCAACCAATATTCAGGGGGAGACACAGGCCAATGGCTCCACAGCAGGAAAAATTACATTGGATATTTTAAATGATAAAGAAATTTATACCCAATTACCATAAAAAGGCTGCTGTACCGGTGAAATCAAACCGGTACGGCAGCCCTATGTTTTCCAGTGTTTTCCAGTGTTTCCAAAGAATCAAAGATGGATTATTTTCGCAAGCAGGCAAAATACGGTAAGAATAAACAATTGCCTTCGACACCTTTTTCTGAAAGCTCGTTCTCTCCTTAACCGTCTCCTTTTCCCTGTTAGAAGTGCCGTTCTTCGCATGTTACATAAGATAAACAAATCTGAATCTTTTCCCCATGCTTTTTGCACCGCTCTCCTGAATGAATTGGAAACATACATTGGATTTTCTTTTAAAGAAGCCAAAATTTCTTTCCGAATAAATAAAAAATACTATCGGTTCATCAATTCCGCCCGCTTCGGCGAGTACTGCACCTCAATCTTAGTTACCTGATTTGTCTCCTTTAAGACGCTGATACTGTAATAGTTGATTTTAGAGTCTACTGGACAGATTTTGATATAATCAAACATTTTGCTACTGCTCTCATCTTTTTCGTAATCCACATCCGCTAATGCACTCTTCAACTCCTCATACGTCATTCCTACTGTCAGTTCCCTAGCCGTGAAAATCGGGGTCTTCTTGTCATAGACATCGCTGACAAGATGAGTTACAAATCCATTTTCGATGCTGGTGGCATTCTCATCATAGTTTGAGACCAACATCTTGTGAGCCTGATTGTCCTTCATCAGTGTCACCCAACTGGCACTGCCGCCTGGTATAGTTTCCTTACTGGCGTCTTTTACGATATTCCAGCCATTCTCCATAAATACGCTGACTGGTGCCGGAAGTTGGTACAGATTTCCGCCAAAGTTTACGATAAAGTCTTCAAACTTCTCGCTCATCTTACTTGGTTCTTTATATTTTGCCACAATCTCCGGCACATCGCCACTGACTTCCCCGCCCACAAAACCTTCAGGCTTAGTCATATTTTCAACTTCAATATCTCCTATAATCTCCCGGTTCTGGAAAACCGATCCGATCTTTATCTCCTGGCGGGTTGACATGGAATATGTAACGGTTCTCCGGCTGGTCTCATTGTCATACTCATATCCCGGTGTGCCATACAATGTGACCGCCTCATCATAATTCCCCCCGAGACTGACTCCGCCTGGCAAAGTGACCGTGACATCCCCTGCATCTTTCAGCATCGAAGTCTCAAACTTCAAGGAAGTGATATAACATTCACTGTATGGACGGGTATTCACATCAAAGTTGGCAATACCAGCATAACACTGCATCTTACCCAGCTTAAATTTGAAAGACGTACTATAAGAGCCCGCCAACATTGTTTGGGAAGCGTCACCGTCATACTGCCAGCCAAACGTTGTAAACTGGTCAAATGTCATCGGGAGTTGATATACATCGTCATTCACTTGAATCTGGTAGCTGTACAGGTCATCAGAAAGCTTGCCAAAATCCGGTTTGGATCCAGCGGAAACTGATTCCGCAGCCTCCTCTGGTTCGTCTGATTCGTCTGCTGGCGCAAAGTTAAAGATGATAAAATTGTCTTCCCCATAGATTCGCTCCCGAATCCCTTGATGAACGCCCTCATAGGCATACTGGGACTGGCTAAAGTTGATCTGCGCTGCCAGTGCAATATCGACCAGATGCGCTCCAGCATATTTGGAATCCATATTCGGGTCAAGGATCATCAGGATGGGGGTCATGTTAATCGCCATCTTGCTCAGTTCAACTCCCTCTTCCTGTCCTCCCATGACATAGACAGCAGCGATTTTGTTAGTCTTCTCGTCTGTTTCTACCATACAGTAAAGCCCATTGTCGCCTTCAAAAACAACTTGGTTCATATCGGCCTTTTTGTCCGAAATCTTGAACACTGCAGGTTCCTTCATAGTTTCTTTATAGGAGTTGTTTATCTTCTTCAGAAAGTCATCTGACGAAAAATCGAAATATCGCTTGCCATCAACCTCAACAATGGGAAGACTGCCATTCCCCACATATGTCGCTTCAAAACCTTTCGCGTTCACACCTTCCGTTGTCTCAGTTTCCACCTGCGTTGTCTCTTGAATTGTGGCTACCCCATCAGTTGGTTCTGAGACTGTTTTACTTCCACATGCGGATAATGCAAGTGAAGCAGCCAATACGATTGGTAAAATCTTCTTCATACTTTTTCCTCCATTTTCAAATCATTTCTAGCATTCTGCATTTATTTTCAAATATTATCATGATGATAATCATTTGATAACTACTTCAATATTATATTTCCTGAACAAGATTACACATCCTAGTGTCACTAAGCAATTCCATCATTTGAGTTCTGGAAGGATTTTTAGATTCGCTGCACCTGACATATTGGAATAACATTTCTGTTGCATCTTTTGCCATTGTCACTTGCCTTCCCTGTTGATCCACATAAAAGAGGAACTGAATCACATAGTCTGTTGTAATTAGAATTTTAAAGTATTTCCTCAAATTCATAATTTCTTATTACCGGTATTTTACATATTTAGAATAACTTGGAGATGATTTATATGGAATTAAATGTAGTTAATTCAAGAAATAATGTACCGAATAGAGCAGTTTTTGTTATGTTTTATCCAATCGTTGTTTATTTAGATTTATCATTAATAAGGTGGGAATGGAGAAAAGTTATGTAAGTACCTCAAAATTTTCTTAAAAATCTGCTTCTTGGGTTCAGTGAACTGCCTGCAGAATGCAGGAAAGTTAATCTGTAATCCAAGCCGCCAGAAATGATGGCTGTTATTTTGTTAGTGGACTGACTATGGAATGTTAGCACCTTTATGAGCTAGCTGAGCAGTTTCAAGCGCTTTATTAATATTAACACTGCTGATGTACTTCAACAAAAAGAAATCCCACCAGATGAGTGACACTGGGTCCTGAACTTATAAAGAAATAAATTAATTGGCACTGACGGTTCCACGATATCGAATAAGTCCTATATTGGGTATGTGGAACTTAGTCATGTACACTTTTTTCAAATGCCTTAACTCCCCAGCCAGGCGGAAAAACAGCTTAGTCCCTTGCCAATTCAAGGAAACTGAAAGGGAGTGTTGCAAAAATCTCTTTAAATTTTAGTTTAGAGATTTTGCCTCCGTATCTACTGAAAAACCACGGCTACGCTGATTTAATCAGCGCTTTCCGTGGTTTTTTCGTACTTTAATAATCCCTTCTTCTTTTGGGATTTTCTTAGGCACTTTTCACTTCAAACAGATAGTTGTTCAGTCGATTGCTTTGGATTTTTATATGTTTTATAGTTAAACGAAAAATATTGATAAATGTTCCGTAAACACATAGTGCTTAATATAAATTAGCTAAATCACTTGATTTTTAGCCGTTTGATTCGGTTATGTTTATTAACTGTTATCAGGCCATAGCCTTATTTTTGCTTTATCTTGGCTTGCTGAAATTCTTTGGTTACTTTGTCTCTAAATGGTTTTGTTGCTATACGGTCAATATCAAACTTCTTAGATGTAAGATATTTAAAAACTTTAAGATTATCTCCTGTTTGCTCACTATTTACTTTAAGTTCGTACCATATTTTGTTTTCTTTATGGTTACGGTTGTCAAGCGATTCTATAATACCAAATGCTTGTTTATATAATCCCAGTTTTGCCAATCCATTTACAAGAATGAGTGTATCTTCTCTATCTAAATTTGATTCTGTTTTTAATTGCAATACATATTGTTGATAGGATTTCCATAATTTAGATGTTTGCGAACGCTCGCACTCACACAATAATTCCGTGTATTCATCCTTGATTTTTTTACTCATATCAACCTCACTATTTTCATAAAACATTTATCATGAACAATTAACTGATTCATTACCATAACGTAGTATATAAATTCGTCATGTTATTACTGAACTTTAAAACCGTTGTAGCTAACGATTGTTAAGTCATTTCAAGCTGTCGAAAACAACTATAATCATGAATAAACCGTTTTTCAGACTTGAACGGCGTTATGCTTATTTTGTAGTATAGTCTTCTATCCATAAATGTGGAAACATCTGAGTATCTTCCAAATAGCAGTTAATAGGATTGTTCACCAATGCACTGTTAAAACTTCCAAAAGGGAGTAACCGCTTAAACTGATTGAAATCCAGCGTAAAATCGGATAAATGCTTTACCAGTTCCATGTCGTTTTCAGTCCTTTGAACAAAAGACCTTTTAATCCTCGTTGTTGTATCGGCTAAAACATAATCGTAATCATCGCCCCAATCTTCATCTGTATATGTGTCCTTATGTCGAATATAACGAATTTCATAGGTAACAATTGGGAGCAAGTTTGTTTTGTATTTTTGCACTTTCTTTTCTTCAATCGGATAGATAATGAGGTATGCTTTCATATCATCTTGAAATGATTTTACCTCTGTACCCATTTCAATTTTCTTAATTTGTAAACACTCTAAAAGATATTCAGGTATTTCCATTGCACACCCCACACAAAATATAAATTTTCTAACAAACCTTATATCTCAATTTTGTCATGACTAATATTTCTTAGCCATAGCTAAACATGTGTTAAAATATTCTTTGCTACACAGTAAGTTCCTAATAGCGAAACACTAAGATTTAAACTCTACATGTAAATGATATTATAAAAGTGTACCACTTCAACACTATTTGACACTGAATTAGTTTACCACCTTGAAATAAATTCCTGTAAGATTGAGAAGTACAAAAATCTTACAAGGAGATGAAAGAAAGGTGATTATTGAAGTGGATTTATACTCTCAAATCCGTACTCTCTATACGGAGGGTGAATCCCAGCGGTCTATTGCTAAACGTCTAGGCATTTCCAGACAGACCGTCAAAAAGTATTGTGAAGGCAATACACATCCAGATGTGCGCAAATCTTACACCCGCACAAACAACGTCATTACAGATGACATCACAAACTTTATCATTGCCTGCCTAAAGCAGGACATGGAAGAAAAGCTGTCCAAACAGCAGCATACTGCTAAACGAATCTATGACCGGCTTGTTGTAGAAAAAAGCTTTACTGGTTCCTATTCTACAGTTCGGGAAGTGGTACGAAATCTACGGGCAGAACAGCTTGTCCCTCCCCAGGCCGATATCCCATTGGAATACGATGCAGGCGATGCCATTCAAATCGACTGGGGTGAAGCCACCATCTATCTGGATGGTAAGAAAACAAAAATCAACTTCTTCTGCGGAAGGCTCTGCTACAGCTGCGACATATTTGTACAGGCATTTTATTCACAGAATCTGGAATCCTTTTTGGAAGCCCAGCAGAGAATGCTTGATTATTTCAAGGGCATCCCTAGAAGGCTTATCTTTGACAATGCCAAGGTAGCTGTAAGTGAGGGTTTTGGCCTGCATGCCAGAGCTACGAAAGGATATAGGTCCTTTGCCGCCCACTATGCTTTCCAGACAGATTTCTGTAACATTGCCAG
>NZ_BRYH01000033.1:0-1604 GCF_054772055.1 Lacrimispora brassicae | reverse complement strand
GGCACTAGGATGCAAATCCTAGTGCCATTTTTGTCGGGCTCATGATAATAAATGCCATTTTCTCAAAAATATCTGACAGACTTGTTTTTTTCACCCTTTCCCGTTGCCTCATTTTTGCCAGCTTTTTCAGATTCATACATGCAAAGGTAAGCCCCACCTTCATTTCCATCCGGGCTTTTCCTATCATCTGTGTATATCGGAAACCATGGGTTTCTTTTGCATTACCAAAGAGCCTTTCTATGGTTTCTTTTCTTAATCCATACAGTTCTTTCATTCCAGGAGTATGTCTGATATCTTCGCACTGTTCCATGTAATCTTCCCAGATATGGCGTGTAATCAGTTTTACATGGTCCTTGCTCTTCGTGCAATGAGACAGATACGAACAATTGCTGCAACTGACTCCACAACTTTTGTATTCTCGATATCCCTCCCGGTTTGTTGTACTGTATTTCAGTGTTTTGTTATTCGGGCAGATATAGCAGTCGTAATACTCATCATATACATACTCATATTTCTTGAAGAATCCATCTTTCGTCATGGGACGCTTGTAAGGAAAGAGCGGATTGATTCCATCATCAAGCAACATCTTTGCAATTGCAGGTGTTTTATATCCTGCATCTGCAACCAGTGTTTGAATCCCGATCTCTTTGATCTTATCATAAAGTCCTTTAAATGTTCGGCTGTCATGAAGATTGCCTGGACTGACAGTATATCCAAGAATCCAACCATTTTTATCACAAGCTGTTTCTATGGCATATGCAAATACACTTTTGTGTTCCCCTTTGTGGAACCAGCCACTTTCCGGATCCGTTGTACTGCATTTCTTGGTTCGTTCTTCCCTGGGCAATCTTTTTTCTCCATCTGTATCGCTTCCTCCGGAGGGGGGACTGGGAGGAGTTTTATCATCCTTATCTTTTAATGGCTTTTTGTCATGCAGTTCCCGGTCTGCAGTCAGTTCTTTTTTCAGAAGTTCTTCATAGAACAAGGCTTCTTCTGTGGCGATTCGTTTTTGTGCCTTTTTATTGTTCGCACATGCTTTTACATGAGTGGCATCAACAAATACCTCACGTGGATCAACCAGCTTAAATCGGTAGCATTCCATCAATATATGAGAAAAAATCTGTTCAAACAGATCGGTATCTTTAAATCGGCGGGTATAATTCTTACCAAAGGTTGAAAAATGAGGAACTTTATCCGTCATCTCCAGCCCCAGAAACCAGCGGTAAGCAACGTTGACTTCAATTTCTTTCATGGTCTGGCGCATGCTTCTGATGCCATAGAGATACTGAATAAAAGGAATTTTAATCAACGTGACCGGGTCCATACTCGGCCTTCCTGTTTCATGGGAATATCTGTCTTCAACAAGAGCATAGATAAAAGTCCAGTCGATTGCCTTGTCTATAATTCGAAGAAGATGATCCTGTGGAACCAGATCATCCATGCAAAAGATCTGCATCTGTTCTCTTTTCTTATCTGCATTCTGAGTCATCATAAGAAGATACCACCTTATATTTGATACTATAATTATACCAAAAAAGAGCTATAAAGTCTGTATTTATAAGGACTTTATAGCTCTAAAATAAACATCTGTGGTAAAACATGAG
>NZ_BRYH01000032.1:0-2582 GCF_054772055.1 Lacrimispora brassicae | reverse complement strand
TCTGGAGTTTTTCATCTTATTTTCGTCCGTGGCAGCCATCCGTGGAATCGCAGGTCAGGGTGACTATACGGCAGCAAACGCCTATTTAGATGCTTACGCACCATACCGAAACAAAAAGCGGCGGGGCAGTCTGAGTATAAATTGGCCAGCCTGGAAAGAGACTGGGATGGCAGTGGACTATCATGTTAATCAGGATGGGATGTTCCAGGCGCTTTCAACTGCTAAGGCATTGCAGGGATTTGAAATGGTGTATCAAAAAGATCTCGGCAGCATTCTGGTTGGGATTGCTAATAGAGGACGCTGTTTTGGTGGCTTAGACTTAACTGTCGAAGTAATTGGTGAAGCTCAATCTAAAAACGATCGTCCGGAACATGCAATGATTGCGATTCAGGGGAAAGATAACGAGCAGTACAGTAATATTGAACGAAGAGTTGCGACAATCTGGGCTCAAACCTTAGGGCTCAGAAACATTGCTATCTATGATAGTTTTAACCAACTTGGCGGTAACTCGCTATTGGCGGTTAAATTATTTAAAGAATTGGAACTGGAATTTTCTTGTTACCTGGATATTACGGATATCTATAGCTATCCGACAATAAGTGCAATGGCTGAATATTTAGCTTCCCAAACCTCTGAGCCAGAACCGGATGAACTAGATGTTTTACTGGATAAACTTACAAAGGGGGAGCTAACCGAGAGTCAAATTGAAATCCTGCTTGAAACTTAGTCAGAATATAACGCTATCTGGATACATCGGAGGTAATTGAATGAAAACCATAAAAAAATATATATTCAAGCAAGTCGCCGAGCAAAAACTCACTAAAGAAGCTGCAAAAATTATGTTACAGGAAATGCAGATTAATCATGAAAATACCGGGAATGATATTGCTATTATTGGCATGTCGGCGCGAATCTCGGCGGCAGAAACGGTGGAGCAATATTGGGATAATATATTACAAGGCGTTAATACAATCAGAGATTTTCCATCCAGACGATGGGATGACTGTCATTCAATACTAACAGCAAATAACCAAGAAGAGTTTTGTAAGGGAGGATATTTAAATGAAATTGACAAATTTGATCCTTATTTTTTTAATCTCTCTCTTCAAGAAGCAAAGTATATGAATCCTTTGCAACGACTGTTCCTGGAGACTTCCTATCAAGCGATCGAAGATGCTGGATATGGCGGGAAGCGGATATATGGCACCAATACAGGGGTATATGTTGGTGTAGAAACTACATCGATTATTAATTACAATCAATTATTTTCGCAACCAGATCCATTAATGTTTACGGGGTCAATGAATGGTATTTTAGCAAGTCGGGTTGCCTTCCAGTTTAATTTGAGCGGGCCCAGTCTGGTGGTTGACACGGCTTGTTCATCTAGTCTGACGGCAGTTATTTTGGCCTGTCAGGCTTTAAATGACAATCAGTGTGAAATGGCTATTGCTGGTGGTCTTTGTTTGACTTTGCGGCCGGCCGCAAAAGGCAATGTTCTTAATATGGTGGAGTCAGAAGATGGGCAGGTAAAAGCGTTTGATAAAGATGCTGATGGAACTTCGTGGGGGGAAGCAGTAGGCGCAATTTTATTAAAATCCCTTGATCAGGCATTGCAGGATGGCGACGTTATACATGCCGTAATTAAGGGCGGAGCAATTAATAATGACGGCACATCAAATGGAATTACTGCGCCAAACGCCAAAGCTCAGGAAGAAGTTATTTTAAATGCCTGGAAAAATGCAGATATCGATCCTGCAACTATTGGTTATATTGAGACTCATGGTACAGGAACAATCTTGGGAGATCCAATTGAAATCAAAGGCATTACCAATGCCTTTAAAAAAGTTACCAGCTTAAAACAATTTTGTGGTATTGGTTCCGTAAAATCAAATATTGGACATACGGTTGGCGCCGCTGGTATGGCATCTTTGTTAAAAGTTGTATTAATGTTAAAACACAAATTAATCCCTCAAACCTTAAATTTTAATCAGCCCAATCAATTTATTGATTTTATTGCGTCACCGGTATATGTGAATGATAAACTACTTCCTTGGCCTAAAGGTATGGAAGCAAGGCGGGGGGGGGGTTAGTGCATTTGGATTTAGCGGCACTAATTGCCATCTTGTTTTGGAAGAAGCGCCAGAGTCCATTAGTTTTATTGAAACAATAAAAAGCAAGATGAACGTTTTTACTATTTCATGTCGCAATAAAGCTGGTCTGCAGCAATTAATTGATCAATACTATTGCTATTTAATAAAAGATAAAACCACGAATTTTCAGGATATTTGTTATACCGCCAATACTGGAAGAGGTCATTACCAGTATCGGATTTTAGTAATCGCTGAACACCTAACCGAACTGCTTGAAAAATTGGTGCGGTTGCAAAACGCAGATTTAGAGAATCTCAACGAAAACGGAGTATATTATGGTGAGCATCAGATTGTTTCTCCCTTAAAGGAGTTTATTGAAAAGAACGAACTTACTGAAAAACAAAAACGGAAGTTAACTGTAAGGGCAGATCAGCTGCTGGCTAAATATCTGGCAGATAATGAAAAAAGTACGTTAGAAGCACTTTGCTTGAG
>NZ_BRYH01000031.1:0-166953 GCF_054772055.1 Lacrimispora brassicae | reverse complement strand
TAAAAAGTAAGCGGCAGGAAAGGGAAAAACAAGAGAAATGGATGAACGGATTTATCTCCTTCCCAAGGAAGGGAATTTTTATAAAGCAAACATGTACTGCCATACAACGGTCTCAGACGGAAGGCTGACGCCTGAGCAGGTAAAAGAGGAATATGAGAAAAGGGGATACCAGATTGTAGCCTATGTTGATCAGGGAAACTATTGTCCTCATAGGGAACTGACCACAAAGGATTTTCTGGCTCTGGCAGGCTTTGAGGCGGAGCTGAGGGAAAGTTCTGTGGACAAGGAAGAAACCGGAGGAGGGACTTTTTCCATCAATTTCTATGATTCCGACCCGGATAAGATGGAGGAGGAAAAAGCGGGAATCCTTGACCCTGGAACAGAGTATCACGGTCCGGCCGGCATCAACGCCTGCATAAAAAAGATGAATCACCTTGGCTTTCTGGCAAGCTGCAGCCATCCATACCGGTCCATGAAAAGTTACGGGCAATACACAGGGCTTGAAGGACTTTTTGCCATGGAGATCTATGATTACCGCAGCGACCTTGAAGAGCTGAACGGTTACAATCCCCAGGTCTATGATGAAATGCTGCGGCAGGGAAAGAGGATTCATTGTCTGGCATCGGACGGCAACCGGAACGAATATCCCATGGGGCATCCCCTCTGCGATTCTTTTGGAGGCTTTATAAAGATCAAGGCAAAGGAGCTTACCTATCCGGCTGTGATGCTGGCCTTAAAACAGGGGGATTTTTACAGCTCCATGGGCCCTGAGATCCATTCCCTCTATATAGAAGGCAGGGACCTGGTGGTAAAGACCAGCCCTGTGGAGAAGATTTATGTGAAGACAGAAGGCAGGAACTGCCATATAAAGGCAGCCCCTTCAGGAGAAACGTTGGAAGAAGCCAGGTTTCCCTTAACGGGAAGAGAAGGCTATATCCGGGTGGTTTGCCGCAGTGAAAACGGGCTGTATGCAGATTCCAATGGATATTTCTTAAAGGATCTGCCCCTGGAATTCACTAAGGAGCAGGAGATATAAGGTTGAAGGAAAAGCATCTTTTAACCTTGAGTTTGTGAACAATGTGTTCCGCTTTATCGGACACAGTGCACCCCGCTTCATGGGGTGTCAGCGGAATATGCAAGCATATCCGCTTGACTTATTAGGAGGCAAAATTTGGACAGAATGGTACAGCAAAAAAAGATCCGGTCAGAAAAGGTACAGTCCATGCTGTTCTGGCTATGCTGGGCGGCTTATTTTTCCACTTATCTTGGGCGGCTGAATTATTCCGCCTCCTTAACGGAGATCATCAGGGCAGAGGGATATGAAAAGGGAGCGGCTGGCTTTATAGGAACTGCATTCTTTTTTTCCTATGGCCTTGGACAGCTTTTCAGCGGTGTGATGGGAGATAAGAAAAAGCCTTATAAAATGATTTTTATAGGGGTTCTTGGTTCGGGAATCTGCAACGGGGCAATGGGACTGTCAGCATCCGTCTGGCAGATGGCTGTGGTATGGTGTGTCAACGGCCTGTTTCAGTCCCTGATCTGGTCCCCCATCATTAAACTGTTTTCCGACTGGATCCCCACAGGAAGCCAGAAGAAATTCTGCGTCAACATCAACAGCAGCGTTCCCATTGGCACCTTTGCTGCCTATGGGCTGACTGCCCTCATTATATGGAAATTCCACTGGAGAACGGTTTTTTTCTTTTCCTCTCTGTGCCTGGCAGCCATCAGCGTGATCTGGTATATAGGCAGCCGCAAAATAAAGCGGGATGTGGAAGAAAACGGGATTATAGAAGAACCGTTATTTATTTCACAGAATAAAAAGCAGACAGATGCCTCCCTGTGGAACTTGATCCTGGTTTCCGGAATGATATTCTTTTGCTTTGGGCTGATGTTTCAGGGGGTTTTAAAAGATGGAGTGACCACCTGGATCCCCACCTATATCCGGGAGGAATATCATATGGAATCCGTTATTTCCATTATCAGCACCACCATCATACCGGTTTTTAACTTAAGCGGCGTTTATATGGCCTCCATGGCCAACCGAAAGATTTTTAAAAGTGAGATCGCTACCTCTGCCTCATTTTTTGTCCTGTGTGCCGGAGCTCTGTTTATGTTACGTCTTTATAAAGGCGGGTCCGTTTTGACTGTGCTGGTCTTATTCGGACTGGCGACCACGGCGATGATGGCGGTGAACACCATGCTGGTCAGCATGGTGCCCATATATTTCGCCCCTTACGGAAAATCCTCCACTGCTTCCGGGATTTTAAATTCCTCCGCTTATGCGGGGGGAGCGGTCTCTGCCTATGGAATCGGAGTATTGTCTGAAAGGGTGGGCTGGGATGCCACGATTTTGATTTTGATCATCATTGCCGTTTTGGGAGCATTGGTATGCACGGCAGGAATCGCCCGTTGGAAGCGGTTTCTGCAAAATGGCATCTAAGGAATGGAGGAAAACAGGTTGGAAAACAGAATTTATTTATTGCCTGAAACAGGAAGGTTTTATAAAGCAAATCTTCACAGTCATACGGTTGTATCAGACGGAAGAATGACTCCAAAAGAGGCGAAGGAGAACTATAAGAAACGCGGATATGAGATCATGGCATTTACGGACCACAGGATCTACCGAAATCATGAGGAATTAAACGATGAGGGATTCCTGGCCCTTGCGGCCGTAGAGGTGGACATTAATGAGATAAGCCCGGACAGCTTACGCCCCAGGGACAAGACGTACCATATCAATCTGTACGATACTGATCCCGGATATAAGCGGGCTCAAAAGGAACAGGGGATCTGCCCGGAATGCAGGTACGGGGATTTTGATTACATCAATAACTATCTGGAGGAAATGAAGGAACTGGGATTTCTTTCCTGCTATAACCATCCTTACTGGTCCATACAAAACTATGAGGATTACAAAGGCTTAAAGGGGCTTTTCGCCATGGAAATCTACAATCACGGATGTGAGCATGACGGGCTGTACGGCTATAATCCCCAGTCCTATGATGAAATGCTTCGTTTAGGCAAACGGCTGTGGTGTCTGGCAACGGATGACAACCATAACAGTTATCCCTTTGATCATCCCCTATGCGATTCTTTCGGGGGCTTTACTATGATAAAGGCGGAACGCTTAAGCTATGATTCAGTTGTAAACGGGCTGGTAAACGGTCATTTCTACAGTTCCATGGGACCGGAAATAAAGGAACTTTATGTGGAGGACAGGGAGGTAGTGGTAAAAACCGGGCCAGTACAAGCCATCTGTGGGATCACGGACAGGGGACGAACCTGCCGCAGAGCAGAGGGGCCGGGAGAGGCCCTTACGGAAGCAAGGTTTCTTCTCCATGGAGATGAAACGTATATCCGGGTGGAATGTAAGGATGAGAAGGGGCTTTATGCCAACAGCAACGCCTATTTTCTTTCTGATATAGGATTTTAAAAGGATTATGGTTTTCATTGGTATGTAATGGCTTATGAGTTATCAGAGGAAAAAATGTGATGGGATTTTATTGTGGAACAATGGTGTTGCTGGATGGGTTGAACTTATTCTGAAAGAATGAGGGTGTTTATGAAGCCGGTGATTCTACGTGTGAAACAGGCTCCATGGCGGTTGTAATAACCGTCCATGGAGCCTTCTCGGTGTGTCCCGCAGGTATACGTTCTGACATGGGAAGACCACTGATCCACCTGGCAGCAGGAGAGATACAGATGTGTCCATGGTAAGGTGGAATGTGAAAAAGGGATCATGCCGCTGGCTTCTTTCCCTTTCTATTTGGTATCTGTTTTCTGCACGCAGCCTGGCTTCATAGGCAGGGGAACGACAACATGATTCAATAACGGATTTGGTTTTTCTACAACAATGCAATAATATATTTAAATATATGCTTAGCTAACTATTGATTTTCCTGCCAGAACATGTTATATTATTAACAAAATAAAAGTTATTTATCTCATATTATTTTAAGGAGGAGAAGGCATTATGTTGACTACTTTTAAAGCAACTGCTACAACATTACCTGAAGGTTTACAGGTAAAAACCAATTCAAGAGGTTTTAAAATTTCTTTTGACGAACCGGAAGATTTAGGTGGTACCGATACTGCTATGAACCCTGTAGAGGCTCTCTTATGTGCTCTTGGGGCATGCCAGTCTATCGTAGCCAAAGCATTTGCGGCGGCCCACAACATTACTTTTGATGAATTTCATGTTGAATTGGAAGGAGATCTTGATCCGGACGGATTCATGGGACTGGCAGATGTAAGAAATGGCTTTCAGGAGATTCGCTTTGTAATGCATTTTAAAACAAAGGAACCAAAAGAAAAAATTGAAGAGTTTGCAAAATTCATCGAGAATACCTGCCCCGTTGGCGACTGTTTAACCAACGGTGTAAAATTAGTTTTATCCGGTGTGGCAATTGATTAGATAATATTTACAGCAAAAAGAGCCAATCTTATAAAAATGGCTCTTTTTCTATAGAAAAGGAGAAAATTTATGCTCATTAAAATGTCAGTAATTCCCGGTGGAAAGATGGGTAAAGTAGGTAAAATAAATGTGAAAACAGGCGATAAGGTCAGCGCCGGCGATATACTTGTACAAATAGAAACGGCGAAAGGAAATCGCCAAATTAAAGCCACATCAGAGGGAACAATTTGCAGAATATTATGTGAAGAGGGCATGGATATTGGATCAAATGCTGAGATGTTTGAAATCGCCGAGGCTTCTGCAGGGAAAGAAGAAACGGTTACAAATTCTGATTGTGTATCAAAGGAAATTCCTAAGGAAGCTTCTGCCGATTTGCTTATCATAGGCGCTGGTCCTGGGGGATATGTGGCCGCTATTTATGCCGCTAAAAATGGCTTAAAAGTGACTTTGGTTGAGCAATCGGCATTAGGCGGCACTTGTCTTAATGTGGGATGCATTCCTACAAAAGCACTTGTTAAATCAGCGGAGATTTGCCACGATGCAAAGAATTCGTCAGTTTTTGGTATTGATATAGACAGCCCGGTTTCAGTAAATATGAAACAGGTAATTGACCGTAAGGACAAGATAAAGGACAGGCTTATTTCCGGTATTGATTTTCTTATGAAGAAAAATGAAATTAATGTAATTTCCGGTCATGCATCATTCATGGATGAAAATACTGTAACAATAAAAGGCGAGGAAACTTATATTATAAAGGCACAAAATATTATAGTGGCAACAGGCTCAAAAATTTCAAAGATTGCTATTCCGGGCATGGAATTTCCTTTTGTACTGAACAGTACAACCGCATTGTCTGATTGCAAGCTTCCAAAATCCATAACCATTATTGGCGGTGGTGTAATTGGAATGGAATTTGCATTTATATATAAAAATTTCGGTGTTGAGGTCCATGTTATTGAATTTATGGATCGGCTTCTGACCATGGTTGACCGTGATGTATCAAAAGAAATACAGGATATTGCAGAGGAAAATAACATTCACGTTCATACTGGTTCAAAGGTTATGAACATTCAACGCTCAATAGATGGCATGGCAGTTATTACCTATGAAGACAATGCCGGAGAACACTTAGTGGTAAGCGAAAAGGTGTTGGTGGCTATTGGCAGGGAACCTAATTTAGATGGATTATCCATTGAAAAAAGCGGTGTATTATTAAACGGCAACGGGAAGGGGATTCGTGTAGATAATTCCATGCGTACAAATGTCAGCCATATTTATGCAATCGGCGATGTGACAAATATCATTCAGCTAGCTCATGTAGCTTCCCACCAGGGCATTGCTGCCATAGATAATATACTGGGAAAGCATAAAGAAATGCATTATTCATCAGTCCCTAATGTGATTTTTACTTCACCTGAAATTGCAAGTGTTGGTACAGGGGAAGACGAAGCAAAAATCAAAGGCATTGACGTTGCAGTAAGTAAATTTTCTTTTGCCGGAAATGGAAAAGCGCTGACTATGAATGAGCCGCGAGGTTTTGTAAAACTGATAAAAGACAAGAAAACAGGGAAAATAACAGGCGGATCAGTAATCGGTGCCGATGCTTCTTCCTTAATCAGTTCATTGACATTAGCCATTGCCAATGGATTTACTGAGAAAGAAATATGTGAAACCATATTCCCCCACCCGACTACCAGCGAAACGATTCATGAAGCTGCTTTGGATTTTGGAATTGGAGCCTTGCATCAATAATGAAAAAAATAATAATCTCCGAAGAATTTGATCCCTATTTTAATATAGCTGCAGAGCACCAGCTCTTTTCAGCCTCCCAGGAAGATACCCATCTGTTCCTGTGGCAAAATGATTCTTCCGTCATCATAGGAAGAAACCAGAACCTATACGCGGAATGTGATCTTGCATATCTTAGGGAGCATAACATTAAGCCAGTCCGCAGGTTTTCCGGAGGCGGAGCCGTGTACCATGATAAAGGCAATGTGAATTTTACTTTTATTACAAAAGAGGCATCAGCCAGCCATGTCCACTTTATCAAACTCATACAATCTGCAATGCAGCGCCTTGGAATCGACTGTGAGTTTAGCGGTAGAAATGATCTGTTATTCCAAAACCGAAAATTTTCCGGTCATGCTTATTATACGGATGGCGATAACTATATGTATCACGGTACGGTCCTGGTCAATGTAAATTTTGAGCAATTGGAAAATGCCCTTACACCGTCAAAACTAAAGCTAAAGTCCAAAGGGGTCGGGTCTGTAAGGAGCAGAGTAATAAATCTGTCAGAAATAGACAATAGAATAACTGCACAGGCAGTCATTCATGCTTTTATTGAGACCTTTGAATGTATCAATATTGAATATATTAATAAAAATAATTTTCACCCTCCAATGGAGAAAATCCTCTCGTCTGACGACTGGATGTTTGCTCAGTCACCTGAGTTTGATATGGAACTGGAACGTAACTATCCATTTGGAAATATATCTGTGTATATTTCTATTGCTGATAACCTGATTCAAACTGTAAAAATAAACACGGATAGCCTGAAGCTTTGTGATTTTAAAGACTGTGAAAAGGAACTTTATAAAACCAGCTTTCATGAGCAGGCCATATGGGATTGTATAGAACGGTACATCTCCGATCATCCTGAATTTACATAATAGGAAGAAAAGATTTTAAAAATATTGTACACCTGGTGGTTTTGTGTTAATATATGAAATAAAAAATCAGATGGTGAGACCTATGTTTAATTTAGATGATTGTATCGCCTTTATTACTTGTAAAGGTGCAAAAGATTTAGCCGATTCTTTGGAAAAGAGGCTGAATCATTATAATATAACAAGAAGTCAGTGGATTGCATTGTATTATATCCAAAATAATAATATGATTACTCAAAAGCAGTTGGCTGATAAAATGTCCCTGAAAGAACCCAGTGTTGTCAGGTTGATCGATAAGATGGAAGTCTTTGGATGGGTTAACCGCATCAACAACAACGAAGATAAAAGAATCAAGTTTTTAATTCTGACTGATGATGGCAAAGAAATTGAAACAGCCATGCTGGATGTTGCAGAAAAATTCAAATCAGATGTGCTTAAGGATATATCCGTTGAAGAGCTGGATGTATTTAAATCAACCCTTGGCAAAATGCTTAAAAATATTGATAATGGAAGCAAATAACTAAAAAAACTTATAGGGCAGCGGGGGCCGTCAGCTAAGCTGGCGGCCCCTGTTAATTAATCCTGTAAACTTCCAGGGAGTTTTACACATGGCTGGGTGTCTCATAAGGGTTTTCTTTTAAAACTGAAATCAGCTTTAATAAAATATATATTAAAACGAAATTGAAAAAATTTCTCACTTATGATATGATACAAACATAGCAGCATCCTGATACCAAAAATCCGGTTTGAGGTAGAAGGTTCGGCATTTGAGAGATTGTTTATTTTGCCGCGCCTTTATGGCGCGGTTTTTTGCTTTATAAAGCAGGAAACCAGAATAAAAAGAAATAAAAACGGAGGAATGATGATGGAAACCAGAATTGCAGTAATCGGTATTGTAGTAGAAGAGGAAGAATCAGTGGAATTACTCAATGACATCCTTCACGAATACCGGCAGTACATCATTGGCCGAATGGGCATCCCTTACCCCAAAAAACAGGTGAGCATTATCAGCATTGCAGTGGATGCGCCCCAGAGCATTATTTCCGCCCTGACAGGAAAGATCGGAAAATTAAAGGGGATCAGTTCCAAAACAGCCTATCAGGGAAAACAGGCATAACAAAGCTGTTTTAAAAGGCAAAACCTTATGAAAATAAAAACTGACGGAGAAGCAGAAAGCTGACCCAAAAGAAAGGAAGTAACATTATGTATGATCCAAAATCCTTAAAGGCAGAAGAGTTCATTTCCCATGAAGAAATTCTTGAAACTCTTGATTATGCGGAGAAAAACAAAGCAAATATTCAGCTCATCGACCAGATCATTGCCAAGGCAAGGCTGGCAAAAGGTCTGACCCACCGGGAGGCATCTGTCCTCCTGGCCTGTGACATTCCGGAAAAAATACAGGAAATCTACGATCTGGCAGAACAGATCAAAAAGGATTTCTACGGAAGCCGCATCGTCATGTTTGCACCTCTATACCTTTCCAACTACTGCGTAAATGGCTGCACCTACTGTCCATACCACTTAAAAAACAAACACATCGCCAGGAAAAAGCTGACCATGGAAGAGGTGGAAAAAGAAGTCATCGCCCTTCAGGACATGGGGCATAAGCGGCTTGCCATTGAAGCAGGAGAGGATCCTGTGAACAATCCCATAGAATACATTTTGGATTGCATCAAAACCATATATTCCATCAGACACAAAAACGGCGCCATCCGCCGGGTCAATATAAACATTGCCGCAACCACGGTAGAGAATTACAGGAAGCTGAAAGAGGCGGAGATCGGAACCTATATTCTCTTTCAGGAGACCTATCATAAGGAAAGCTATGAAAAACTCCATCCCACAGGTCCCAAGCACGACTATGCCTACCACACCGAGGCCATGGACCGGGCCATGGAAGGCGGCATTGACGACGTAGGCCTGGGTGTTCTCTTTGGATTGGAACTGTACCAGTATGAATTTGCAGGACTTTTGATGCATGGGGAGCATTTGGAGGCGGTTCATGGGGTAGGACCTCATACCATTAGCGTTCCCCGCATTAAGAAAGCCGATGACATTGATCCAAATGCCTTTGACAATGGGATTGATGATGAAATATTTGCTAAGCTCTGTGCCCTGATCCGGATTTCGGTTCCTTATACAGGAATGATCGTTTCCACCAGGGAAAGCCAGGCGGTAAGAGAAAAGGTCATCCGGCTGGGGGTATCCCAGATCAGCGGCGGTTCCAGAACCAGCGTAGGCGGCTACCAGGAGGAAATCCGCCCTACGGATACGGAGCAGTTTGACGTATCGGACCAGCGTTCCCTGGATGAGGTGGTCCACTGGCTTATGGACATGGGTTATATTCCTTCCTTCTGCACGGCCTGCTACCGGGAAGGACGTACGGGAGACCGTTTTATGAGCCTTTGCAAAAGTGGTCAGATCCAGAACTGCTGCCAGCCCAACGCCCTGATGACACTAAAGGAATATTTGATGGATTATGCTTCAGAGGATACAGGAAAGATCGGCGAAGCCCTGATTGCGGCGGAATTAAACCACATCCCAAAGGAAAAGGTCCGCCTGATCTGCCAAGACCATTTAGAGAAAATAGAAAACGGAATCAGGGATTTCCGTTTCTGATCCCGCGGGCAGTGGCCAAGGTCAGGCTTACTGGACCTTGGCTCGCTGCCATCGCAAAAATTGACAGTAGAAAAGGGGATAGCCATGGGACTTAATGAAACACCATCCTCCGAGCGGGTGCACATTGGATTTTTCGGCCTCCGCAATGCGGGGAAATCAAGCGTTGTCAATGCAGTGACAGGACAGGAATTGTCCGTTGTTTCTGAGGTGAAAGGAACTACCACGGATCCGGTTTATAAATCCATGGAGCTTCTTCCCATGGGGCCGGTGGTCATCATTGATACGCCGGGCTTTGATGATGAAGGCGCTTTGGGGGAGATGCGGGTAAGGAAAACAAAACAGATATTAAACCGGTCCGACTGCGGGGTTCTGGTTGTGGATGGAACAGTTGGAAAGACAAAGACCGATGAGGAACTCATCCTTTTATTTCAGGAAAAGAAGATCCCTTATGTGGTCGCTTATAATAAATGTGATCTTACCGGAGTCCAGACCTATGATGACGGACTTTCGGTCAGTGCGTCGGAAGGCATGTTTATCCAGGAGTTAAAGGAACGGATCGGGAGCCTTGTAAACACCGGGGATACAAAAATGAGGATCGTAGGAGATCTCCTTAACCCCTACGACCTGGTGGTTTTAGTGATCCCCATTGATAAGGCTGCACCAAAGGGCCGCCTCATCCTGCCCCAACAGCAGGCCATCCGGGATATCTTAGAGGCGGGGGCCATATCGGTGGCAGTGCGGGAAACGGAATTAAAGGGGACCCTGGAAAGGCTGGGAACTAAGCCTGCCCTTGTCATTACAGACAGCCAGGCCTTTGAGCAGGTAAGTAAGGATACGCCCGAAGAGATCCTTCTCACCTCCTTTTCCATTCTTATGGCCAGGTACAAGGGATTTTTAGAGGATGCCGTAAAGGGTGTGGCAGCCATTGGAGATTTAAAGGATGGGGATAAGATCCTGATCTCCGAAGGATGCACCCATCACAGGCAGTGCGATGACATTGGTACCGTAAAGCTTCCCCGCTGGCTTCGGCAGCATACGGGAAAGGAGCTTGTGATAGAGACCTCCTCCGGGCGGGAATTTCCGGAAGACATAGGGGCTTATAAGCTGATCATCCACTGCGGCGGATGTATGCTGAATGAACGGGAGATGGAATACCGGAGAAAGTGTGCGGCGGATGCCGGGGTGCCATTTACCAATTATGGAATTGCCATCGCTTATATGAAGGGGATTTTAAACAGGAGCTTAAAGGTGTTTCCTCATTTGAAGGAGCTGCTGCCTTAACAGGATATGCCTTTGCTTTGTCAGTATTTTACAATTGTTAAGGGATTGTATAAATATGTTTGTTCATGTTGACTTGTGGGCATGCTTATGATATGTTAATGTTAGCCAGATATAGAGGGACAGTCATCATGAGGTAACTGAAAAAGCCTTGATTTTATTGGCTGCAGTGAGATCAATATCCGGAACTGCCAGGTTCCGGTTTCATTTGAAAAGACAAGACCTGTGTCCTGGTTAGGAAAAGGTCCTGTCTTTTTTTGATTGCCCAGGATGATCTTGACGGCAGGAAAAGAGCACAAATTGAAGGGAGATAAAAAATGGATTTTTTATTATCAGGTATTACTTCTATTACGATTCCCCAGTTAGTCATGTATTTTGTAGGGTTTTTACTGATCTATCTTGCTGTCAAAAAGGGGTACGAGCCATCCCTCCTTCTTCCCATGGGATTCGGGGCGATCCTGGTCAATCTGCCCATGTCCGGTGTGGTGAACCAGACCCTTCCCGGCATTGGAGATACCCATGGTATTATCCAGTGGCTGTTTGAAACCGGGATCGAAGCCTCGGAAGCACTGCCTCTCCTGCTGTTTATCGGGATCGGAGCCATGATTGATTTTGGGCCACTTTTGTCCAATCCAATTATGCTGCTATTCGGTGCGGCAGCCCAGTTTGGTATCTTTTTAACGATTTCTGTGGCTGTCTTATTAGGTTTTGAACTTTCTGACGCAGCATCCATTGGAATCATCGGTGCTGCTGATGGACCCACCTCCATCCTGGTATCCCAGATACTGAGATCAAACTACATCGGGCCCATTGCGGTGGCGGCCTATTCCTACATGGCTCTGGTTCCTCTGGTCCAGCCCTTTGCCATTAAGCTGGTCACCACCAGAAAGGAACGCCTGATCCGGATGCCTTATAATCCGGTAACAGTATCCAAAAGGATCCGGATTCTGTTTCCCATTGCAGTGTCCATGATTGCCGGATTTGTTGCGCCTCAGTCCGTTTCTCTGGTGGGCTTTCTGATGTTTGGAAACCTGTTAAGAGAATGCGGCGTTCTGCGCAGCTTATCGGATGCGGCACAGAATATTCTTGCCAATCTGGTTACCCTGCTGCTGGGGATCACTGTTTCCTTCAGCATGAGGGCGGAAGCCTTTGTAACCTGGCAGACCCTGATCATTCTCGCCCTTGGCCTTGTTGCGTTTGTGTTCGATACCATAGGAGGAGTGCTGTTTGCCAAGTTCATTAATTTGTTCCGTAAGAATAAGATCAATCCCATGATAGGCGCAGCCGGTATTTCCGCTTTCCCCATGTCAGCCCGGGTGGTACAGAAAATGTCCATTAAAGAAGACCCCACCAATCATTTGCTGATGCATGCCATCGGGGCCAATGTTTCCGGCCAGATCGCCTCTGTTTTGGCAGGCGGAATTGTCTTAAACCTTTTAACCACCTTATTATAACCGGTAACAATCAACGGAACTTGTGCTGCATAATAGAAAGGAGCCAGCTATGTATGATAAATTTATTTTGTCACTGGGTATTATGTGGAAGGGAATGCTCAGTATATTTATAGTTATTATCATTATCACATTGCTCATTATGGGGTTTCAGTGGTTTGAAAAAAACCTTCTGGATAAAAAGGATGAATAAAGTGATCTGGATTGACAAACATCCAAAACTGTATTAAGATAACTTTGGCTTATATAAATAAACCTGTTCTTTGCCACCGGGTAAAGAATTTTAAGGTGTTCTGAAATATTCCGTTAGGTCGTAGAAGGAATATTTTCAGAACACCTTTTTATGTTGAAAGGAGGATATGGGATGGAACAATCTGTCTTAAAAAACTATGCCAAATATGTGAGCCTTAATATTCTGGGGATGATAGGGCTCTCCTGTTATATACTGGCAGATACCTTTTTTGTATCAAAGTCACTGGGAGCTGCCGGACTGGCAGCACTGAATTTTTCCATTGGGATTTACAGTCTGATTCATGGTACCGGATTGATGATCGGTATGGGAGGTGCTACCCGCTACAGCATTTTAAAATACCAGAATGAGGGGAAACAGATAAATACCGTTTTTACCTCCAGCTTAAAGCTGGGAACTCTGGCAGGAGTGTTATTCGTGATCACAGGAATACTGGGTACCGGGCCTTTGGCTGTATTATTGGGAGCCGACGCAATTACATTACCTCTGACCAAGGCGTATTTAAGCACCATACTCTGTTTTGCGCCGTTTTTTATCCTGAATAATGTCCTGCTGGCATTTGTGAGGAATGACAATAATCCTAAGTTATCCATGATTGCAATGCTCACAGGAAGCTTATCCAATATTATTCTGGACTATATATTTATGTTTCCCTTAGGAATGGGAATGTTTGGCGCAGCCTTTGCCACCGGCCTGGCGCCCATCATCAGCCTTGGGGTTTTATCCCTCCACTTTATACGGGGGAAAAGCGGTCTCCGGTGGGCTCGAAGCAGAATTCAGGGGAAAGCTGTCCGCGATATCCTTGGCCTTGGCATGGCTGCATTTATTACGGAGGTGTCTTCGGCGGTTGTTTTGATCACCTTTAACCTGGTCATCCTGGGGCTGGAAGGGAATCTGGGGGTTGCCTCCTACGGGATTGTGGCCAATATCGCATTGGTAGGAATCTCGGTTTTCACAGGAATTGCCCAGGGGATACAGCCGCTGGTCAGCAAAGCTTATGGTTCGGGGAATGGTATCATTATAAAAAAATTGCTTCGCTATGGGCTTGTCACTTCCCTGACAATAGCATCAGCAATTTATTTCCTGGTATTTTTCTGTTCAGACCAAATGATAAATGTGTTTAACAGTGAGCAGAATGCCGCAATCGCATTTCTTGCCCGGGAGGGGCTTGGGATTTACTTTGCAGGGTTTTTCTTTGCGGGAATCAATATTATTGTATGCATGTATTTAAGTGCTGCCGAACGGGGGATGAATGCCTTTATGGTATCGGTGGCACGGGGGTGTATTGTTCTTGTTCCCATGGTGCTCCTCCTAAGCCGGGTCTGGGGGATGACCGGAGTATGGCTGTCATTTGTTGTGACAGAAGGATTGGTGGGTGTCCTTAGCATGATATTCATATTTTGGAAAAAAGGCATCAATCCCATCCGTTTGTAATGCGGTTATTTAAGAGGAGACCTTATAATCGCCGGGGCTCTTACCGGTTACCTCCTTAAAGGCACGGATAAAATGTGCAGAATCATTATAACCTACCGCCTGAGCGATCTCGTAGATTTTCATATTTCTGTCCGCAATGAGGCGAATGGATTTTTCAATGCGGAAATTCCGCAGATAATCACGGTAAGTGAGACCCACCTTGCTTTTGAAAAAGGAGGAAAAATAGCTTTTGTTCATGTAAACATGAGATGCCACGTCCTCCAGGCTGATGCAGTCATTGTAATTTTTTTCTATGTAGGACTTTGCCTTTTCAATGATGCATTCTTCCTTATTGGGCAGGGAATGCAGTACCGTCTCAACCAGGTGATTCAAGGAACCGTATAGTTCCTTTTCCAAAATCGACAGGGAAGGAGCATTCTCGATTTGGCTGAACAGATCATATTCGCTGAATTTAAGCCCGCTGACCGGCTCGATATATTTTGGATTCAGCCGGATCAGCGCATAGATGGAGTTATTCAGTGTTTTTTTTGTCTCCTTTACCGGCGGCTTTAAATGATTGCTGACAGCAAAGAAAAGGCGGAGATAATGCAGGGTATTCTTCATGTCATAAACTCCTAAGGAATTTATTGCCTGATGAATAAACAGGGAGATATCTTCAGCCCTATAGCCTTCATAACCACGGTTATAAGGGAGGTCGTAATAGGCGGATTCAAACCAGGTGAGACAATCCCGAAACCCATCGGAGCACTGGCGAAAGGTGACATATTGTTTGCTGAACTTAAACTTATAACCCTGGCCGGCCAGTTGCTCCCCATAGAAATGGAGGCTGTCCAGGCAACAGGGAATATCCGTATCAGGAAACAGCATAAATACAAAGCAGGAGGCCATTTCCCCTGTTATGATACTGTGGTATTGGATATGGGACCGGTTCAGGCAGTGATAAAGGTCCTCCCGCAGACCTTCCTGAAGCTGAAAAAGCTTTCCGGAATAAACCGCATCCAGCTTAATGCAGCCGACGATACAGGCAGAGCCTGGGACCAGGGAATACTTTTCTTCAAAAGCAAGCATATGGGCAGTTTTTTCCATCGGTTTCTGCATATAGGATTCCAGTAATTGCTGCATATTAATGGGATAGTTACGTCCTGCACAACTGCTATGGTCTGTCATGACCTGGGCCAGTAAGCGGTATAAGAGCTGGTACAGCACTGGAAAATCAACGGGTTTTAAAAGATAATCGGCTGCACCCAGACGAAGGACGTCTCTCACCAGATTAAAATCGTCATAGCTGCTTAAAACAACAGTTTTGCAGGTGATATGATGCTGTTTCATAAAATCCAGCAATTCAATCCCGTTCATAACCGGCATCTTAATATCGGTGATCAGGATGTCAATGGTATTGCATCTTAAAATATCGGCTGCAATGGCCCCGTTTTTGCAGCTTAATACGTTTAACTTGTTTTCAAATTCCTTCTCTACCGCGTGGGTAAGTCCTTCCAGAATATCAGGATCATCATCTGCGATTAAAATATAGTTGCTTGTCATACCCGCCTCCTATCACCTTCTGTTCAAACAATTTATTCTTTTGTGACCGGAATTTTAATTGTTACGGTTGTGCCCTGGTGAAGCCGGCTGTCAATGTATAAATCATACTCTTTTCCGTAATAGAGCTGAATTCTTTTTTTGATATTCTTTAAGCCGATGCTGTGAAAAGCGGTATTTTTATCCTCTAAGTAATCCCGCAGCAGGGCCAGGTGTTCTTCATCCATACCGTTTCCATTGTCAGAAACGGTGAAAATCAATTCTCTGTCTTTTTCATATCCCCAGATTTGAATGGAACCATTGGAGGCATCATCAATAATTCCGTGATTAATACTGTTTTCTACCAAAGGCTGCAGCAGCAGTTTAAGCATCCGGTAGGACAGGATTTCAGGATCTAAGCTGGTGCTGATGGAGACATTGGTGTAGCTTAGCTTGATTAAACGGATGTATTCCTCCAGATGGGCATGTTCCTCTTCTACGGTCACTAGCTTATTGGCCTCGGAAACGCCAAAGCGGAGTATCTTTGCCAGCAGTTCGCACATGGTTGCCAAATGAGGGTAGTTGGCTTTGAGAGAGGCCATCCGCATCCGGTCCAGGGTATTGTATAAAAAATGGGGATTGATCTGAGACCGCAGCATCTGCAGATTTAAATCCTTTTCTGCCAGGCTTTTTTGATATACCTGTTTTGTCATTTCCCCGTAGGATTTTATGACCCGCTTGGTAATCATCCAGGACAGCAGAAGATTGGACAGGAAAATAATCAGGATGATCATGAGAAAAACAGGACGCAGGAAGGAGGAGGACTGGGTGATATCCTTTTTATCCGTGGCAATGACGCTGTATAAGGTATGATTGTCATTGGCGGTCAGGTAATATACGTAGGGATCTCTGGCTTTTGGGGATTGTGTTTTCTCCCAGGTTATATCCTCAAATCCGTCGGAGGAAAAAAGCAGCTTTTTGTTGGCATCAAAGCAGGCAAACTGCTGGGAATCAAATAATTTGCTGCATTTGAAGTCATACTGGAGATCTGAGATGTTAATGCCGGCTAAGATAATGGCTATGGGTTTTGACGCACTGATGTTATTTAAAACCCGTCCGGCAAATAATAGCCTGTTGTTCACCTGGTATCCCAAGTCCTCCGCTTCTTTTTGGGTGATAAAGGACAGGGCTCCCCGGTTGTCTTTTAAGGTGGTGACCCAGTCGCTTTCAGGCAATTCCTTTAGCAGGTGGTATTTCTGGTCGTTGTATTTGTAGCTCATCAGATTCCCTTCCGGATGAAATAGAAAGAGGCAGTTTAACTGGGGAAATAAGATGGTTAGCTGATAGTATTTTTCTATGAATAGTCCATCCATTCTACCTGGATTTTCTTTTTGTCTGGCACGGGATTTTAAATAGCTCCAAAGAGAAGGGGAGACCTCGTAGGCTTCACTGCTAATCAGTGATTTTGTAAGTGTGTCAAGGGCATTGGCGGTGTGCTCGATATTGGTCATCAGGGTGCCGTTTAGCTGCCTTACTGCTTCCTCTGTTTTATGCCGCTCCAGATTTTGGTACGTTCCCGTGATAATGATGTATGCACCCAGGAGTACGAGGGTTTCCAGAATCAGCATCAGCTTTAGCTGCATGTTCATCTTGGGGGAGGAAAGGTGAAGATCTGGTTTTTTCATTATGGGGGGGGCCTTTCTTGTGGTTATTATGTGATAAGTCCGCTGTGCAGCTCGTAAAACCGTAGGTTTTACGAGCTCACGGGCATTCGCCCGATGAAACAGGCCGAAAAAAGATTTTCTTATGTGCGAGCACAACGAAAATCTTTTTTTGGCCTGTTTCGCACTGCTCATTGCTTTCGTGGACATTATATCACAGAAACACACAGAAGAAGAGGATACTTTGAGACTTCAGAAGAAATGGCAATAAGTTCTGAAAATATGGCAAGCATATTAGGTGAGAATCCTCTATAATGAGCATACCAACGAAAACACCAGGAATTTTAAGGAGGTTTCTTATGAAAAGAAATGTATTGGGTATTGGGCTGGGGATTACAGTAATGGCACTGACCCTGGCCGGCTGTGGTCTGGCCGGGCAGACGGGGGGGAAGGGCAATAAGAATGAGGGAGGAGTTGCCGGTTCCAATGGGGGAAATGGAAAAGAGGCTGCTGCCGACGGGAAAGTGGAGCTGGAATTTTTCAATTGCAAGGTGGAGGGAGAAGCGGTATTTAATAAAGTAATTGAAAAATTTGAGCAGGAATATCCCAATGTGATAATAAAGCAGACAGCGCCTGCGGATGCGGAGACCGTATTGTTCACCAGAGTTTCAACCGGGGATGTTCCTGATATCATGTCAGTATATCCGGCAGAGACAGCCTATCACACCATGATGGATGATGGGGTGTATACAGAACTGACCAATGAGGAGTGGCTGCACAGAGCCTCGGACAGCGCTCTGGAATTCTCTACCTGGAACGATAAGATTTATGCAATGCCCTTTGCTTTGAATTCATTTGGTATTTATTGCAACAAAACCATGTTTAAAGAAGCAGGTTTGGAATTGCCCGCTACCTGGAGTGAATTAATGGAGGTATGTGAAGCTTTCCAGGCAAAAGGGATCACGCCATTTACCTTTGTAGATAAAGATCCCGGCTATCTGGCGCAGGAAGGAGAGCGGATCGTCGGTATTATTAAAAATGATGTTTACATAGACACGGAGAACGTAGGGAAGACCCAGGCCTCTTTCAGCCAGGAGGATAAGCCTTATTTTAAGGACTTAGCACAGGCAATGCTTAAAACCAGGGAATATGCAGGAGATACCCTGTCCTATGGCATTGAACAGTGTGTTGCTGATTTTGCCAATGGGAAGATCCCGATGTTTGTTGCAATAACAGCTAAATACACAGTGATACAGCAAAACAACCCTGATTTGGACTTTACCTTAATTCCTTATCCAAGTCCGGTAAGTGATGACTATAAGACTCCTATTAACGTGGATATCGCTTATGGCGTATCCAGTAAGACTCCTCATCAGGAAGAAGCAAAAGCCTTCATTGAATTCTTATCAAGGCCGGAAATCTATCAAATGGTAGCAGATGAAGAAGGAACCCCTCCGGTAATCGAAGGCGTAAATTATAATATTGAACCTTTAAAGGGCATCAAGGAAGTCATTGACAGCGGAAACACCTTCCTGACCATGGTGAATTTCTGGCCGTCAGGCTGGCGCTCTGAATGGTCTGTATATGTGCAGCAGCTTATCTCAGACAAGAACACAGACAATTTCCTTAAGGAGACCGACAGAATCTGCAAAGAAAAATATGAAGGCCAATAACAGCAGATAGAGGCCGGGCATATGGGCAGGCCGGGCTGCTTGCCATAAATAAAATGGCTATTGTAATGAAGTACTTACAGTAGCCATTTTTTAGAAAGGTAGAAAGCTATATGAAGAAAAGGAAAAGGATAACGGAAAGAAATATTACAATGTTTGCTTTTTCTATTCCGGCAACGGTATTGTATATTCTCTTTTTTATCTATCCGGTAGGTGCGGGAATCTATTACAGTCTGACCGACTGGAACGGATTGACCAGTAAATATCAGTTTGTTGGAATAAAGAATTATGTCAGAGTGGTGGTCAGCAGCCGCTTTCAGAATGCAATTTGGTTTAATTTTAAATACACGGTTTTGCTGGTTGTAAGTATCGTAGGGCTCAGCCTGATCATGGCTCTTCTCCTGAACAGCAAAATCAAGGCAAAGGGGTTCTTTCGGGGAGCGTACTTTTTCCCGGCGGTTGTCAGTATGCTGACGGTAGGTCTTATTTTTAACGAAGTATTCTTTCAGGTCCTTCCCCAAATCGGACAGATGCTGAAGATCGGCTGGCTGAGCAGAAGCCTTTTGTCCAGTTCTAAAACAGCAATTTATGCGGTCCTGGTCACTAATGTATGGCAGGGAATTGCCATCCCTACGGTGTTATTAATGGCAGGTTTACAGAATGTTCCTCAGGAGCTTGTGGAATCGGCTTCTCTGGACGGTGCCGGCAAATGGGATGTATTCAAATTCATTACCTTTCCTTTCCTGCTTCCTGTACTTACCGTAGTTATGGTATTAGTAATCAAGGATGGTTTGACGATATATGATTATATAGTTGCATTAACCAACGGAGGACCCGGCGGTGCAACAGAAAGTACGGCGCTGTTGATTTACAACCATGGCTTTAAAGAGGTCAATTTCTCTCTTGGCATTGCAGAAGCCGTGGTTGTGACCATAATTATTTGTTCCATTTCATTTATACAGATCGCTTTTAGCAATAAGAAAAGTATATATCAGGAGGAAGAGGGATGAGCAGGAAATTGAAAAGCACGGCATTGTATCTCTTCCTGATCCTGGGCGTTATTATGATTGCATATCCGGTCTATTTAACGGTTATCACCTCCATGAAGACCCCCCAGGAATTGAGCCGGAATTTTTTTGCATTGCCAACACGTTTTAATTTTGATAATTTTTTTGCTGTTGTTATGAATTCCGGTTATCCCAGGACTGTCTTAAACACCCTGGCAATTACGGTGTTTGCTTCCCTTGGGACAATAGCCGTTATTCCCATGGTTTCCTATGCAATTGCCAGGAGCATGTGGGAAAAAGGATATTATAAATATCTCTATTTCTTTTTACTGGCAGGTATCTTTGTACCGTTTACGGTAAAAATGCTTCCCTTAATTAAGGTTATGTCAGTGATGGATATGCTGAACATACCCGGACTGATTGTTGTATACATATCAAGCGCAGTCTGTGAAGGTGTTTTCCTCTATGTGGCCTTCATACAGGGGATTCCCGCGGAACTGGAAGAAGCGGCATATATTGACGGAGCGCCAACCTGGAAGATTTACGTCCATATCATCTTCCCCCTGCTGGGCCCCATGACGGCGACGGTGCTGATCAAAAACGGACTTTGGTTCTGGAATGACTTCCTGCTTCCGCTGCTGACCTTAAATAAGTCACCGGATTATTGGACCCTCACTCTGTTCCAATATAACTTTAAGATGACACATGCCATTAACTATCCCATGATTTTTGCTGCTTTTCTTCTTTCCATGCTGCCGATTATGGTATTCTATGTGTTTATGCAGAAAAAGATCATCGGCGGTCTGACCAACGGTGCGGTGAAGGGTTAGGAGCGGCAGGAGTGAAGGAGCGGAAATGGATCATGCAAAGGTATTGTGTAAAATAAGGGACAGAACGTATGTCAGAAGATTGTTCCTGTTATGCTGGCTGGTATATTGTGTGTCGTATATCGGAAGGCTGAATTATTCTTCTGCCATGGCTCAGATCATTTCTGAGCATATCCTGACAGCATCCCAGGCAGGTTTTATCAGTATGGCTTATTTCTTTGCCTATGGAATAGGGCAGATGATCAATGGGTTTCTAGGCGACCGGGTGAATCCGAAGCGGATGATATTTGTGGGGCTGTTTTGCTCCGGACTTGCCAATATTGCCATGAGTATCAGCCATAGCGCTCCATGGATGGCGTTGTCCTGGGGGGCCAACGGATATTTTCAGGCAATGATTTGGGCACCGATTATCCGCATATTCGCGGAAATGCTTCATGGAGAAGACCGGGTGAACTGCAGTGTGAATATCGTTTCGTCGCAGATCATAGGAACTCTGATCGCCTATCTGCTGTCTGCTGGAGTGCTGGCTGTTGCGGCCTGGCCCGGAGTATTTATTGCAGCAGCAATCCTGCTGGCAGCAACCTCCTTCTTGTGGAGTATAGGCTTCTGGGATATTTGCCGTCATGGTGAAACCGCAGTGGAAGAAAGCGGGATAAAAGAAACCTCTAGACAGGAGGAAGAGCAGGTTCAGACCTCCTTTGGAAAGCTGATGGTAACTTCCGGAATCTTGACACTTTTGATACCCATTATGGTCCATGGCATGTTAAAGGATGGCGTGACTTCCTGGGTTCCCACCTATATCAGTGAAGTTTTCGGAATAGCAGCTTCTTTTTCCGTTCTGCTTACGTCCATATTGCCGGTCATCAATTTGTCGGGGGCATACCTGGCCAGGTTTGTCTACCGTAAGACCGGGGAGAAAATAGGGTTATCCGTATTTTCCTTTTTCGCGTCAGCAACGGCAGGGCTGCTTCTGCTATGCAGGTTAGGAAGCCGTTCGCCGGTCATAACGGCATGCTTCCTGGCCATGATTACGGCCTCCATGATGGCAGTGAATACGCTGGTGGTCAATATTTATCCATTGCGGTTTAGTCGGCAGGGGCGTGTGTCCGGAGTATCCGGTTTCTTAAATGCCATGGCATATCTGGGAACTGCAATTTCCACTTTTTCCATTGGTCTTATGGTAGAGTACCGGGGCTGGCAGACCACCATATACGTATGGCTGGCGGTAACGGTCCTGGCAGGCCTCATCTGCCTGTTATTTGTAAGAACGGAAGGAAAAGGCTGATTTCGTGAAGAAGCCGGGAAAGCAGCCGGAGGACGGCATATGATTTGTTATGCTGCTGACAGAGGCATGGCCCGATGGTTTGCGCCGCATCAGGCGGTGGAAAGGAGAGAATATGAGTGCCTTACAATTGGCAATTGCAACAGATTTTGCGGGAGAATTTCCCCAGATTGAAAAAATTAAAGAAGTATTATATAAAATAGCACAGGCAGGCTTTACCCATGTTCACTGGTGCTTTGAATGGGACGGAGATTATATTTATTCCACCTATGAGATGCAGCAGATCAAGGAATGGCTGGATCAATACGGCTTAAAGGCAAAAGCCCTTCATGCCTCCAAAGGTTCCAGGCGGAACACAAACCTGATTGATGGACATTATCGCAAGGACTATACCTCCCAGGTGGAATATAACAGAAAAGCAGGAGTGGAGCTGATCAGGAACCGGGTTGATCTGGCAGCGTACATTGGTGCAAAAGAGATCGTTCTTCATTTGTATGTGCCTCATTTTACGATCCAGGAGGATCCGGATATAGAGGAGTGTTTTTATCAGCAGGTATACAAATCCTTTGATGAGCTGCAGCCGTATTGCATCCAAAAGGGGGTGCGTATCTGTATTGAAAATCTGTTCGATGTACCGGAACGGGATGAATTGGATCAGCTTGACAGACTTTTTCACAGGTATCCGGCGCAATTCATAGGCTTTTGTCTGGACACGGGGCATGCTAACATGGTTTGGGGCAGGAAGATGACCGATATAATTCAACAGTACAAAGACCGTCTGTATGCGGTCCATATTCATGACAACAGCGGTTCCGCAGATTTTCATCAGATTCCGTGGAACGGTAATATAAATTGGCAGGAGATCATGGCAGCAGTTGCCCGGACAGAGTATGAGCTGCCCCTGACTTTGGAATTAACATGCTATGATGAGAATATTGATCAGTTCCTGAAGAAAGCATATGAAGCAGGGGAAAAGCTTACCGGTATGTATCGGGAAGCAAAGGGAACCCATTATATTGGTTAGGATATCATTGATATACATACATAAAAGCGTAAAGAGAAATGCTGTTTGATTGTGCAGCGTTTCTCTTTATGTTTCTGTCGTCCCGCAAAACAGATCACACCACCCGGTGTACTGCGGCAAGTTTCTGATTATAGTTTACCTGAACTTGAGAAAGAACCTCGCTTATCCATGGCCTTTTTTATATCTTATGAAAACAAAGACAGGACGCTTGAATGGAAATGACATTTTTCGTTTTCTGTGATATGATAATTTTAAGTGCCGGGCGTGCCGCCCGGTTCAGGCATTATGAGGAGGAGGAATATGAATCTTTTTGGCAGCTTGGTTATTGCGTTTTCCATGTACTCCCGTATCCCAATGCCCCAGTTGGAATGGACAAAGGTGCGGATGAAATATGTCATGTGCTTTTTCCCCCTCATCGGAGCAGTTATCGGCCTGCTGGAATTTGCAGCCTTTTCTGGCTGCAATGCTCTTGGCTTCCGTCATTTCGGGCAGATACTTCCGGTGGTAATCCCTATCCTGGTTACAGGAGGCATACATATGGATGGGTTTCTGGATGTGGTGGATGCCAGATCCTCCCAGGGAGACAGGAAGAAAAAGCTTGAGATATTAAAAGACCCTCATACAGGCGCTTTTGCCATTATCGGCTGCGGTGTCTACCTGGTTCTCTATCTGGCTGCCTTTTTAGAAATGCCTCCGGCCATGATACCGGCCTATTGTATGACATTTGTGGTTACCAGGGCCTTAAGCGGCCTGTCTGTCGTCACATTTCCCATGGCAAAGGAAAGCGGGCTGGCGGCCTCCTTTTCCGGAGCCGCCCAGAAGCGGGCAGTCGCCATTGTTATGGTCTTGTATCTGGCGGCGGCGGAATGGGGAATCTGGTATCTGGGAGGAAGGCTGTCTGCCGCCGTTACCCTTTTCGTCTCTCTTCTTGTTTATTGGTACTATTATGCCATGGCAAAGAGGGAATTCGGGGGAATCACCGGCGATCTGGCAGGATATTTTCTGCAGATATGTGAACTGGCCCTTGTAGCCGGACTGGCTGTTGTTTCCCGTCTGGTGTAATTATAAAAGAGCAGACAGGAAACACCCTTCGGGTATACCTTTATGCCCAGAAAGCATGGGCAGGAAAGAGGAAACACCCTGCGGGTATACCTTTATGCCCGGAAAGCATGGGCAGGAAAGAGGAAACACCCTTCGGGTATACCTTTATGCCCAGAAAGCATGGGCAGGAAAGAGGAAATATGATATTGATTATTGGCGGAGCATGGCAGGGTAAGCTGGCCTTTGCCGTGGAACTGGCAAAAGATACTGACAGCATGGCAAAGGTTGAAAGAGAAACATTCGCAAGCAAAAATGAGAAAGTGGAAGGATATGAGATTGCGGAAGGCAGCAGGGACAGCTTTGATGCCGCCATGAATTGCCGGATCCTCCATGGCCTTCACGAGTATATAAGGCGGCTTTTAAAAGAGGGAAAAAGCGTAGATGGATTTATTGAGGCGATTGAGCAGCAAAATCCTGATATTATTATTACCTCCAATGAACTGGGCTGCGGCATCGTGCCTCTGGATCCGGAGGACAGGGAATGGAGAGAAGTTTCGGGAAGGGCGTCCGTAAGATTGGCACGTACCTCCAGGGAAGTTTACCGCGTGGTATGCGGAATTGCTTCCCGGATTAAATAGACAGAAGGTCAGGAAACAGAACAATGATAAAACTACACTTAGCAGCAGTGCTGACAGGATGCTTTTTGGATCTGTGCTTTGGCGATCCCCCCTGGCTTTGGCATCCGGTTTGCGGAATAGGCTCGCTCATAAGCTGGCTGGAGAAAAAACTCAGAAAAAGGTTTCCTATGGGGGAAGAGGGGGAAAAGAGAGCGGGTTTGTGGCTGGTGCTCCTGGTGCTTTCGGTCACAGGCGCCGTATCAGGGGCAGTTCTTTGGATTGCTTACTCCTTATCCCCCTATGGATTTTTTTTCGCAGAAAGCGTGATGTGCGGTCAGATGATGGCATGGCGTTCCCTGGGGAAAGAAAGCATGAAGGTCTATAAGGCGTTCTCCAATGGGGATGAGGAAGGGGCCAGAACGGCCGTATCCATGATTGTGGGCCGTGATACAAAAAACTTGTCGGAAGAAGGAATCACAAAAGCGGCGGTGGAAACTGTGGCGGAAAATACCTCAGATGGAATCATCGCTCCTTTGCTCTTCATGGTTCTTTTTGGAGGAGCGGGAGTATTTTTATATAAGGCGGTAAATACCATGGATTCCATGGTGGGATATAAAAATGAACGGTATCTCTGGTTTGGACGGGCTGCGGCCAGGCTTGATGATATCTGTAATTTCATACCGGCCCGGTTATCCGCAGCCCTTATGATAGGAGCAGGGTATGTGTGCCAGTTTTTTTATAAAATGAAGGGAAAAGGGAGCCCATACAGCGGCAGAAACGGACTCATGATATTTAAAAGAGACCGCTTTAATCACAAAAGTCCCAATTCAGCCCAGACGGAGGCGGTCTGTGCAGGGGCGCTGCAGATCCAGTTGGCAGGGAATGCCTATTATTTTGGAAAGCTATATGAAAAGCCTTCCATTGGAGATCCGGTAAGGCCGGTGGAATACCAGGATATCCCCAGGGCCAACTGCCTTATGACAGTTACTTATGTATTAGGGCTGATCCCTGTATGCCTGCTCCTCTTAGCAGCTATTTAAACACAATGATATGTTTGATCGGGAGATAAATAATATGGAATACCAGCATGGCGGAGATATTTATACCAACAACGTAACAATAGACTATTCAGCCAACATCAATCCCCTTGGGCTTCCCCAGGGAGTAAAAGATGCTGTTCATAAGGCTGCAGACAACTGCTCCTGTTACCCTGACAGCCAATCCATGAAACTCCGTAACCTGCTTTCAGAGTTTCACGGCGTTTCTCCGGATCACATTATCTGCGGAAACGGGGCTGCGGACTTAATCTTTCAGATCGTACAGGCATTAAAACCGAAAAATGCCCTTCTGATCGACCCCTCTTTTCTGGAATACGAACAGGCTCTTAAAGCCTCCTCCTGCAACATCGTGCATTTTAGCTTAAAGGAGGAAGAAGGGTTTCGGTTGGGGGAAAAGAAGGTGAAAGACTGGCTGGAAAAAAGCGGGATGGATTTTCAGATGCTGTTTTTATGCAATCCCAACAATCCCACCGGCCTTGCATCAGGCAAGGAAGCCATAACAGAGATTCTGGATGCTTGCAGGGACCGGGGAATCTTTTGTGTGGTGGACGAATGTTTTAATGAATTTTTGCAGGAACCGGAGCAGTATTCGGTTTTGGAACTTGTACAAAGCGGCGGTTATGAGAACGTATTCCTTTTAAAAGCCTTTACAAAGCTGTATGCCATGGCAGGGCTGCGCCTGGGCTATGGGATCTGTACAGGAAAAGAGGTCCTGGACCGAATGAATCTCATACGCCAGCCCTGGAGCGTTTCAAGCCTTGCCCAGGCGGCAGGAGAGGCAGCTCTTAAGGAAAAATCATATGTGGAGAAAACGAGACAGGTGATCACCTGTGAACGGGAGTATTTAAAATCAGCCCTTTCAGTCCTTGGCTTTCAGGTTTTTGACTCCATGGCCAATTATATTTTTTTCCGGGATTTAAGGCCAAAGGCTTTTACCCAGGAAAAGCTTCTTTACAGGCAGCTTTTGGACCGGAAAGTCCTGATACGCTCCTGTTCCAATTACAGAGGGCTTGATCATACCTATTACCGAATCTGCGTAAAGCAGCGGAAGGAAAATGAAGAGTTTCTTTCCATATTGAAATCCATAGTGACAGAAGGGAAATAAACCAATGGCAAAGACGATCATGATACAGGGGACCATGTCCAACGCAGGAAAAAGCCTGATTGCAGCCGGCTTATGCCGGATCTTCAAGCAGGATGGATACCGGGTGGCTCCTTTTAAATCCCAGAACATGGCCTTAAATTCCTATATTACGGAAGAGGGGCTGGAAATGGGGAGGGCCCAGGCGGTCCAGGCGGAAGCGGCAGGAGTAAAGCCGGAGGCGGCCATGAACCCCATCCTGCTAAAGCCCACCAATGACATTGGATCCCAGGTAATTGTAAACGGCATATCCATTGGAAATATGCCTGCCAGGGAGTATTTTGCATACAAGAAAACCCTGGTACCGGAGATTCAACGGGCATTTGGCAAGCTTTCAAAGGAATACGATATCATCGTCATAGAAGGAGCCGGAAGTCCGGCGGAGATCAATTTAAAACAGGATGACATCGTAAATATGGGAATGGCAAAAATGGCGGAGGCTCCGGTTCTTCTGGTGGGGGATATTGACCGGGGAGGCGTGTTTGCACAGCTTTACGGAACTGTGATGCTTTTGGAACCAGATGAGAAAGCCTTGATAAAAGGCTTGATCGTCAATAAATTCCGGGGAGATAAAACCATTCTGGAGCCAGGGCTGGACATGATCGAAACGCGGCTGTCCATCCCGGTGGCCGGTGTGGTTCCTTATATGGATGTGGATCTGGAAGAGGAGGACAGCTTAGGAAACCATTTGGCGGGAACGGCCAGAACAGACCGGACCACAGTGGAGATCGCCGTCATCCGGATGCCGAGAATCTCCAATTTCACGGATTTCCAGGTTTTTTCTACCATCCCCTGGGTGTGTCTGCGCTATGTGGACCGTGTTTCCCATCTGGGAAATCCGGACATGGTCATTTTGCCAGGCAGCAAAAACACTGTGGAAGACTTACTCTGGATGCGGGAAAGCGGCCTGGAGGCGGCGATCCTTAAGCTTAATGCCAGGGAGATTCCCATATTTGGCATCTGCGGCGGTTTTCAGATGCTTGGGGAGACCATATCCGATCCCTTCCATGTAGAATCAGAATCGGCTGTCCTGGCCGTAAGGGGCATGGGCCTTCTGCCCATCCGCACTGTTTTTGGAAAGGAAAAGACCAGGACAAGAGTGGCAGGCTCCTGCACCGGTGTGGGAGGGATATTTGAGGAACTGTCGGGCATGGAGGTGGAAGGCTATGAAATCCACATGGGAGAAACCACCAGATCCCTTCCGCCTTTGGCTTATGTCATGGAAAGCCAGTCAGGCTCTCATTTGGCAAAAATGGACGGATGCCAGAGGGGGAATGTATATGGCACCTATATCCACGGCTTCTTTGATAAAGAAGGGATCGCAATGGCCATGGTAAAGGCTCTTGCAAAAAAGAAGGGGATTTCCATGGAGGTGGATGACGGCTTTAACTATCAGGAATATAAGGAAGAACAATATGACCGGCTGGCAGCCCTGTTAAGGGACAGCCTTGACATGGAACAGATCTATGGGATAATGGGATTAGAAACCAGCCCTGAAATTTCCGGCAGATCATGAGAAAACAACGTGGAGGAACAGATGGAGTGTAAGGAGCTGGAGCGGGTGCTGCCCGAGGAAATAGAAAAGAGAAGTTTTGAACTGATAACCATGGAGCTGGGGGAAAAGGTCCTTGATCCGGAGTGTGAACCGGTGATCAAGCGGGTAATTCACACCACCGCTGATTTTGACTATGCGGATAATCTGGTGTTTTCCCCTCATGCCGTAGGGGAAGGGATCCGGGCATTAAAGGAAGGCGTCCGGATCATTACGGATACCAACATGGGAATGGCCGGAATTAATAAAAAGGCTCTGAAGGGAAACAACTGCAGCGTCAATTGCTTTATGGCTGATGAGGATGTGGCGGAATATGCAAAGCTCCACCATACCACCCGGGCCTGTGCCAGCATGGACAAGGCGGCAGAGCTTTCGGAGGACTGTATTTTTGCAGTGGGAAACGCCCCCACTGCCCTGGTGCGCCTTTATGAATTAATAAATGAGGGAAAAATACGCCCCAGGCTGATCATCGGCGTTCCTGTGGGATTTGTCAATGTGGTACAGTCCAAAGAAATGATTATGTCCCTTCCCCATATCCCTTTCATTGTGGCAAGGGGAAGAAAAGGCGGAAGCAATGTGGCCGCGGCAATTGTAAATGCGCTGCTTTATCAGATACAGCAGCAGTAATTTGGTTTCTTGCCAAGGTTTTTGGGCGTAAAGGCATACCCAAAGAGATTTTTAAGAGGGGAAGAACAGCATGGATTTATACAGCATAATTTTAGTGGATGACGAAGAGGAAGTGCGTAAAAGCATAATAAAGAAGATTGAATGGCAGGCAGCCGGGTTCCGGGTGGTGGGAGATGCGGAAAACGGGGAAGATGCCATGGAAAAGATTGAGGTTTTGGAACCGGATGTGGTTTTAACGGATATCCGGATGCCTTACATGGATGGTCTGGTCCTTGCGGAAAAGGTACGGCAGCGGTATCCTTCCATGAAGGTGGTGATCTTTTCCGGTTACGATGATTTTGAATATGCCCAAAGGGCGATCAAACTGAATGTGACGGAGTATATTTTAAAACCGGTCAACGTGGAAGAGCTGACCTCCATATTAAAAAGGATCAAGGGGAACCTGGATCAGGAGATAGAAGAAAAAAGGAATTTAAGCCGCCTTCGGGAAAATTACCGGAAAAGCCTTCCAATCATCAGAGAGCAGTTTTTCAATGACCTGATGCACAAAAATCTTCCGGAAGAGCTGGTGGAACAAAAGCTTAAGGAATATGGCGTGCCTGTTATGGGAGCCAGAAAATGGATCATTGTTGCCATTGATGTGGAAAAAGGAGATGTAAGGGAAACCCTTTCCCTTCACAATGAGGAGGAACTGATCCCCATTTCTGTTATGCAGATCGTAAGGGAAAAGCTGGAGGGCTATTGCCGGTTTGCCCTTTTCCAGTCTGTTTCAGAGGCGGAGATGGTGGTGATCGTGGCCCTTGATGATGACAATTCCACCACAGGACTGATCGATGTCCTGGGAGACATCTGTAAGGAAACAAAACGGATTCTGGAGGTTCTTGTCACCATGGGAATCGGCAAAAGCTTCCGTGAGCTGTCCGGTTTCCGGGAAGCCTACCAGTCCTCCATTGATGCCCTGGGCTATAAGGCTATAGCCGGAAAGGGGACCACCATTTACATCAATGATATGGAGCCGGTAGGAGTGGGAAAGCTGGAATTTGACAGTATAACAGAGGCGGATCTCATCTCAGCTATAAAGTTCGGTCCTGACGAAAAGATCGAAGCAGCAGTCACCAGGATCATTGAAAAGATGGAATCAGCAAAAGTACATTACCGCCAGCAGCAGGTTTATATGTTTGGCGTTCTAAACAGCGTCCTCCAGATGATGCAGCAGTATGACCTGGCCCTTGAGGATATTATGGGCGGGGAGCTTAAGGACATGGAAATCTTTAACAAGCTTAAGAAAAAAGAAGAATTCGGCCAGTGGCTTTTTAAAATTGCAGGGAAGATGAACCAGTCCATCAACCAGGAGCGTGATATCACCACCCGCCAGGTGATCCAGGAAGCAAAGCAGTACATCATGGACCACTACCAGAATCCGGATCTGTCTGTGGAAATGATATGCCGCCACCTTCACATGAGCCCGGCATATTTTTCTACTATGTTCAAAAAGGAAACAGGACAGGCATACATCGCATACCTGACGGATGTCCGGTTGAACAAGGCAGTGGAACTGCTTAACAAAACCGATGATAAGACTTATGTGGTGGCAGCGAAGGTAGGATATCAGGAGCAGAATTATTTCAGCTATGTATTTAAGAAGAAATTTGGAGTATCACCGACTAAATTCCGCGGAGCCAGGTAATGGAAAGAAAGAATATCAGCATTCGTTATACTATATTTGTATATTTTACCGTGACTGCTCTGGCAGCCAGTCTTTTGATCACCTTTTCCTTGTACCAGCGCCTTTCTACCCAGGTGGGAGAAATGGTGCAGGAGGAAAACCAGAGCCTCATCAACCAGGTAGCCAGGTCTGTGGAGTCCTATTTGCTTACGGTCATGAAGCTGTCAGATTCCCTGTATTACGGAGCCGTGAAAAATGCCGATCTTTCCTCGGACTCCATTAATAATGAGATCACGCTCCTGTATGACAACAACAGGGACAATGTGGACAACATCGCTCTTTTTTCCCAGTCAGGCACCATGGTGGAATCGGTTCCTGCCGCAAGGCTGAAAAGCGGCCTTGATGTGACCCAGGAGAACTGGTTTTTAAATGCTTTGGAAAAAACGGAAAACCAGCATTTTTCCTACCCTCATGTCCAGTATGTTTTTGACAACAACGAAAACCAGTACCGTTGGGTCATATCCTTATCAAGGGCCGTGGAGCTGACAGAGGGCACCTCTACCACCCAGGGTGTGCTTCTGGTGGATTTAAGTTATTCCAGCCTGGAACATCTTTTTGACGGGGTGACCACCGGAAAGGGCGGTTATGTGTATCTGATCAGCAATGACGGCCAGATCCTGTATCATCCAAAGATCCAGCTCATTGATTCCGGCCGGATGGAGGAAAACAATCTGGTGGCAGCCGGTTATAAGGATGGAAACCACAGGGAGGAATTCCAGGGAGAGACCCAGATCATCACAGTAAAATCCATCGGTTATACAGGTTGGAAGATCATCGGGGTAACGCCTAAAAATGTGGTTTCCTTAAATTCCATTAAGACCAGACTTTTTATCGTGTTTCTTATCACCCTGATCCTGTTTATACTGGCCCTGATCAATTCCTATATCTCCTCCCGCATTACCAATCCCATCAAGGAGCTGGAAAAATCCGTGGGAGTTCTGGAGGAGGGAAATCTGGAAACCCCTGTTTTCATTGGAGGCTCCTATGAAATCCAGCATTTGGGGAACTCCATTAAAAATATGGCAAAGCAGATCAGGGTTCTTATGGATGACATCGTGGCGGAGCATGAGGCAAAGCGAAAACAGGAATTTGACACCTTGCAGTCCCAGATCAATCCCCATTTCCTTTATAATACCCTTGACATCATTGTGTGGATGATTGAAAATGAACAAAAAGCGGAGGCGGTCAAAGCGGTCACTGCCCTGGCCCGGTTCTTCCGGATCAGCTTAAGCAAGGGGAAGAGCATTATCACGGTCAGGGATGAGTTAGAGCACGTCAGGAATTATTTAATGATCCAGCAGATGCGTTTTAAAAATAAATTCACCTATGAGATCGATGCATCGGAGGAATGTGTGGAACTGGCAAGCTTAAAGCTGGTTTTGCAGCCCCTTGTGGAAAATGCCATCTATCATGGAATGGAGTTTATGGACGGGGATGGAGAAATCATTGTAAAGGTCTGGAAAGCAGGAGATGACCTATACTTTATGGTAAAGGACAATGGCCTTGGAATGAGGCCAGATCAGGTGGCAGGCTTATTTTCCGACCAGGTCCAGGTCACTTCAAAGAAAGGTTCTGGAATCGGCGTTAAAAATGTCAACGAGAGGATTAAGCTGTATTTTGGGGAAAAGTACGGCCTGGCGATTGAATCGGAGCCTGATGAAGGGACGGTGATCCTCATCCACCTTCCGGCGGCTCCCTATGGTTCTATGATAGAAAAGGGAAAATAGATCATGACAAAACAGGAAAAATTATTGTGGACTCTGCTGGCGGGAGTGCTTGTGATCCTGTTTCTTTTATCCTCCACAGATTTGATCATCAAGGAGAAGAAAACAGAAATATATCCGGTTTCCGTCATCATCGGAGATACTTCCGATGATTATTACGTAAATTTCAGAAAGGGTGTGGATAAGGCGGCAGAGGAGTATAACGTGGATGTCAGCTTTATTACGCTCTATGAGAAGGGGGATGCCGACCAGCAGATAGAACTGGTTCAAAGGGAGATCAATGACGGGGCATCGGCCATAGTCCTGATTCCCGTAAAGCCGGTGGAATGTATAAAAAAGATGGATGATATAGTTTTAAACAGTCCTGCCGTCATAATGGGAAGCTTACCTCCCAATGAACAGGTTAAAAGCGGCATATCCCCGGATTTTGAGGAGGAGGGGAGCCTGCTTGGACAGGCCATAGCGGCAGAGAATTCTCCGGATATTCCTGTGTGGATATTCACGGAAGGGCTTGACTACGGGTATAACAGGGAAGCCTATGACGGGCTGGTATCTGCTCTGTCAAAATCCGGATTTTCCATGAAGCTTTACGAGAAAAAGGCAGAGGGGACCTTCCGGGAGGCCATTGAGGGCATGGTTTATCCCGGAGGCGGAAAAGCGGTTATTGCAGCTATTGATGCCAGAAGCCTTGATGAGGCCGCGGATATCATTTCCGGAAGTCCGGTATACGGCAATTTCATTGAGGAGCTTTACGGGATCGGCAGTACAACCAAGCTTTTAAAGGAGCTGGACAATGGAATTATTAAGGGACTGATTGCAAGCGACCAGTTTGATGCAGGCTATATGAGCATCGAAAAGGCTGTGGAGGCGGTTCATGGGGGGCTTCAAAGAACGCAGATTGTATTGGATTCTTACTATATCCGCAAACCGGATTTGCGGGAAAGCAAATTTGAAAGGATTTTGTATCCAATTGATTGAGATGGGGGTTGGAATATGAAGAAACGATATGGTATTCTGGCAGTGGCAGTTATCCTGCTGCTGGCTCTATGGGGAGTGTTTTATCAGAGCCGGAAGGAGGAGGGAAGGGAAGAAAAAAAATCAATACGAATTGGAGTGACCTTATACCGCGGGGATGACTCCTTTATCAATACCCTCAGGGGAAATCTTGAGGAGCAGGCCAAGGAATATGAGAAGGAAACAGGAATTAAGGTGGTCATGGAAATCGTGGATGCCAAGGGGAATCAGAATACCCAGAACAGCCAGGTAGACCGCTTCATATCCCTGGGCTATGATGCCATCTGTGTGAATATTGTGGATCGTTCCGTGGCCTCCAATATCATCGGCAAAGCCATGGACGCAAGCCTGCCGGTGGTGTTCTTTAACCGGGAACCGGTAGAAGAGGATATGCGGCGATGGGAAAAGCTTTACTATGTAGGGGAAAATGCGAAAGAGTCCGCAGTTCTTCAGGGTAACATTCTGGTGGATGCTTATAAAAAAGATCCCGCCGCTCTTGACTTAAATGGGGACGGAAAGGTCAGCTATGTCCTTCTGGAGGGAGAAAACAGCCACCAGGATTCCCTGATCCGCACGGAATGGTCCATTCAGACCTTAAAGGATGGCGGGGTACCTTTGGAAAAGATCACCGGAGGGATTGCCAATTGGGACAGAAGCCAGGCATCGGCCTGGATGGAGCAGTGGCTTTTGGAGTATCCGGATGAGGTGGAAGTAGTGATCTGCAATAATGATGATATGGCTTTGGGAGCTGCAGATGCCCTGGACCGGAAAAGAGACATGAGGCCGGTTAAGATTGTAGGGATTGACGGCACGCCTCAGGGTCTTGAAGGGCTTCGTACGGGAAAGCTGTTTGGGACGGTCCAGTGCGACAGCCAGGAGTATGCCAATGTGATTTTTAAGATTGCCGCTGGGGAGTCTCTTGGGCAAAATGTACAGGAAATTGTAAATCTGGACCGGGACAAGTATTATGAGTGCAGCCAGAAGGCACTGACAGCCCAGTAAGAACTTCGCGGCAGGCAGCAAAGTTTTTAATGGGCTGTGGGCAGTCACCAAATGAATATGCAGTATATTCCCCTGGATTGTTGCTTTCACATGAATAATGGCCGATGGTTGTGCACTGTGAGTAAAAATATCGAAATTCTTTGATGAAAACAGGAGAAATCTAAAAAAATCGATACATATCCCAATAATTTTATATGGAAAACTGCACAAAAGAAAGCTATAATGTGCATGTCGGTAAGGTAAAAACACCAATCGATAACAATATAATGATAAGGGAGGATTTATCATGAGATTATTCAAAAAAGCATTAGCAGTAGGTCTTGCGTCAGCAATGGTATTTTCCATGGCAGGCTGTGGAGCCGGTTCCAAGGGAACAACGGCTGCACCAACAGAGGCAACCACGGCAGCAGAGACTAAGAAGGAGGATACAAGCGCGGCAGAAACCACCGCAGAGGCAGTAAAGGATGCTGTCGGCGGAGATGTGGCGGATAAGAAGATCGGTATCTCAATTTACAAATTTGATGATAACTTTATGACACTTTACCGTACAGAACTTCAGCGCTATCTGACAGAAGACGTAGGCTTTAAGAAAGAAAATGTTGTTATCCAGGATGGTAAGGGTGATCAGGCAGAACAGACCAACCAGATCCAGAACTTCATCACTCAGAAATACGATGTATTGATTTTAAACCTTGTGCAGGCTTCTTCTGCTCCGGAAATCACAGATATGTGTAAGGCTGCCGGAATTCCGGTTGTTTACATTAACCGTGAACCAGATACTCAGGAAGAGCAGAGATGGAAAGACGACAAGATCAACGCTACTTATGTAGGCTGTGATGCAAGACAGTCCGGTACCTATCAGGGAGAGGAAATTCTGGAAACCCCCAACAAGGGCGATATTAACGGTGACGGCGTTGTTTCCTATATCATGATCCAGGGTGACCCGGAGAACGTAGATGCTCAGTACAGAACAGAATTCTCTGTTAAGGCTCTTACTGATTCAGGAGCACAGGTAAAAGAACTGTTAAAGCAGCGTGGTGACTGGGATCAGGCAAAAGCTCAGCAGATCGCTCAGGACGCTTTAACACAGTTTGGTGATCAGATCGAAGTAATCTTCTGCAACAACGATGCTATGGCACTGGGTGCTCTTCAGGCAATCGAAGCAGCAGGACGTACAGTAGACAAAGACATCTATTTAGTAGGTGTTGATGCTCTGACAGAGGCTGTTCAGAATGTTATCGAAGGCAAGCAGACAGGTACTGTATTTAACGATCACTTCTCACAGGCTCATGCAGCAGGCGATATGGCTGCTAAGTTTATAAAGGGTGAAGCGGTTGATAATGTAAATATGGTAGACTATATCAAAGTTACCAAAGATAATGCTCAGGAAATTCTTGATAAGTTAAAATAATTTCCAGCAGCCGGTAAAAGAAACGGGTGTGTCGGTAAGGCACACCCGATTTTTAAAAGTATCCCAAGGAAACCGCAATTGAAACACCTTACAGGTATACCTTTATGCCCAAAAAGCATGGGCAATAAATCGGAAACACCTTGCAGGTATACCTTTATGCCCAGAAAACATGGGCAATAAATCGGAAACACCTTGCAGGTATACCTTTATGCCCAGAAAACATGGGCAATAAATTGGAAAGGAGAAACGGGATGGCAGAGGAGTACAGACTGGAAATGATAGGGGTCAGCAAATCCTTCCCTGGCGTTAAAGCGCTGGATAGAATCAACTTAAAAGTACGTCCCGGTACCGTTCACGCCCTGATGGGTGAAAACGGAGCAGGTAAATCGACCCTTATGAAATGCCTTTTCGGCATTTATAAAATGGATGAAGGAAAGGTTCTTATTGACGGAAAAGATGTGAGCATCGCAAATCCTGATGATGCCCTTCACAAGGGGCTTGCCATGGTGCATCAGGAGCTGCAGCCGGTTCCGGCGCGTTCCATTGCGGAAAATATGTACCTGGGAAGATATCCCATAATAAAAATAGGCCCTTTAAAAATGGTCGATCATAAGACCATGAACCAGGAAGCAGAAAAGTGGTTAAAAGATGTAAAAATGAGTTTTAATCCCAGAGCAAAGCTTGGGACACTATCAATCGGACAAATGCAGTCAGTGGAAATTGCAAAGGCAGTGAGCCAGAATGCAAAGCTGGTGATTTTGGATGAACCGACCTCATCGCTGACTGATAATGAAGTGGAGGCGCTGTTTCGCATTATCAGGGATTTAAAAGCCCGGGGCGTTTCCATGATATATATCAGCCATAAGATGGCAGAGATCCGGCAGATTGCCGATGACATCACAATTATGCGTGACGGAACCTACGTAGGCTCCTGGGAAGTAAAAGACATTTCTGATGACGAAATCGTAAAGCAGATGGTGGGCCGGGAACTAAGCAACGTCTATCCGCCCAAGGAAGATTACCGGAAAGAGGAAACAGTTTTAAAAATAAATCACTTAAGCAGCATCCACCGGCGTTCCTTCCAGGATTGCTCCTTTGAATTAAAGAGGGGAGAGATTCTGGGATTCGGGGGCCTGGTAGGCGCCCAGAGAACAGAGCTGATGGAAGCCATCTTTGGAATGCGTCACATTGCAAGCGGGGAGATTGAGATCCTGGGCAAAAAGGTGACCATCAGGCGTCCTCAGGATGCCATTGCCGATTCCGTGGGAATGATCACAGAGGACAGACGGGGGACCGGTATTATCGGCTGTCTGAGCATTGCCGATAACACGGCCATCGCCTCTTACCGGAATTACACAAAGGCCGGAACCATCAACAGCAAAAAGGTGGGGCAGGTAGTAAAGGACAGCATTGCAAAACTGAGCATTAAGACGCCCAATGACAGGACACTGATACAATCCCTGTCAGGGGGAAACCAGCAAAAGGTGATCATCGCCAGATGGCTGGCCAATAACCCGGATATCCTGATCATGGATGAACCTACCAGGGGGATTGACGTGGGTGCAAAATATGAGATTTACCAGATCATGATTGAACTTGTAAAGCAGGGAAAATCGATTATCATGATTTCTTCCGAAATGCCGGAGCTGATCGGCATGTCAAACCGGATTATCGTTATGTGCAATGGCCGTATCACCGGAGAGCTGGAAGATGAAGAGGCAACTCAGGAAAAAATTATGGCATTTGCCACTAAATTTGATTTAGACGATAAAGCAGCAGCAAATTTCACACAGGAGGTTAAATCATGACAGCAAAGAAAGTTAATGCAAAAGATTTACCTATGCAAACAAAAAAGGTTAATATAAAAGATTTCCTTATTAATAACGGAATCATCGTTGTTCTCATCATGCTGGCGATTTTTACCGCAATTAAGCAGCCTACCTTTGGTTCCCCTGATAACTTAAAAAACATTGCCTTAAACGTGGCACCCCGTTTCATCATTGCCTGCGGCGTATCCGGCTGTCTGATTACAAGAGGTACGGACCTTTCTGCCGGACGTATGGTAGGACTTTCCGCCTGTCTTGCAGGTACCTTGCTTCAGAAACCAGGGTACAGCGGAAAATTCTTCCCCAATCTTCCTGACTTTGGAATTTGGTGGGTATTAGTAGTGCTGTTAATCTGCATCGCTGTCTGCGCGATTTTCGGCCTGATCAATGGTATGGTGGTTTCCTTCCTTCAGGTTCCGGCCTTTATCGGAACCCTGGGCATGCAGTTGATCATTTACGGTGTTTGTCTTGTTTATACCAACGCAACTCCAATCGGCGGCTACCGTGCGGCTTATACGGAAGTGGCAAAAGGCAGGCTTTTAGGTGTGATTCCTTACCTATTCTTAATCGCCCTTGCAATTGGGCTTGTGATCTGGTTCATTTATAATAAGACGCCTCACGGCAAATATATGTATGCCATCGGCGGAAACGAGCAGGCAGCAGAAGTTTCCGGTGTTAATACAAAGAAAACGAAAATCATCATTTATGTAACAGCAGCAGCCCTTTACGCATTAGGCGGCTTCCTTGTAGGCGCAAAGTCCGGCGGTTCCTCTGTTAACATGGGAATGGGCTGGGAGCTGGAGGCCATTGCAGCATGTACCATCGGAGGCGTGTCCGTAAACGGAGGTATTGGTAAGGTATCCGGCGTTCTGATCGGCGTGCTGGTATTTGAGATCTTAAAGACCTGTCTCCAGTATCTGGGCGTTGACACCAACTACCAGTACATTGCACAGGGAATCGTTATCGTAGTTGCGATTGCTTTGGATATCAGAAAGTATATTGCAAAGAAGTAGTTTCTATCTATTTCTTAAAAAGTGAAAAAGTGAAAAAGCGAGCCGTAAGAGTCCGGGAACAAAAATATCCTTTTGGACTCCTGGGGCTCGCCTTTTTCGTAGAACTATGGCAGCCTGCTCAGCCTGCTGTTTTGATATTCTCCTGAAAACGTGACGTCTTTTCCGAACCAGGAGGGCGGGATAAAGTTTTCGGCTTCCTCTCTTTCGGGAAATTCCACTTCGGCCAATATAAGCCCTTTAAAACGCCCTTCAAACACATCCAGCTCTATGGTCAGATGGTGGGAGCCTTCCAGGGGGATCAGATACCGTTTTTTCGTAAGGATGTGGCCGTCCGCTTTTTTGATCAGGTGCTCATAGGATTCCCGGGTCAAAGGAAGATTGTATTCCTCCCGCTCTAAAAGGCCCTTTGACTTGTAGGTAAGATAAAAGTTATCATCCTCCCTGCGGACGCGGACAACAGGCTCTGTTGAGAGATACCCCTGCTCGATGAAGTGATGGGGATAGCCGGTGTAACCGGCCAGCGGCTGGGATATGAGATATTTGCGTTCTATTTCCATGGGAAAGTCCTCCTGCTTCAATGTTTTCATTTTCATATGCTGTCAGTATACCACATGGAAACAAAAAGTAGAAGGTGGCGGCAAAATTGAAAGAAAAACATCTTTCAGACTTAAATTGGGGAACAGTGCGCCCTGCTTCACCGGGTATCAGCCGGATATGGGGGCATAACCCTTTGATTCATTAGTATACAAAAAAGGAAAAACGTGGTAATATGGGGAAAACAGTGAAATTCAGGAGATTAAAGATATGAAACGGTTAAGAAAAGGGATCTTTTTGTTTTTACTGACAATCTTGACTGCATTCCAGCTTTATGGATGCGCTCCCATGGAGCAGAAAAAAGATGCCGGGGAAAGTTCGGCATCAGAAGCGGGAACAGAAGGGGTCCCTAAGGAGACAGGCCCTAAGATCGGAGTGAGCATATACCGTTATGACGATACGTTCATGAAGCTGTATCGTTTGGAGCTAAAGCAATATCTGGAAGAAACCTATCATGCAGAAGTGATCATGCGCAATGCCGGAGGGGATCAGAAAGAGCAGGACCGGCAGGTGGACCAGTTTATCTCAGACGGCTGTGACGGGATCATTGTAAATCCTGTAGAGATTCTGGCAGCGGGAGAGTTTGCAGATGCCTGCGGCAAGGCAGGGATCCCTTTGGTTTTTATTAACCGGGAGCCGAAAGAGGAAGAGCAGAAGCGGTGGCAGGAAAAACACATAGCAGTGTCCTGCATTGGAACAGATTCCAGGCAGGCAGGCACCTATCAGGGAGAAATCATCCTGGAAACGCCGGATAAAGGAGATTTAAACGGCGATGGAGTGGTGTCTTATGTCATGCTCATGGGAGAGGAAGGCAATGAGGACAGCCGGTACCGGACGGAATACTCCATTAAAGCCCTGGAAGAAGGGGGAATGAAGACGGAAGAACTGTTTTCCGGAAATGGAAACTGGAACAAGGATGAAGGGAAAAGGCTTGCCAAAGAGGCGCTGGATTCCTGGGGAAGCAGGATAGAAGTGATCTTCTGCAACAATGATTCCATGGCAAACGGCGCATTGGAAGCCGCGGAAGAGGCAGGCCGTGTGCCTGGAAAGGATGTTTACCTGGTTGGGGTGGACGCCCTTCAGGATACGGTAAAATATATTAAAGAGGGTAAAATAACCGGCACTGTTTTAAACGATCATGAGGGACAATCCCAGACGGCCGCCGATACTTTGGTGAAAATGATTGACGGGGAAGACGTGGACACAAGGTATCAGGTGGATTATATCAAGGTCACTGCAATCAGTACCTTTCATACGTTAAAAGGAGAGGATTAAGATGGGGAAAGTATACGCGTTTTTAGCTGACGGATCAGAAGAGGTGGAGTTATTGGCAGTTGTGGATATTTTAAAAAGGGGCGGCCAGGAGGTAACATTAGTTTCCGTTACAGGGAAAAGGGATGTGATAAGCGCCCACCAGATAAAGATCCAGGCGGATTTTGAATTTTCAGAGGTAGACTGTAAGGATGCTGATCTGCTGTTTCTTCCCGGCGGAATGCCGGGGACCAGGAATTTAGGGGCTCATGAGGGGCTGTTGAATTCCTTAAGACAGGCCCATAAGGAAAACAGGAGAATAGGGGCTATCTGTGCGGCCCCAAGCATTTTGGGAAAGCTTGGCATCCTGGAAGGGAAAAAAGCCACCTGCTTTCCGGGCTTTGAGCCGGAGCTAAAGGGAGCCGTGTATACAAAACAGGGGGTTGTTACCCATGGAAACATAACCACTGCCAGGGGACTGGGCTATGCGCTGGATATGGGAATCGAACTTCTTGGCCTTCTGACGGATGGAGACCATGCCCGCCAGGTAAAGGAGGCAATCCAGTACGACCATATTTCCGTGTAATGGGGCAGGTGAACGTATGAAAAGGAAATGGGTATTGCCGGTATTGGCGGCTGTTTTCCTCAGTCTGCTTACCGGATGTGAAAAGAAGAATCCATATGGATTGTCAGAAAAGGATCCGGTCACCATCACCATCTGGCATTATTACAATGGCGTCCAGAAAGAAGAGTTTGACCGCCTGGTGCAGCAGTTCAATGAAAATGAAGGAAGAGAAAAAGGGATCATTGTTAAGGCATTTAACAAGGGAAGCATTGACGAATTAAGCTCTCTGGTCAATGAAAGCATTGAAAAGAAGATTGGATCAGAACCCCTGCCAGACGTATTTTCCGCCTATGTGGATAAGGTCTACGAAGTGGATCAGATGGGTTTGGCAGCGGATTTAAGCAATTATCTGACCTCAGAGGAATTAACGGAATATGTGGATGCTTACATAGAAGAAGGCAGGTTTGACAGTACCGGGGCCATCAAGGTATTTCCTATTGCAAAATCCACCGAGATCCTTACGGTGAACAAGACGGACTGGGATAAGTTTGCACAGGCAACAGGAGCGACGGAGGAGGCTCTTTCCACCTGGGAAGGGATCACCCGTGTGGCGGAATCCTATTATAAATGGACGGACAGTTTAACGGAGACGGCTGATGACGGTAAGGCCTTTTTTGGAAGAGATGCTTTTGCCAATTATATGATCATCGGCAGCTTCCAACTGGGTCATGAAATTTTTAAGGTAAAGGATGGGAAAACAGTACTGGATTTTAATAAGCCCACTGTGCGAAAACTGTGGGATCACTATTATATCCCTTATGTGAACGGATATTTTGGCTCTTATGGGAAATTCCGAAGCGATGATGTGAAAACAGGCCAGTTGGCGGCATTTGTGGGGGCCACCAGCGGGATTGCCTATTTTCCCACCTCAGTGACTCTGGAGGATGGGACCAACTACGTCATAGAAAGCAAGCTTTATCCTCTTCCCAATTTTCAGGGAGCCATACCCTGTGCGGTTCAGCAGGGGGCCGGTATGATGGTGTTTAAATCCGAAGAAAAGCGGGAATATGCGGCAACGCTTTTCTTAAAATGGTTTACTGCCCTGGAACAAAATATGGAATTTGCCATTGGTTCCGGTTATCTTCCTGTGAAAAAGGCGGCCGGGAACCAGGAGATGCTAAAGCCCTTTCTGGCGGAAGCAGGTGAGAACAGCACGGTATCACAGAATCTTCTCATCGGCCTTGATACGGCCAATCAGTACAGGCTTTACACCTCAAAACCTTTTAAAGGAGGCGACCGTGCCAGAGGCGTGCTGAATTCTTCCATGGCTTTAAAGGCAAAGGAAGATTATAACCAGATACGCACTCTCATGGATCAGGGAGTAAAAAGAGAAAATGCGGTTGCAAATTTTGTGACAGAGGAGAATTTTGATAACTGGTACAGGGATACATTGGGGCAGTTGGAGGCGATTGTCGGAGAGTAAGGTTAAAAGAAAAACATCTTTTGATCTTGAGCTTGTGAACAGCGTGCCCCGCTTCATGGGGTATCAACTGGATATGCAGGCATATCCGCTTGGTTCGTTAGGGTGCAATTTATGAAGAACAAAAGAAGTGAATCCATTCGCACCCAACTGCTGGGACCATTGCTCATCCTACTGGTCCTGCAGGCGGCGGTCATAGCAGGGTTGGTGTTGTTTGGCGGAGTTTCTATCAAATTAAAAAATAATGAAATTCATATTTTAAGCGAAAATACGGAAAATACAAAGCTGGGGCTGGAAAAGGAGACCTTTCACCATTGGGTCATCATGTTTAATAATTCCTATTTTATAACTGACGGGATTCAGCAGGTGCTGGAGGGAGAAGGGCGCCGGTCAAAAGATATTTTTACGGATTATGCGCTGAATAGGAAAATCGTTGATAAGATCATGGAAAAGTCCATAGAAATGCTCCATTTAAGCCATGCTACGGGAGTTTTTATGGTTTTAAACGGCCCTGCGGCCAAGAACAGTCCGGCTGAAATGAAGGCGGGCTTTTACGTGAGGAATTCCAATTCAGGGGGATATTTAAAGGATAATTCCTCTCTTCTGATGGAAAGAGGTCTGCCATCCATAGCAGAAAAATACGACATTCCTCTGGATTCCTTCTGGGAGCTTGGCTTTCAGGAAAGTGAGGATGGCAAATCCTCCTCTTTTTATAAAAATCCTTATCTTATGGCAGTCCAGAATCAGGCGGCACCGGATGATTCCATGAAATTTGCCTATTTAAGCCCCCCTTTCCGTTTAAGCCCCAGGGATATGCCGGTTATAACCTATTCCATCCCCATTATTCTCCAGGATGGGACCATTGTGGGAACATACGGACTGGAAATGACCCTAAACCAACTGGAACAGATCCTGGGAGAGGACCAGTCAAACGGCAGCTTTGAAGAGTGCTGGCTTTTGGGCATCCGGAATAAGGAGACAAAAACCATTGTACCGGTAGCATATTCAGGGTATCTGTATAACCAGTATTTTAATGAAAGTCCAAGGATCAATTATGAGAATAACGAGGAAGAAAGCATCAGCGAACTGAAGTCCTCGGAAGGCACCAAGTGGTACGCCAGCATAAGAAGCCTTGATGTCTACGGAAACAACAGCCCCTTTGAAAGGGAAGAGTGGGTACTGGCCGGCATTGCACGCCAGAATGATCTGCTTTCTTTTTATAATGCCATCCGGCGCATGCTTTTCAGCTCTATGGTGGTGCCTCTTGTATTCAGCCTGTTAGGAGCTTTTGTCATAGGAAAGATCATGACCGAACCCATCCGCAGACTGGTCATGGAATTAAGAGGGAAGTCAGGGACCCGGGGGCTTTCCCTTAAGCGGGTACACATAAGAGAAATTGATGAGCTGTCGGAAACCATTGAACAGTTAAACTGGGATGTGGAAAGGGCCTCATCAAAGATTTCCAGCATCCTGGAACATGCCAATGTTCTCATCGGTGTATTTGAATTCGAGGAGGAGGCTGACCGTGTATTCTGCAGCCGGTCGTTGTTTGAGATGCTGGGATGGGGCTGCATGGAAGAACCATACTGTTATATAAAAACAGAAAAGTTTAAGAAGTACATGGAAAAGACCTTTACCGGAATCAAAATGAAAGGGGACCGTATTCTGCAGTGTCTGGAAGGTCCGGAAGGAACCCGGTGGGTAGAATTTATCCTGGACGGATCAAAAAAAGGGACAATTCTCGGGGTGTGTTCGGATGTGACTGCGGATGTGGAGGAGAAGGAAAAACTGGAGAGGGAGCGGAATTATGACCTGCTGACAGAGATTTACAACCGGAGGGCATTTCGGGAACAGGTGGAGGCTGCTGTGAAAAAGCAGAAAAAGAAGTTCTCTGCCCTTGTCATGTGGGATCTGGATAATTTAAAATATATTAACGACACATACGGGCATGACGAAGGAGACAGGTATATTGTTCTGTTTGCCAACTGCTTAAAAATATTTTCAGAAAAGGGAGGAATCATAGCCAGATATTCGGGAGATGAATTTGTCACCTTTCTGGAAGCAGATGATAAGGAAGAGATCAGAAAAAAGGTCCGTGAATTCATGAGACACATTCAAAAGTTCGCTTTGAACATGGAAGGAGGATACCAGTTTCCCGTCCGGGTATCAGGAGGGCTTTCCTGGTATCCGGACGATGCCCGGGACTTTGAAACCCTGTTTAATTATGCGGATTTTGCCATGTATATGGTGAAGCACAGTGTAAAAGGGATCGTAAAGGAGTTTGATTTTAACGAATATACCCATAATTCCTATATGCTCGCCGGCAGTGAAGAGCTTAACCGGATGCTGGAGAAAAAGGAGGTTCGTTTTGCATTTCAGCCAATTGCAACAAGGGAAGGAACCCTCTACGGCTATGAGCTGCTGATGCGTCCGGAATTTGCAAATTTAAAAGGAATCAGTGAGGTTCTTAATCTGGCAAGGGCTCAGGCAAAGCTTCCCCAGATGGAGACTCTCACCTGGTTTGCAGGTCTTAAAGCTGTGATGGAGGAAATCCAGGCCGGGCAATTGGGACCGGATGTAAAGCTGTTCATCAATTCCATTGCCAGTGTCTGTTTAACGGAAGTGGAGCAGGCGGAGCTTGAAGAAACCTATGGAGAGCTGCTTCACCGGATCGTCATTGAAATGACAGAAGGAGAACCGGCAAACCATGATTTCATGGAGCGGAAGATCGATATGGCCAGACAGTGGAAGGGGCAGGTGGCCATCGATGATTTTGGGGCAGGATATAACAGCGAAGCCATTCTCTTTCGCATGAGGCCGGATATCATTAAGGTGGATATCAATCTGGTAAAACGGGTCCACGAAGACCCTAACCGCCAGATCATTTTAAGGAGCATTTTGAATTTCGCAGAAAAGAACAGCATCATTGTTCTGGCAGAGGGAGTAGAAACTCCGGAAGAACTGGAATTTCTCATGAATTGCGGGGTTTTCCTGTTCCAGGGATACTACATTGCCAGACCTCAGATGGAGATCAGGCCCCTTGATCCCTACATCGTAAATCGAATGCAGGAGTTTTCAGGAAAAACCTGATTTAATCGTAAATAGTACTGGAATTTACGGGACGAGTATGATATAATGTTAAACTGAAGTGTAACGCCCTGTCGAATTGGCGGTTCACATATATTTCAAGGAGGAACCCTTTAATGAGTTTACAAGTAGAAAAATTAGAAAAGAACATGGCAAAGTTAACCGTAGAAGTGTCAGCGGAGGAGTTTGACAAGGCTCTTACCGCAGCTTACAATAAGAATAAGGGCAGATTCAACATCCCCGGTTTCAGAAAAGGGAAAGCTCCTCAGGCCATGGTTGAGAAGATGTACGGAGCAGGCGTTTTATATGAAGATGCAGTAAATGAAGCTCTTGATGCAACATACGGCGATGCAGCGGAAGAAAGCGGACTGGACATCGTTTCCAGACCTGAAATTGACATCGTACAGGTAGAAAAGGGAAAGACCCTGATCTATACTGCGACTGTTGCTGTTAAGCCGGAAGTGACCCTGGGCGAGTATAAGGGAATTGAAGTGACCAAGGCATCTGCCGAAGTGACTGAAGAAGACATTGATGCTGAATTAAAGAAAGTCCAGGAGCAGAATTCCAGACTTATCACCGTAGAGGACAGAACCGTAGAGGATGGTGACCAGACGGTTATCGATTTTGAAGGTTTTGTGGACGGAAAGACATTTGAGGGCGGCAAGGGTGAGGACTATCCTCTTACCATCGGTTCCCATTCCTTCATCGATACCTTTGAAGAGCAGTTAATCGGCAAGAACATCGGCGAAGAGTGCGACATCAACGTGACCTTCCCAAATGAATATCATGCAACAGAACTGGCAGGAAAACCGGCTTTATTTAAGGTGACGGTAAAGGAAATCAAGAGAAAAGAACTTCCTGAGTTAAACGATGAGTTTGCAAGCGAAGTTTCTGAATTCGAGACATTAGAAGAGTACAAGAAAGACATCAGCGAAAAGGTTGCTTTAGGAAAAGAAAAAGCAGCAGCAACAGAGAACGAAGACCGTGTGGTAGAAAAAGTTGTTGAAAATGCCACTATGGAGATTCCGGAGCCAATGATTGACGGCCAGGTGAACAATATGGTTAATGACTATGCAAGAAGAATGCAGAGCCAGGGCCTGTCTCTTGACCAGTACATGAAATTTACAGGCATGACTCTCCAGTCCTTAAAAGAGCAGATGAGACCTCAGGCTCTTAAGAGAATCCAGACAAGACTGGTACTGGAAGCTGTTGTAAAGGCAGAGAATATCACTGCTTCTGACGAAGCTGTTGAGAAAGAGATCGCAAGCATGGCAGAAGCTTATAAGATGGAAGCCACTATGGTGAGAGAATCTCTTGGTGAGAGCGGCATTCAGCAGATGAAGGAAGATCTGGCAGTTCAGGAAGCAGTAGATTTTCTGGTTGCTGAAGCAAAATTAGTTTAAGAAGTTTAACCTGAATAGATTCCTGGCATTTTGTCCGGAGTCTATTCAGCTTTGAGGAGAAACACCCTACGGGTATCCCTTTATGCCCGGAATACGTGGGCAAATATAGGAAACACCCTACGGGTATCCCTTTATGCCCAGAATACGTGGGCAAATATAGGAAACACCCTACGGGTATCCCTTTATGCCCAGAATACGTGGGCAAATATAGGAAAGCAGACAGGAGGAAGACAGATGAGTTTAGTACCTTATGTCATTGAATCAACCAGTAAGGGCGAGCGTTCTTACGATATTTATTCCAGACTTCTCAAGGAGAGGATTATTTTTCTTGGGGAAGAGGTGTCTGATGTATCAGCAAGCCTTGTTGTGGCCCAGTTGTTATTTTTAGAGGCAGAGGATCCTAATAAGGATATCAACATTTATATAAACAGCCCTGGCGGTTCCGTTACTGCAGGCATGGCGATTTATGATACCATGAACTTCATTAAATGCGATGTTTCCACTGTTTGTATGGGAATGGCAGCCAGCATGGGAGCATTTTTGCTGGCAGGCGGCGCAAAGGGAAAACGGTTTGCCCTTCCTAATGCAGAAGTTATGATTCATCAGCCTTCCGGTGGAGCAAAGGGTCAGGCTACCGAGATCCGGATCGTAGCTGAAAACATACTGAAGATAAAGAAGCGGTTAAATGAAATTCTGTCCGCAAACACAGGTCAGCCCTATGAGGTGATCGAACGGGATACGGAACGGGATAATTATATGAATGCGGAAGAGGCAAAAGCATATGGCTTGATTGATGATATCATCTACAGCCATGACCGATAAACATTTGTGCCCAGACAGCAGGCGGGGTTAATAGGAAATACCCTGAGGGTATTGTCCTATGCCCCAACAGCAAGGGCAGTTGGCAGGAAATGTCCTGCGGTTATGTCTCTATGCCCGGACAGCAGGGCGATTTACAGGAAATACCCTACGGGTATACCTTATGCCCTAAAAGCAGGGTGATTTATAGGAAACACCCTTCGGGTATCCCTTTATGCCCAGAGGGCGTGGGCAAGAATTAGAAAGAATGAGGTGTGTATATGCCGGTCAGAACAGACGACAAGATCCGATGCTCTTTTTGCGGAAAAACCCAGGACCAGGTGAAGAAACTCATTGCCGGTTCCAATAATGTCTATATCTGTGACGAGTGCATTGATTTGTGCGCAGAGATATTGGAGGAAGAATTCGACAGCCATGAGGAAGAAGGGCCTGATTTTGGCGACATCAACCTGATGAAACCGAAGGAAATCAAGGCATTTTTAGACGATTACGTCATTGGCCAGGATAATGCAAAAAAAGTATTGTCTGTAGCAGTCTATAACCACTACAAGAGAATCACTTCCAGAAAGAAAATGGATGTGGATGTGCAAAAGAGTAATATTCTGATGTTAGGTCCTACCGGATCCGGTAAAACCTACCTTGCGCAGACGCTGGCAAAGGTCTTAAATGTTCCTTTTGCCATTGCAGATGCCACCGCTCTTACAGAGGCCGGGTATGTAGGCGAGGATGTGGAAAACATTCTTTTAAAGCTCATCCAGTCGGCTGATTACGACATCAGCAGGGCAGAATATGGAATCATCTACATTGATGAAATTGATAAAATCACAAAGAAGTCGGAGAATGTCTCCATTACCAGAGATGTTTCCGGTGAAGGCGTACAGCAGGCTCTGTTAAAAATCCTGGAAGGTTCGGTTGCCAGCGTTCCCCCTCAGGGAGGAAGAAAGCATCCTCATCAGGAGCTTCTGCAGATCAACACCACTAATATCCTGTTTATCTGCGGCGGTGCCTTTGACGGGCTGGAAAAGATCATTGAACGCCGTTTAAGTGTCGGTTCCATCGGCTTTAATGCGGAAATCGTAGATAAGAATAAGATGGATATTGATGATCTTCTGAAAAAGACCCTTCCTGAGGATCTGGTGAAATTCGGATTGATACCGGAGTTTATCGGCCGTGTGCCCATCACCGTATCACTGGAACTCCTGGATAGTGAAGCGCTTGTGAAGATTTTGACGGAACCCAAGAATGCCCTGGTGAAACAGTATCAAAAATTGTTTGAACTGGATGACGTTAAGCTTGAGCTGACCAGTGATGCGGTAGAACGGATTGCAGAACTGGCAGTGGAGAGAAAGACCGGCGCCAGAGGCCTTCGTTCCATTATGGAAAGTGTAATGATGGAGTTAATGTACGAGATTCCATCTGACAGCAGCATCGGAATCTGTACGATTACCAAAGATGTTGTAGATAAAAAGGGTGAGCCGGAGCTGATTTATCGGGACACGGCAGTCCCCAGAAAGTCACTGGCTCAGAAGTTAAGAAAAGATAAGACAGGCGAGATCGCATAGGTCCCTGCATGAGTCGGGAAGGTGTTACAGCGAGAAAATCTGCTGGAACACCTTTTTGAGTGCAAAGGAGAGAACACAATGGTGGATAAGATAATCACAATGCCAGTTATCGCCCTGCGCGGCATGACTGTTCTTCCCAAAATGATGCTGCATTTTGATATCAGCCGGACAAAATCAATTGCGGCCGTGGAGAAGGCGATGGTAGGGGACCAGAAGGTTTGTCTGGTTACTCAGAGAAATTCTGAGGAAGCCGACCCTGGAATCGAAGATTTATATCAGGTGGGCACAGTGGCCCTGGTTAAGCAGTTGGTAAAGCTGCCTAATAATGTGATCCGTGTTATGGTGGAAGGTGTGGAACGGGTGGAGCTTTTGGCTCTTGACAGCGAGGAACCCATGCTTGTGGGAGAAGTGGAAAGAACTTTGGAATTAGATGATTCCCTTGATTATATCACCAGACAGGCCATGATACAGATCATTCAGGAAAAGCTGGAGGAATACGGCAAAGAAAATCCCAGGATTGGGAAAGAAGTACTTCCCAATCTTATGGCGCTTGCAGATCTTGGGGAGCTTTTGGACCAGATCGCCGTACAGCTTTCCTGGGATTACCGGGTGCGTCAGCAGGTGCTTGAAAGTGCTCTTCTGGAGGACCGGTATGCGCTGGTCCTGAAGCAGATGATAACGGAGATCGAGGTCACAAGGGTAAAGCGGGAATTACAGTCTCACGTCAAGGAACGGATTGACAAGAATCAGAAGGACTATATTTTAAGGGAGCAGCTTAAGGTGATCCGGGAGGAACTGGGAGAGGACAACCCTCTGTCCGATGGGGACGAGTATTTGAGAAGGCTGAAGGCTTTAAAGGCGGATAAGGAAACCAGGGATAAGATCCAGAAGGAGATTGACCGGTTTAAGGCCATGCCTGGAGGAAGCCAGGAAGCCAATGTTGTTCGCATGTACCTTGAGACGGCCCTGGAGCTCCCGTGGAAGAAACTTTCCAGGGATAATAACAGCATTATCCATGCGGAGGAAATCTTAAATGAGGATCATTACGGCCTGGAGAAGGTAAAGGAGCGGATCTTGGAATATCTGGCAGTCCGGGTGCTTACAAAAAAGGGATCCAGTCCCATTATCTGTCTGGTAGGTCCTCCCGGAACAGGAAAAACCTCCATTGCCAGGTCAGTGGCAAAGGCGTTAAATAAGGAATATGTAAGGATCAGCCTGGGAGGGATCCGGGATGAGGCGGAGATTCGCGGACACCGGAAAACCTATGTGGGTGCCATGCCAGGCAGAATCGTGGAAGCCTTGAGACAGGCCGGAGTCAGTAATCCCCTGATGCTTCTTGATGAGATTGACAAGGTAAGCAGGGATTACAAAGGAGATACGTCTTCCGCCCTTCTGGAAGTGCTGGACAGCGAGCAGAATGTAAAATTCCGGGATCACTATGTGGAGATTCCCATCGATTTATCAAATGTGCTGTTTCTTGCAACGGCCAATACCACTACCACCATACCGGGGCCTCTTCTGGACCGTATGGAAGTAATTGAAGTAAACAGCTATACGGAGAATGAAAAATTCCATATTGCAAAGAATTACTTAGTAAGAAAGCAGCGGGAAAAGAATGGACTTAGGTCAAATCAGGTAACCATATCAGACGAGGCCCTTGAAAAGATCATTCATCATTATACCAGAGAGGCCGGAGTCAGGAACCTGGAGCGGCGGATCGGGGCTGTTTTCAGAAAAGCTGCAAGGGAATTCCTGGAGGATGAAAAGAAAACTGTAAAGATAACGGAAAGCAACCTGGAAAAGTATTTAGGCAAGGAAAAGGTGCTTTTTGAAGATGTTAACGAGGAGGACCAGGTGGGGATCGTAAGAGGCCTTGCATGGACCAGCGTCGGTGGCAATACCCTTCAAATCGAAGTCAATGTCATGCCCGGAAAGGGGACTCTTCAGATGACCGGACAGATGGGGGATGTAATGAAAGAATCCGCCCAGACCGCTTTAAGCTATGTCAGGTCGGTGTGTCCGGAATTTAAGGTGAAGGATGACTATTTTGAAAAGCACGATATCCATCTTCACATTCCGGAAGGAGCTGTGCCAAAGGATGGCCCGTCGGCGGGAATCACTATGGCAACGGCTATGCTGTCAGCAGTTACCAACCGGAAGGTAAACGCCAGGGTGGCCATGACAGGGGAGATCACTCTCCGCGGCCGTGTTCTGCCCATCGGAGGCCTTAAGGAAAAGATCCTGGCTGCCCGTATGGCCCATGTGGAGAAGGTTCTTGTTCCTGAGAGAAACCGTCCGGATATTGCAGAACTGTCAGAGGAGATCACCGGCGGCCTTGAAATCGTTTACGCAAAGGACATGTCAGAGGTTTTAAAAGAAGCTTTCGCCCAGGAATAGAGACGCTCAAAGAACCATGGGATGGGAGTGGAAAGGAAATACTTTCTGGATGTACCGTTGCACCCGTAAAAGCGGGGTGGCCTTGCCAAAAGAGCGTGGGCAAGAAAGAGGAAACCCCTTACAGGGATACCTGTATGCCCAAAAACATGGGCAAGAAAGAGGAAACCCCTTACAGGGATACCTGTATGCCCAAAAAACATGGGCAAGAAAGAGGAAACCCCTTACAGGGATACCTGTATGCCCAAAAAACATGGGCAAGAAAGAGGAAATCATATGATCATTAAAACAGTAGAACTGGAGACTGTATGTGGAATCACCAGCAAGCTTCCGGAGAATACAAAACCGGAGTTTGCCTTTGCAGGCAAGTCCAATGTGGGAAAATCTTCTCTCATTAATGCCCTGATGAACCGCAAATCCTTTGCCAGGATCTCGTCCCAGCCGGGGAAGACTCAGACCATTAATTTTTATAATATCAACGATGCGTTTTACTATGTGGATCTTCCAGGCTACGGCTATGCCAAGGTATGTCTGGAAGTAAAGGCCAAATGGGGGAAAATGATAGAAAATTACCTCCATAAGTCACCAATGCTCCGGTGTGTGTTTTTGTTGATCGATATCCGTCACGAGCCTTCTGAAAATGATAAGACCATGTATGACTGGATCGTCCACAACGGTTACCAGCCTATAATCATTGCGACTAAGCTGGACAAGATCAAAAGGAGTCAGGTACAAAAATCAGTAAAAATTCTTCGCCAGGGTCTTGGGCTGGGAAGTGATGTGACGGTCATTCCCTTTTCCGCTGAGACAAAGCAGGGAAGGGAAGAGATATGGGAGATGATTTCAGAAACCGTAAATAGTCTTGACAAGGAGTAAAAATCTTTTTATAATGAACCTATTTATTACATAGAGTTCATTATAATAGGAAGAGGAGAAAACAGTTATGAAAAAGACAATGAGAAAAATTGCATCAGCGTTTATGGCGGCAGCCATGGCAGCGTCCTTTTTGACTGCCTGCGGAGGCGGAAATGCCGCCACAGGCACGTCTGCGGCAGCCGGAGGAACAGGAGATAAAAAGGTATTAAAGGTTGCCATGGAATGCAGCTATGCACCCTACAACTGGACCCAGCCGACAGATTCCAATGGAGCCATCCCCATTTCCGGAAGCTCCGATTTCGCTTATGGCTATGACGTCATGATGGCTAAGAAGGTTGCAGAGGAGCTGGGCTATGAACTGGAAATCGTAAAGCTGGACTGGGATTCCCTTGTTCCTGCGGTTCAGTCCGGAAAGGTTGACTGTGTCATTGCCGGACAGTCCGTTACTGCGGAACGTATGCAGTCCGTTGATTTTACAAACCCTTACTATTATGCAACCATTGTGACTCTGGTAAAAACGGGAGAAAAGTATGAGAATGCAAAGAGCGTTGCCGATCTTTCCGGCGCAACCGCTACTTCCCAGTTAAATACCATTTGGTATGACAACTGCCTGCCTCAGATCCCCAATGCAGACATCCAGCCCGCCCAGGAATCCGCACCGGCAATGCTGGTAGCATTAAGCTCCGGCAGATGCGATGTGGTTGTAACGGACAAGCCTACCGGACAGGCAGCCCTGGTCGCTTATCCTGATTTCAAGCTTCTTGATTTCACCGGAACAGAAGGTGAGTTTAAGGTTTCTGATGAAGATGTGAACATCGGTATCTCACTGAAGAAGGGAAATACGGAATTAAAGGATGCATTGAACGAGGTACTTGTTAAAATGAACAAGGATGACTTTAACAAGATGATGGAAGAGGCAATTTCCGTACAGCCATTATCACAGTAATCCAGGTCAATACCCCTCAGTATTTTGCCGGATGCAGGCATTCCTGTGTCTGGCTCATTGCTTGTAGGAATAAAGAATAGAATCAGGGCTTGCAGGCACGGAACAAGAGCGTTCTTATTTCGTGCCGCTTGTTCTGTTTCCATGAAGTTACGAAAAGGAGAAGGTAGCATATGTCTTTGCCATCAGATTTTTTTGGAAGAATTGTGTTTATACTGCAGAATTATGGCCCTTCCTTTTTAAACGGGGCTGGAAAGACAATGGCAATTGCCATTGTGGGAACATTCATCGGCTGTGTCATCGGTTTTGCCGTGGGAATTATTCAGACGGTTCCGGTACAAAAAAGTGACAATCCGGTAAAAAGGTATTTGTTAAAATTAGTGAAGTTCATCTTAAATATTTACGTAGAGGTATTCCGCGGAACTCCTATGATGGTTCAGGCCATGTTTATATTCTACGGCTCTTCCGTGCTGTTTGGCATCAACATGTCTATCGTTTTTGCTGCTTATTTCATCGTCTCCATTAATACAGGAGCCTATATGGCTGAGACAGTGAGAGGAGGAATCCTTTCCATTGATCCAGGCCAGACTGAGGGCGCCAAGGCCATCGGCATGACCCATTTCCAGACAATGGTCAATGTGATCATGCCCCAGGCACTGCGCAATATCATGCCTCAGATCGGCAATAACCTGATCATCAATATTAAGGATACCTGCGTACTTTCCGCCATTGGAGTAGTGGAGCTGTTCTACGCCACCAAAGGCGTTGCAGGCGCATATTATACTTATTTTGAAGCATTCGGCATTACTATGGTCATTTATTTTATCCTGACCTTTACCTGTTCCAGGATTCTGCGTTACTGGGAGAAGAAGATGGACGGTCCGGACAGCTACGATCTGGCGACCACGGATACCCTGGCCTATACCAGCGGAATGGTAAAATTTCCAGATCCCAAAGAGAAGGAGGATAAATAAATGGCAGGCAAGAAAGTTTTAGAGATTCATCATTTAAGCAAAACCTTTGGAGCCAATGTGGTGCTGCGGGATATTGATTTTTCCGTCAATGCCGGAGATGTGACCTGCATCATCGGAGCCTCAGGTTCCGGAAAGTCAACGCTGCTGCGCTGCATCAACCTGCTGGAAACTCCCACCACCGGCGAGATTCTGTATCACGACGTAGACATTACGGACCGGAAAATGAACATTCCCTCATACCGCGCCAAGGTGGGCATGGTGTTCCAAAGCTTTAATCTGTTTAATAACATGACTGTTTTGGAGAATTGTCTGGTAGGCCAGATGAAAGTGCTTAAAAAAGATAAGGAAGAGGCCAGAAAGAAAACCATGATGTATCTGGAGAAGGTAGGAATGGCTCCTTATATCAATGCAAAGCCAAGGCAGCTTTCCGGCGGGCAGAAGCAGAGGGTGGCCATTGCAAGAGCCCTGGCAATGGAGCCGGAGATTCTGCTGTTTGACGAACCCACCTCCGCGCTGGATCCTCAGATGGTAGGGGAAGTACTGGCGGTTATGAGAACCTTGGCAAAGGAAGGCCTTACCATGATCATCGTAACCCATGAAATGGCATTTGCCAGGGATGTGTCCAGCCGCGTGGTTTATATGGCAGGCGGCGTCATCGAAGAAGAAGGCGCACCGGCCGATATCTTCGGCAACCCAAAGAAAAATTCAACAAAGGAATTTTTAAACAGGTTCATGCAGGGATGAGAAAAAGCTGATTCAGGATATTCACTGGATCAGCTTTTTCTTTGCGCGGGCAATGAGCCGAGCTAATACGCTTGTATATTCTTTGGGCAAATGCCGCGGCAACTAAGAAAAACTCACAAAGTGTGTTTTTTTCATCAGGAATCCCCGGAAACCCGTTGGGGATGGATAATTTCCTTATCCACCGGCTCTGCCTGAACAGGAACTGCCACTCCTGACTTTTCAGTTGTGCTGTCATGGACCGGTTTGGCAAAAAGATTCCGCACCTTGATACGGATAAAGGTTTCAGCCACTTTGATGGAAAGCACAAGAATAATAATGGGAAGGATGACGGTTAAAATCAGCCTGGCCTTAAAATAGAACTTTTTTTTCTTATATTTCTTTAAATGAAACTGATATTGTTGGCTTATCTCCGGAAACAATGGCTTTCTTGTCTGGTTTTTATTCAAGATGAATCCCCCTTCTATTTACTGTTGGATGAAATATTAAGAGCCGCTCATAAGCGCTTTCATGGCAAACGCATAAATTTCCTGGCTTTTTGATTTCCAGTGGTCACACATGATTTCTGCCTGATCCTTGTCAGGAACTGACAGTTCCAGGTTGATCAGACAGCTTTTTCCCTCCCGGACCTGGCAGTGGACAATATAGTCCTGGCTGGTTGATTTATAGAAATCAGCAGTCACCCCAACCTCATTGCGGAGCCGGAACTTGTTTTCTTTTAAATATTCATCCATATCATTGATGATGGCCGGGGAAATTTTGTTACCGAAAAAGGAAAGGGTTTCTTCCCCTTCCCTGGTAATCTCGTACCGGCTGCTGTTGTGGTTGGTTTCCACATGAAGCAGTCTGGCCTCCAGCAGTTCATTCAATGCCTGATTGAGCGTGAAATATGTGGTATATTCATGCTCCAGAAAAAAGTTTGACAATTGTGCGCTTGTCAGGGGGAAATTAACCTGTTTAAGCATGTATAAAATCATTAGTTTGTACAGGGTCATGGGTTCTGACAGCATGGTTTCCTCTTTCCTGCCCATGCTCTTTGGGCATATAGGTATCCCTGGAAGGGGTTTCCTTTTTTCCTGCCCATGCTTTTTGGGCATATAGGTATCCCTGGAAGGGGCTACCTCCAGTGATGCGCTTACCGCGCCGTAAATTCAGGGATGGTGAAAGCAGCTTTCAACCGGATCTTTCGTGTTTTTCTACTGCCGGATATGGTCTTTGACTGCCTGGCTTACGGCAGCCGCAACCCGGGGATCAAAGGCTTCCGGCAGGATGTTGTTTTCGTTCAGCTCTGAAGGCGCTACAAGACCGGCAATGGCAGTGGCCGCAGCAAGTTTCATTTCTTCCGTGATGGCGGTAGCCCTTCCTTCCAATGCCCCTTTAAAGATGCCGGGGAACACGACTACATTATTGACCTGATTGGGGAAGTCCGACCTTCCGGTCCCCACCACTTTTGCTCCGGCTGATTTTGCAAGATCAGGCATGATTTCGGGAACCGGATTTGCCATGGCAAACAGAATGGCATCAGGATTCATGGAAGCGACCATCTCCTCTGTGACGATTCCGGGAGCGGATACTCCTACAAAAATATCGGTACCCTTCATGGCATCTGCCAGAGAACCCTGTTTTCCTTCCAGGTTCGTCACATCCATCATTTTTTCCTGCATCCAGTTTAATCCTTCCATGCCCTTTGCCAGGATCCCTGCACGGTCGCACATGGTGATGTGGGTGAAACCATAGGTGAGAAGAAGCTTTGCAATGGCGATTCCGGCAGAGCCTGCACCGTTTACCACCACCTTGCATTCCTCTTTTGTCTTTCCTGTCACCTTTAAGGCATTGATGGTGCCGGCAAGAACTACAATCGCCGTTCCGTGCTGGTCGTCATGAAAAACGGGAATGTCAAGAAGCTCTTTTAACCGTTCCTCGATTTCAAAACAGCGGGGAGCGGAGATATCTTCCAAATTGATCCCACCGAAAGCGGGAGCGATATTTACCACGGTCTTAATGATCTCTTCCGTATCCTGGGTGTCCAGACAAATGGGGATGGCGTTGATCCCTCCGAACTCCTTAAAAAGCACCGCTTTTCCCTCCATGACCGGCATGGCGGCCAGGGGTCCGATGTTGCCAAGTCCAAGAACAGCGCTTCCGTCAGAAACGACGGCAATGGTGTTGGATTTGATCGTATATTGATAGGCGGCCTCCGGATTTTCGGCAATGACCTTGCAGGGTTCCGCTACGCCGGGAGTGTAGGCAAGTGCCAGATCCTCCCTGCTTTTTACCTTTGCTTTGGAAACAATTTCCAGCTTCCCTTTCCATTCTTCGTGCAGCAATAAAGCTTTTTCATTGATCGTCATAATTGTTTGTCCTTTTTTTCACAGTTTTTATTTTATCATACCAATTTTAGGGTTTTAAATCAATAGAAAATATGTTAGAATACAACTTATCTGAACTTGCAACGCAAGTGAAGATAAAAGGGCTGTTTTTTAGCCCGTCCATCCGGTTATGAAAACATCTTTTTGTTTTCATAATATAGAGTAATTGAATTCAAACAAGCCAATAAGATAAGGAAGTTAAAGATACAGGTGGTACTATGAGAGAACGGATCAACAGGCTGGCAAAAGGCATCATCGATTCAGAGATTCCAAAGATTAAGGTAACACCAGGGGAAATTGATGATGTGGTGCGTTCAGGCGGAGCCACCAGGCGGGAGCTTGTCATCACCAGTGAGAATAATCTGCATATAAAAGGACTTGCATATTCGTCAAACTTCCGTGTCAAACTCATAAGCGGAGCATTTGGCGGGACATACAACCATCTGGTCTATGAGATCAACAGCAGTTTCCTGGAAGATGGAGATATGATTAAGGGTTCTTTTTATCTGGTTACCAATGGCGGCGAGAGAGAAGTCCCTTATTCTTTTTGCGTGGAACTGAGCACGTCAGGGAAAGCGCTGAGTGATTTAAAGACAGCAGAGGATTTTGCGGATACCGCAAAAAAAGATATGGACACGGCTCTTCGTTTGTTCGAGTACCGGGATTTTGCCACGGCCCCGTTTATGCAGGACCTTCATGTAAGGGCAATCTACGACGGATTAAAAGGAAGGCCTGACAGAAGAAAGGAACTGGAAGAGTTTCTGACCGCTTTAAAGGTGAAAAAGCCGGTTCAGTTATTGGCGGAAACCGAAGAGCGGAGATTTGGAGAATTGGAAGAGGTTGTGACGGAATGGGTGGTCATAAAGCGCAGCGGCTGGGGCTATGTGAACCTGGAAGTCACAACGGACTGTGATTTTATAGAGTTGCCCAAGAAAAATCTTGGGGAACAGGATTTTGAAGAAGAGGAATGCATGGTAACCTTTCTGGTTCATCCGGAGCGCATGCATCAGGGAGAGAATTACGGAAGGATTCTCATAACAGGGATCGAAGATCGTTTTGTCATCCCTGTTACGGCGGTCATTAACCCAGGAGGCGGGATATCCGCAGAAAACGCTTTTGCAAAGGAAGCTTTTGGCCGGTTTCTGCGGCTTCGCCTGGAAGAGGAGTACGGGAGGAAGGATTTAAACATTCTTTATGATGAGATGGGAAGGGCCCTTGATGAGATTGAACTGATGAAGGGCGACAGCAGCCTTCTTAAGCTGTTCCGGGCTGAGATATTCCTTGGACAGGGAAATCCTTCAAAGGCAGCCCTGCTCCTTGATGAGTGCAGGGATGAGATCCTTAAGGAACGCCAGGAAAAAAAGGAGATTTACTGCTATTACCAGTTCCTGCGTTTAAAGGTACAGCCGGACGAGTACCAGAAGGAATCCCTGATCCGTCTCATGAAAAAGTATCTGGAAGAAGACAGACGGCTCTTCTGGCTGTTTTTGCTGCTGGTAAAACTGGAAAACAGGCTGTTTGAGAATCTGCCGGCCTTGCTTTCCATAATGAAAAAGCAGTTTCATATGGGCGTCAGAAGCCCGTTTTTCTATGTCTGGGGCTGCAGAGTGTTAAACCAGGCACCGGAGGCCATAAGGACCATGGGAGCCATGGAGCTTCAGATCCTTTACCACTGTGCAGGTAAAGGGCTTGTGGATAAAAAGCTGGTTGTGGCCCTATCGAAGCTGGCCCTGGCAGCAAAGCACTTTAACCGGCTTCAATACCGGATGCTGGTTAAGCTTTATGAAGAATATCCTATAAAAGAAGTGCTTGAGGCCATTTGTGCCCTGCTGATCAAAGGGGAATGCCGGATGGCGGAAGCCTTTGCCTGGTATGAAAAAGGGGTAAAGGCCGGAATCAGCCTGACCCGGCTGTATGAATATTATCTGTACGCTTTGCCGGGAAATTACTGCTATCTCCTTCCAAAGGAAGTGCTCCTTTACTTTTCCTATGGAGGAAATGAGCTGGATATCCACAGCAGAGCAGTCCTTTATAAGAATGTTCTGGTCTATTTAGAGCCTTCGGATCCTCTTTACCAGGCCTATGAACGGACCATTGAGAAGTTTGCCACGGAGCAGTTATTTGAATCCCGGATCGACAAGCAGCTTGCCGGAATCTATGAGCGGATGATATTAAAGGATGTGATCGACCTTCCCATGGCCATGGTGCTGCCCTCCATTCTCCGGTCCTACCGGGTGGAATGCAGCAATAAAAAGATGAAGTACGTCATTGTGTGCTATGAGGAGATGACAGAGGAGGATGCTTTCCTTCTTGACGATGGGGTCGCTTATGTGCCTCTGTTTTCAGAACACAGCATTTTGCTTTTCCAGGATGCCTTTGGCAACCGGTATGCGGGCATCCCTTATAAAAAAGAACCGGTCATGGACCGTCAGGAACTGGAAGACCGTTGCTTTGAAGTGTATCCGGAACATCCCATGCTCCGGCTTCGGGCCTGTGAACGGGTCCTGGCTGAGGGAGCCTCTAAGGTGGAAGAGGTGAAGATTTTAGAGGGAACGTTGGAAGATAAAAAGCTGCGCCCCCTTTATCAGAAGCTCCTTCTTTCCAGAGTCATTGAATTTTATCAGAAACAGGCGGATGCCCGGGAAGAAGGGGGAGAAGGGGCCGGATACCTGCTTAAGCTGGATAAAAAGGTCCTTTCAAAGCAGGAGAGGATAAGCGTCTGTAACACACTCATCCATAACAATCACATGGAAGAGGCGTTCCTGATGATCCGGGAATTCGGCAGCGAAGGGACCCCAACGGAACGGCTTTATGAGTTATGTTCGAAAATGATACTTAAAAATCTGTTCGACGAGGATCCTTTGCTTTTGCATCTGGCTTACGATGTTTTCAAGGAAGGAAAAAGTGACGGCGTAATCCTTGATTACTTATGCGAGCATTTTAATGGCTTGACGGAACAGATGTATCATGTACTTATGAAGGGAGTTGCCGAGCATGTGGAAACATACGATCTGGAAGAGCGCCTGACGGCCCAGATGATGTTTTCCGGCTGCAGTTCAAAGCTTGATAAGGTGTTTGGCCTCTACCGAAGCCGTAAGGAAACCGGCGATATGATCGTAAAGGCTTACTTCACTATTAAGTGTACAGAGTACTTTATGGAGGATAAGGAGCCGGAGGAAAAGGTTTTTGCCTATCTGGAAGGAACGGTCCAGGCCGCTTCCTTAAAAGGCCGGCTTCCCACCATCTATCTGCTGGCAATAACAAAGTATTATTCCCAGCTTTCTGCCCTTGACGAGGAGCAGCAGAAGCTGTGCTGGAATACAGTATCCTTTCTTCTGGAAGAGGGGTTTGTGTTCCCGTATTTTAAGGCTCTTGCAAAATATGTCCCAATGCCGGAGGATATCATGGACAAGGCCATGATCCAGTACTGCGGGGACCGGGATTCCAAGGTGGAGCTTAAGGTGAGGATTCTTCCCGATGAAGAGGAATTCCGCAGCGAAGATATTTCCCGTATGTACCAGGGGGTTTTCGTCAAGCAGAAAATATTGTTTGAAGGCGAGATCATGGAATACCAGGTGAGAGAACTCATAGAGGAAACGTGGGTCGTGAAAAAAGAGGGCAGCGTTAGCTGCGATGCCGGAGGCTCTTTAAAGGATTCGGACAGCAGGTTTGCCTGCTTAAACGAAATGAGCCTGTCCTTAAGCTTAAAGGATGAAAACGGGCTAAAAAAGCGGATGCAGGAGTATTTAAAAAAGAATGCGGCTGCAGAAGAATTATTTCCACTGATATAAGATAAGGGGGCTGTCAATGGACGGACTGATAATAGGGCTTGACCTTTGCGATGCCTATACCCGCATATGCTGCCATGACAGGGAAAAATCATGGTGCATTCCTACAGTCATCTGCAGGAAAAAGGATGAAGATGCCTGGTTTGTAGGGGAGGAGGCTTATGCCTATACCCTTGTAGGCGAAGGCATTATTGTAGACAAGCTGATAAAAATGGTTAGGAAAGAAGGGACCGCGACCCTGGGCGGGACCAAATACAAAGGTCTTGACCTTTTAAAAATGTTTTTGAAAAAGATATTAAAGCTTCCCATGGAGGAATTCTTCTGCGAAGAGGTGAAGCAGTTGGTGGTCACCATGCAGAAGGTGGATGGAAAGCTCATGGATGCACTTATGTACTGCGCCGACTATCTGGAGATCCCAAGAGAACGGGTGCACATCATAAGCCACACGGAAAGCTTTGTGTATTATGCCCTCAGCCAGAAAAAAGAGGTTTGGAGCAATCAGGTAGGTGTGTTTGACTTATCGGAAGACGCGTTTCACTACCATGAGCTAAAGGTGCAGAGAGGCCTTCGCAAGGCGGTGGTGATCGCGGAGGATGAGGCTTTGGAGGAAAGCTTTAATCTGGATATTCTGGACACGCCTTCCGGAGGAAAGCTGGCGGATAAAATCTTAAGCTCCTGTGCGGAACGGCTTCTCCAGAAGAAATTATTTTCCTCCATATTCCTGACGGGAAAAGGCTTTGAGAGTCACGAATGGGCGGGGGATTCCATGAAGGTCCTCTGCTCCAGGCGAAAGGTCTATATGGAACCGGAGCTGTTTGCCAGGGGCGCGGCTTTTAGGGGAATGGATCATCTTGAGGACAAGACTGCATATCCCTTTACCTGCATCTGCCAGGGACGGCTTCATTCCACTGTTTCCATGCGGGTACTCCACAAGGAACGGGAAAGCCAGTTGGTGGTGGCCGCCGCCGGAGATAGCTGGTATGAAGCTAAGAGCACCGTGGATCTTATTGTGGATCATCAGGATTATGTGGAATTTATGGTAACGCCTATGGATCCCAAACAGAAGCGGCTGGTGAAGATTCCGCTGGAAGGGTTTCCCCACCGGCTGGACAAGACCCTGCGCATAGGGATCAGCTTTGGATTTCTGGATGAAAAAACCATGGCAGTGGTACTGAAGGACAAAGGCTTTGGTGAATTATTTCCGGCCACCGAGGCCGTAATAAGGCAAGAGGTTATGCTATGAGTCTGATTCTTTGCCGGCAGGAGCCGGTCAAACACCCCTTTTATTTTGAGGGCCTGGGAATCCGCCTGTTTTCCTCCCAGGAGCTTTGCTATGTGATTTATAACAATCCCCTTCTGGTAATGGATCAATTTGTGGATAACAATCTGATCCGGTTTATCAGAGAGGACCTGGATATGGCCTTTCTGGCTGCCAGGCTGGAAAAGTGGCAGCAGAGCGGCGAGGAGCCGGATGAGCTTCTTACCATGATCCTCCATGAATGTGACTATTATACTGCTGATCAGGTCAGCCGGTTCCGGCAGAGCTTAGCCGCTTTCCGCCGGATGCCTGCTCCGGAATTTTTAAAGGCAAAGGCGGATTACCTCTTTTCCAGAAAACAATATGGAAAGGCTGTGGCTGAATACGGCCGGATCCTTGACCTTCCCAAAGGGGACCGGATGGATGATGCTTTTCAGGCTAAAATCCATAATAACCTGGGAGCGGCTTATGCAAGGCTGTTTATGACGGACAAAGCCTGCCAGGCATATCAGAAATCCTTTGATCTGGCGAAAAACGGTGAGGTTTTAAAAAGGATATGCCATCTGGCCCAGTGGAATCCGGGACTGGTGTTAAATGAACGGTTTCAGGCTCTCCTTACCGATGAATTAAGAGAAGAGTGCCAAGGGGAAAAGGAACGTGCGGAAGCTCTGGCGGCTCAGGCAGACAGCCTTCAGGAGCTGGAACGGCTGTTTCAAAAGGACCCGATCAAGCGTTTCCAGGGGGCCAGTGAGCTTATCCAGAAGTGGAAACAGGAATACAGAAATATTATGTCTTGACAAATCCGTAAAAAAACACTATCATTACAAGGTATAAGGAAACATCCTGAGGATATCCCTCTATGCCCAAAAAGCATGGGCAAGAATAAGGAAAAGGTAGAGAAGAAGAGGAGTACGCTTATAACCCTGAAAGAGAAAACCATCCACCGGCTGAAAGATGGTTAAGGAAGTGTATGCGGAAGGTAGCTTCAGAACCGGAAGGCTGAAAACGAAAGATTCAGTAGGCTTTCACGCGTGGCTGCGTTACAGGCCGTGTGAGGTATGGCAGATTCTGCCATATGAATAAAGGTGGTACCGCGTTGATTCGCCCTTTGCATCCTGAGGATGCAGAGGGCTTTTTTTAATTCATAGGAAATTATGTCTTATGAATCAAAAAGCGCTCCGCTATGGATACACACTCCGCCCAAAGGCAGTATGGCTGCTGAAGCAGCCGCGCTCCGGCGCAAGAGTCTTTGTTTTAGGGGAATCAATAGAAGCAGGAAGGAGAAAATAATGAAAGAATTGGAAAAAACCTATAATCCGGCAGGGATTGAAGACAAGCTTTATGAGAAATGGCTGGAGAAGAAGTATTTCCGTGCACAGCCCAACAAGGATAAAAAACCCTTTACCATTGTGATGCCGCCCCCCAATATTACGGGACAGCTTCACATGGGTCATGCCCTGGATAACACCATGCAGGACATTCTGATCCGTTATAAGAGGATGCAGGGGTATGAGGCCCTTTGGCAGCCAGGCACGGACCATGCGGCCATTGCTACGGAAGTCAAGGTAATTGAAAGCTTAAAGAACCAGGGAATTGACAAAAAGGAACTGGGCAGGGAAGGGTTCCTGGAAAAATGCTGGGACTGGAAAAAAGAATACGGCGGACGGATCATCAACCAGCTTCACAAGATGGGCTCTTCTGCCGATTGGGACAGAGAGCGTTTTACCATGGATGAAGGCTGTTCTGCGGCTGTGCAGGAGGTTTTTATCCGTTTATACGAAAAAGGCTATATTTACAAGGGCTCACGCATCATAAACTGGTGCCCGGTATGCCAGACCTCTATTTCCGACGCAGAAGTGGAGCATGAGGACCAGAACGGTTTCTTCTGGCATATCAATTATCCCATTGCAGGAGAAGAAGGCAGGTTTGTGGAGATTGCCACCACAAGGCCGGAAACCCTTCTTGGAGATACTGCTGTGGCAGTCAATCCGGAAGATGAGCGCTATCAGGACTTAATAGGAAAAATGCTGAAGCTTCCCCTTACAGACCGTGAAATACCGGTTATAGCAGACACCTATGTGGATAAAGAATTTGGTACCGGCTGCGTGAAGATCACCCCGGCCCATGACCCCAACGACTTTGAGGTAGGAAAGAGGCACAGCCTTCCTGAAATCAACATCATGAATGATGATGCAACCATCAACCTTCCAGGCAGCAAGTATGACGGCATGGAGCGGTATGAGGCCAGAAAGGCAATGGTAAAGGATCTTGAGGAGCTGGGCCTTTTGGTAAAGGTGACACCTCATTCCCATGCGGTAGGAACCCATGACCGCTGTAAGACCACTGTAGAGCCTATGGTAAAACAGCAGTGGTTCGTCAAGATGGAAGACATGGCAAAGCCGGCGATTGAGGTTGTAAAAACAGGAAAGCTGAAATTCGTTCCGGAGAGATTTGATAAGATCTATCTTCATTGGCTTGAAAATATCCGTGACTGGTGCATCTCCAGGCAGTTGTGGTGGGGACACCGCATCCCGGCTTATTACTGTGACCAGTGCGGGGAGATCGTCGTGTCAAAAGAGGTTCCCAACCTATGTCCCAAATGCGGAGGAACCCATCTCACTCAGGATGAGGACACCCTTGATACCTGGTTTTCCTCCGCTCTCTGGCCTTTCTCCACCTTAGGCTGGCCGGAAGAAACAGAGGATTTGAAATATTTCTACCCCACCGATGTGCTGGTTACAGGATACGACATTATTCCCTTCTGGGTAATGCGAATGGTATTTTCCGGAATTGAGCAGACTGGAGAGCTTCCCTTCCATACGGCGCTCATTCATGGCCTCATAAGAGATTCCGAAGGCCGCAAGATGAGCAAATCCTTAGGAAACGGGATCGATCCTCTGGAGATCATCGAAAAGTACGGAGCCGATGCCCTTCGCATGACCCTGATTACCGGAAATGCCCCTGGCAATGACATGCGTTTCTACTGGGAGCGTGTGGAAGCCAGCAGAAACTTTGCCAATAAAGTATGGAACGCGTCCCGTTTCATTATGATGAATATTGAAAAAGCGCCGGATGCAAAGGCAGAGCTTTCAGAACTTACCGTTGCAGATAAATGGATCCTGTCCAAGGTGAACACCCTTGCTAAGGATGTGACGGAAAATATGGATAAGTATGAACTGGGAATTGCCCTTCAGAAGGTTTATGACTTTATCTGGGAGGAATTCTGCGACTGGTATATTGAGATGGTGAAGCCAAGGCTGTGGGATGATGAGGATAAGACAAAGGCGGCGGCCATCTGGACGTTAAAAACCGTGCTGATCAACTCCTTAAAGCTCCTTCATCCCTATATGCCTTTCCTCACGGAAGAGATCTTCTGCAACCTGCAGGAGGAAGAAGAGTCCATCATGATTTCCAACTGGCCGGAGTACCGGGAGGAATGGAGCTTTGAAACTGAGGAACATGGGGTTGAAACAATCAAGGAAGCCGTAAGAGGGATCCGGAACGTGCGCACTTCCATGAATGTTCCCCCAAGCAGAAAAGCAAAGGTTTATGTTGTTTCTGAGAATCAGGAAATTCTTGATATCTTTGAACGCAGCAAGGTGTTCTTTGCCACTTTGGGTTATGCCGGTGAAGTATATTTGCAGAAGGATAAAAACGGCATAGCGGACGATGCGGTATCCGCAGTGATCCATCAGGCAGTCATTTACATGCCTTTTGCAGAGTTAGTGGATATTGAAAAAGAGATCGAGCGCTTAAAGAAAGAAGAAGAGCGATTAGGCAAGGAATTGGCCCGGGTTCAGGGGATGCTTAAGAACGAGAAGTTCGTCAGCAAGGCTCCGGCGGCCAAGATTGAAGAGGAAAAGGCAAAGCTTGAGAAATATGCTCAGATGATGGATCAGGTGAAGGAAAGGCTTTCACAGCTTTCTTAAATCTCCATCTTGAAAAATCGACAATCTGGAATAGAATGTGAAAAACAGTCGAACATGGCAGAAAATGCTGTGTCCGGCTGTTTTTTCTTGCGCAGTACGGGAGAAAGCCTCCCTTTTTTATTTTGTCCATTTGTCAGGAAGAGGGGCTGGAAGGGCGAAGGGGGAACGTGTGGTCTGTAAGAATCTGTCGGCAAATGCCGTGTCAGGATGGAAAAAGGCGATAAAAAATTGGAATCATCCCCATGGTTTTGACAAATTCTGAATGGCTTACTGGCTATAATGTTCGTACAGGGCGGGAGGTGAAAGCGGCGACGGAAATAAACCTGTACATTGATGTGTTGTTCTTAACTAATTTTGCCATGGATTTTTTGGTATTATCCATTGTGAGACGGGGTCTGAAGTACCGCCTTATATGGTGGAGAATGATTCTTGGGGCTATTTTGGGGGCAGCGTGGGCTGTATTTGCTGCCGTTTTTCCATTTTTACCCCTGTGGCTTGAAATGGTAATAACCTATTTGGCAGTAAGCACCTTGATGGTGATGACGGCTTTCGACGTAAAAAGACCAAAGGAAATCGGGAAGGCAGTAGGGGCTCTTTATCTGTCTGCAGTTACAGTAGCAGGAATTATGGATGCCCTATATCAGCATACGAAGGCCGGCTATTATATAGAACAGATTCTTAGAGGAAATGGCCAGGAGGCCATGCCCTTTTACCGGTTGATTTTTTTAGCAGCGGGTACTTACTTTGGAATCCGCTGTTTTCTGCGGCAGATTTCCGCCATTCTAAAGGGAAAAAGCAATTTTTATGAAGTTACCATGCATTACAGGGGGAAGAAAAAGGTCGTAACGGCGCTGCTTGATACAGGAAACAGGCTGTATGAACCGGTGAGCCGCCGTGCCGTTCATGTTGTGACCTATGAGGCCGTCCGGGAACTTTGCGAAAGCGTGTCGGAGGTCATCTATATTCCCTTTGGAAGTGTCGGGAAAAGTGACGGCGTACTGCCCGGAATCTTTTTAGATGAGATGGAGGTACGTCAAGGGGATGAAGTGAAGGTGATTGAAAGGCCTCTGGTGGCCGTGTGCAAAAAAGCATTATCCAAAAATGGAGAGTATCAGATGCTGCTGCATGAAGAGTGAGTGAATGATGTAAAGGAGAGATTATCACATGATTATAAAAGTATCCGTACCAAACCGTTTTCAGTTTAAGGCAATTCCAACATTTAAAACGCTGATGATGCCGAACCAGGGAGAGGTCCATTACATAGGGGGAGCGGATATCCTTCCTCCGCCTCTGGACAATGAAAAAGAGGCGCAGATCATTGGCCTCCTTGGCAGCGATGACGACCAGAGGGCAAAAGCAGAGTTAATTGAACATAATCTCCGCCTTGTGGTCTACATAGCAAAGAAATTTGATAACACCAGTGTTGGGGTGGAAGATTTGATTTCCATAGGTACCATCGGGCTTATTAAGGCCATCAATACCTTTAATCCCAATAAAAACATTAAGCTGGCAACCTATGCCTCCCGCTGCATTGAAAACGAAATACTCATGTACCTGCGCCGGAACAATAAGACAAAGATGGAGGTTTCCATTGATGAGCCTTTGAATGTGGATTGGGATGGCAATGAACTCCTTTTATCAGATATTCTCGGAACAGAGGAGGATGTGATTTATAAGGATTTAGAAACTGAGGTGGAACGAAACCTTCTTAATACTGCCATCAGCCGCTTAAGCCCAAGAGAACGGAAGATCGTGGAGCTGCGGTTTGGATTAACGGATGAGGAAGGAGAGGAAATGACCCAGAAGGAAGTGGCGGATTTATTGGGGATTTCCCAGTCCTACATATCCAGGCTGGAAAAGAAGATCATGAAGAGGCTGAAAAAAGAAATTGTACGGTTTGAGTGACATATTTTAGCTGAAAAAAGGAAAGGCTCCTGAGAGTCTTTTCTTTTTTTGTAAACATGCAACTTTTATTGAGTTATAATACGTCTAATAGATAGAACCCCAGAGAGGAGGAGAAAATGAAACAAAAGATTGAGGCGGAGGCGGAACGGATCCTCTTGAAAAATTATGAGTCGTATTACCGGCTTGCGTACAGCTATGTAAAAAATGAACAGGATGCCCTGGATATTGTTCAGGAGAGTGCATACCGGGTAATAAAGGAGTGCAGGAAGCTGAGAGAAGAATCCTTTCTGTCTACCTGGATTTACCGGATTGTCATAAATGCATCCATTGACTTTATGAGGAGGCATAAAAGGGAAAGCGTAAGCTTTGACCAGGTGGAGCTCCCCCATGAGGATCATTATAAAGAGGATGATTACTTAGAGCTTTTAAGTTCCTTAGAGGAAAAGGACCGTACCATCGTGATTTTAAAATATATAGAGGAATGGAAGCTGGAAGAAATCGCTGAAATTCTGGAAATGAACGTAAGCACCGTTAAGGCCAGGCTTTACCGGGCGCTTAAGAAACTGAAGATTGTGCTGGAACCGGAGGCTACTTAGAAAGAAAGGAGCAGTTGTTATGGAACACAGTGACAAGGATAAACTGTTGAAGATAAAAGAGGAATACAATCACATCCCTGTGCCGGAGGCCGCCCGTGGGGGCATCATGGCAGGAATTGAGAAAGCAAAAAAGGAAAAGAGGAGAATTCATATGATGAAGATGACAAAACGAACAGTAATGACAGGGGCTGCGGCAATGGCCGCCATTGTAATTATGGCAAATGCCAGCCCGGTTACCGCAAACGCCATGGAGGATATCCCCGTCCTTGGGGCAATCGCAAAGGTTGTTACTTTTCGCACCTTTGAGGACACCAAACAGAATTATGAAGCAAAGATTGATATTCCCAAGGTTTCTATCAATGAAAAAGACAATGACAAGGTAAACCGTTCCATTGAAGAGTATGCCAATCAACTGATTTCAGAATATGAAAAGCAGGTGGCCGGAGATCTGGCAGGGGACGGCCACTATTCCGTGACCTCCAGTTATGATGTTGTGACGGACAACGATAAATACCTTTCCCTGCGGATCAATACAACGGTTATCATGGCCAGCGGAGCGGAGTCTGTGAAAATCTTCACTATTAACAAAGAAACCGGAAATGTAGTGTCCTTAAAGGATTTAATGAAGGATAAGCCGGACTACATTACCGCGATCAGCGATAACATTAAAAAGCAGATGGCAGAACAGATGGCAGCGGATGATTCCAAGATATACTTTTATAATACCGGAGAGGATTTTGTAGATGAATTCAGCCAGATCACCGGAGATGAGAGCTTTTATTTTAATGAAAAAGGTGAGATCGTGATCGCATTTGATGAATATGAAGTAGCGCCGGGATACATGGGCGCAGTGGAATTCACCATACCAAAGGATGTTACCGGATTTTAACTGAATCAAGTAAGTCCCCACCACCACTTTAAATGCGAAAAGCATTAAGTGGGGGTGGGGACTTGCTTGTGTCAGGTGGAGTACAAGATCCACCTGACAAGCAGCGGTAGCTGCTGCTCGGTTATGCCAGGTGGAGCGGAGCACGCTGTAAGCAAGTAGCAAAGCGGATTGCGAATATCCGCTTTATTATTATGTGATATAGACCTGCCTTTTTATGTGGAAAGGCGGGCTTATTCCTTTATGGAATGGACCTTCTGCAGGCAGTTCGTAAGATTTTATCATTAGATCCGGCTGTCTGCATGGGGTCTTTTTTTATTGTTTTTAAACCAGATTCTTACAATGCCCTGGAAGTAGTTTCGATTATATAATAATATTATAAAATGACTAAATGGAATAAAAATTACAATTATAAGATTGAATAGTATGAAAAAATATGGAAAAATGTATTTTGAAACATAATAAAAAATGTTAATATAAAAATATGCACAAATAATTTGGTTTAAAATATATAAAATAAACAAAAAATAGAAAACAAACATATAATATTAAAACGATCATTAAACGCTCTTGAAAAACTTACGTTATAGTGATATTATCTACTTGAAAAGAAGAAAAGTGCACAATAACGATCATTAAACGATCATAAAAGCAAAGGAGGATGTTTGGATGAGCAAAATGGAAGAAATCACAAGGGAAAGCTGGATCATGAGCACGTTCCCTGAATGGGGAACCTGGCTCAATGAGGAAATTGAAAATGAGACAGTGGAACCTGGGACAGTGGCCATGTGGTGGCTGGGCTGTACCGGCGTGTGGTTTAAAACTCCGGGCGGCTGCAACCTTACCGTGGATTTATGGTGCGGAAACGGAAAACGATCTCATGGAAACGGAAAGATGGCTGTGGGTCATCAGATGGCAAATATGTGTGGTGCAAGAGCCATGCAGCCTAATTTAAGGGCAGTGCCTTTTGTAATCGACCCGTTTGCCGTTAAGCATGTAGACGCTGTGCTTGCAACCCATTACCACCAGGATCACATGAGCCCGGAATATGCCGCCCATGTAATACAAAGCAACATAACGACAGTAGATGAGAATGGAAAAGAGATTCCGGTTCCTTTCATCGGCCCTAAAAAATCTGTGGAGCTGTGGCAGAAATGGGGGGTTCCGGCGGACCGCTGCATAACAGTGGTGCCTGGAGACCGCATCAGGATCAAGGATGTTGAGATCGTGGCTCTGGATTCCTTTGACAGGACCTGTCTTGTAACAACAGATTCTACCGGCTCTGACCGGGAGGAGCTGACCGGGAAGTGCCCTATGGATATGGATGAAAAAGCAGTAAATTATCTGATCAAAACTCCTGGCGGCAATATTTATCACAGTGGGGATTCCCATTACTCCATTTATTTTGCAAAACATGGAAAGGATCATGACATTGATGTAGCCTTTGGCTCTTATGGAGAAAATCCCGTGGGAATGGCCGATAAGATGACCTCCTGCGACATCCTCCGCATGGCAGAGGCTTTAAAGTGTAAGGTGGTAATCCCTATCCATTATGATGTATGGACCAACTTCATGGCGGATGTGAACGAAATCAAGGTGCTTTACCACATGAAGAAAGACCGGCTGGATTATAAGTTCCATCCCTTTTTCTGGGAGGTAGGTGGAAAATACGTCTATCCAACAGATAAGGACAAGCTGGCTTACCACCATAAAAGAGGCTTTGAGGATTGCTTTGAGGCGCCTCAGAATATTCCGTTCCGTTCACTTTTGTAATCTGGAAAAAGGAGAAAATATGCTGAGAGATTTTGTGGAGAAGAAACATTATAAGTTTGCCAGAGAAGCAAAAAATTGGGAGGATGCCATCCGGATGAGCTGTGAGTGCTTAGAAGAGGATGGGACGGTAGAAGCAAATTACAAGGAAGAAATCATTGCCTGCATTAAAAAATACGGTCCTTATATCATTGTTCTGCCGGATATTGCAATGCCTCATTCCCAGGAGGGCGCAGAAGGTGTACATAAAACCACCATCGCCTTCATGAAACTGGAAAAGCCGGTCAGCTTTGATGCGGAGGACCCGGAAAAGGATGCCCAGCTTTTCTTTACACTGGCCTCCTGTAACCCGGATCAGCATCTGGACAATATGAGCCGGCTATCGGAGCTGCTTGGCAATGAAGAAGTGATCGGGGAACTTAAAAAAGCCAAAGATTCAGAGGATTTGCTGCGGATTCAGGAACGATATTTGGATTAAGGAAAAGGGGATAATACAATGGATATTTTAATGAAGGTATGGACTTTTTTTGCCACAAACGTATTACAGCAGCCGGCATTTATGATAGGTTTGATCGTTATGATTGGTTATATCTTGCTGAGAAAACCGTGGTATGATATACTGGCTGGGACTTTAAAAGCGATCGTAGGCTATTTGATTTTAATGGTTGGTTCCGGCGGACTGGTCAATAACTTCCGGCCGGTACTGGTAGGACTAAAGGACAGATTCCATATAAATGCCATGGTAATAGACCCTTATTTTGGCCAGAATGCCGTTACGGCAGGGGTTGGGGAAGTGTTTGGAAAAGGATTCGGTGATGCAATGATCCTGTTGTTTATTGCATTTATCGTGAACATTCTTCTTGTGCGTTTCTCTAAATATACCAAGCTCCGGGCCCTGTTTACCACCGGCAATGTTCAGGTCCAACAGGCTGCCACTGCATACTGGCTGATCATGTTTGCCTGTCCCTTCCTGTTAAATGGAAGAGTTGCCATGCTGGCAGTAATGGCCCTTCTTTTAGGAGCTTACTGGGCGGTAGGTTCAAACCTGACCATAAAGCCCTGCCAGGAGGTTACGGATGGGGCCGGCTTTTGTCTGGCTCATCAGCAGATGTTCGGTGTTGCAGTCAGCTATTATCTTGCAGGAAAGCTGTTCGGAAAAGAAAATAAGAGGAACAACGGAAAAGAAGTTAAAAAAATCGAAGATATTGAGCTGCCTGGTTTTATGTCCATCTTTAACGACAATATGGTTTGTACTTCCATCTTAATGGTTGTGTTTTTCGGAGCGATCCTCTGTATCCTTGGCAGGGATTATCTGGTTGAAGGACAGTTTATGAAAGAAGGAGCAAGCATGTTTTTCTATGTCCTTCAGACCTGTTTATATTTTGCGGTGTATCTGGCAATTCTGCAGTTAGGTGTGCGTACCTTTGTGGCGGAGCTGACAGCATCCTTCCAGGGAATTGCAGAACGAATTCTCCCAGGCTCTGTTCCGGGAGTGGACTGTGCCGTAATCTTTGGCTTTGGTGCGGCCAATGCCGTGACTTTGGGATTTTTAGCAGGCTTTGTCGGGCAGATCCTGGCCATTACGGCGCTGATCCTGTTAAAGAGTCCGGTACTGGTTATATGCGGTTTCGTTCCTGTGTTCTTTGATAATGCTACCATCGGTGTTTTTGCAAATGAAAAGGGCGGATTTAAGGCGGCACTGGTGCTTCCCTTCCTGTCCGGTTTGTGCCAGGTATTCGGTTCTGCATTTATCGCAGGCTGGGTAGGCATGGCAGCTTACGGCGGATACCTGGGAATGTGGGACTGGGCGGTCATATGGCCGATATTTACCGTGGTCATGAAGTATTTAAGCTATATTGGTATTGGAATCGTACTGTTTGCGCTGCTGGCCATTCCGCAGATCCAGTATTGGAAAGATAAAAAAGGTTATTTCCTTATGACAGAGGATTATGAAGCGTATAAAGAAATGAAGGCAAAAAAAGAATAAACGAGATTAAGGAGGGTTTTCATCGTGGCAGGTAAAAATTTAAGCTTTTTGGTGTGTTGTGCAAATGGGGCAGGCTCTAGCCTGATGGCTCAGATGACTTTGGAAAAGGTGCTGAAAACGCATAATATCAAGGCAACAAAGGTCCATCACTGCGCTCTTTCCGAAGGAAAAGGGTCAGCTCCCCAGTATGACGTGGTGGTTTGCGCCCAGAACTTTAAGGACATGTTTGCTGACGCTGAGAAAAAAGGCATTAAGGTGGTCGGACTTAAAAATGTGATGTCAGCTCCGGAGATCGAAACCAAGTTAAAAGAGCAGGGGATCATTCAGGAAGATTAATCAATAAATTTTCGTCTGCCGGGGATTAATCCGGCAGACGGTATCCCATAAACTGTGGATCGCAACAGTGATCAAATATTGATAAAAGTGCAGGTGAGCCGATGAAAAGAGAATATGCCCTTGTGGAGGAAAGAAGAGAGCATATATTAGATATTGTAAGAAACAGTCCCAAGGTGTCCGTGGGCAGCTTGGCAGAGCAATGCGGGATTTCTGTAATAACCGTCCGGAGAGATTTACAGTATCTGGAAGACAGGAAGCTTTTAAAGCGCTGTCACGGCGGTGCCATTCCCATTGAAAAAGGCCCTGCACAAGCAAATGAAATATTACTTTACAGGCGGTTAATTGCCAGCTATGCTGCAACTTTGGTGGAAGACAATGACACGCTGTTTATAAACACAAGCAGCACTGCCTTGCAGATATTGGAATACATTAAGGCCAGGAATGTTACGGTCATAACCAACAATGGAAAGGCGATCAACAGTGAACATGGAACCGGGGTAAATATCATTCTCACCGGAGGTGAGCTTCGCTATCCCAAAGAAGCCATGGTAGGAGATCTTGCGGTCAGGAATCTTCAGAATATCTATGCAAAAAAGGCATTTATGGGGTGTTCAGGCATTTCCGTCATGTCCGGAATGACCACGGAGATCATGAATGAGGTGTGTCTTAACGAACTGATGATCCAGCACACGAGAAATGAGCTGTACATCCTGGCCGACCATACGAAAATAGGAAAGAACAGCAGCTTTTCAAGCTGCAGCATAAATAAAGTTCAGCATTTGATCACTGATGAAAAGGCACCTAAAGAGATATTAAAAGAATTTAAGGAGGCTGGAGTGGAGATCCACCAGGTGAAAAAAGGAGGTTTTTAAGTGAAAACCTATACGCTTGGATTGTATGAAAAGTCAATGCCGTCTGAATTAAGCTGGAAAGAAAAGCTGGATGCTGCAAAAAGCGCCGGTTTTGATTTCTTAGAAATGAGTGTAGACGAAACGGATGAAAAGCTGGGACGTCTTGAAATGACTTCAAAGGAACGGTTAGAACTGATAAAACTGATGAAGGCCGCAGGGATTCCCATAGGGACGATGTGCCTTAGCGGACACCGGAAGTTTCCTCTGGGAAGCCATGACCCGGAAGTAAAGAAAAAAAGCATGGAGATCATGAGCAAAGCCATAGAACTGGCATCGGATCTGGGGATCAGGATCATCCAACTGGCCGGATACGATGTGTACTATGAAGAATCTGATGATGAAACCAGGCGGTATTTTGAGGATAACTTAAAAAAAGTTGCCGATATGGCTGCCTGCGCCGGAGTGGTGCTTGGATTTGAAACCATGGAGACAGGATTCATGAATACGGTGGAAAAGGCCATGAAGTATGTAAAGCAGGTCTCCTCTGTATATTTAAACGTTTATCCTGATATAGGGAACATAACAAATGCCGCATTCGCCTATGGAACGGATGTACTGGAGGACTTAAAGCTTGGAAGCGGGCGGCTGGCAGCCATGCATTTAAAAGAGACAAAACCGGGCATATTCCGTGAGGTTCCATACGGGGAGGGCCATGTGGATTTTAAAAAAGCCATTGAGACGGCCTGGAACCTTGGAGTGAGGAAATATGTAACAGAGTTCTGGTACACAGGAAGCCCGTCCTGGAAGGAAGACTTAGTTGCGGCAAACCTTAAAATGTCCAGGATATTGATGGAACAGGAGTAAAGAGGAGAAGACATAATGAAGGTTAAAAAAAAGGTCATGGAAAATCTTACGAAATGTTATTCCATAGCACCGCTTCGATACAAAGGAACCGATCACATTCTGGTTGCGGCGGAAAAGGTGGACCGCTGCCTGTTGTTTGACACAGACTGCAATTTAGAGGATACCATCTGGACGGAGCCGGGAGGTGTGATGACCATGGTTCAGGTCCCGGGGACAGACGGACAGTTTCTGGCAACTCATAAATTCTATTCTCCCAATGATTCCAAGGAAGCAAAAATCGTCATAGTGACTCCTAACCAACAGAGAGGCTGGGAAGTAAGGACTTTAGTGGACCTGCCCTTTGTACACCGGTTTCATATCATGGAACGAAACGGCACCAACTATTTGATCGCGTGTACCTTAAAATCAGGTCATGAATTCAAGGACGACTGGTCTTCCCCGGGAAAGGTCTATGGAGCGGTCCTGCCGGAGGATTTAAGTGGATTTGACGAAACCCATCAGATCAGGCTGGAAGTGATCAAGGATGGTATGTTAAAAAACCATGGGTATTATAAAGTGGAGGACTGTGGTCTTCAGACCAGCATTATATCTTCTGACAGCGGCGTTTACCAGTTCATTCCCCCGGAGCAGCCCTCAGGGTCCTGGGAGATCCGGCAGTTGATAGAGACGGCGGCCAGTGATGCGGTTCTGGTGGATTTTGACGAAGACGGGGAAAAGGAATTAGCGGTTATATCCCCATTCCACGGGGATAGGATCAGCATCTGGAAGAAAGCAGACGGGAAGTATAAGGAGATCTATGTTTATGATGGTCCGGCTGAATTCAATCATGCCATTTTCGGCGGCATGGTGTACGGAAAGCCGGCCCTGATCATCGGCCACCGGAGCGGGGAGCGCAATCTTCTGGCCTTCACTTATGATCCCGCCCAGGCTTCCTATGAGGTTCAGATACTGGACCGGGACTGCGGCCCTGCCAATGTATATAAATATACAAAAGACGGGAAAGAGATTCTCATATCCACTAATCATGGAGTCAATGAAATTGCCATGTACACACTTACGCCATAGGAGGTAACACATGTTAGAAGCCTTAAAACAGCTTGTTTATGAAGCCAATATGGATCTTCCCAGGTATGGGCTCGTCACATTTACCTGGGGTAATGTCAGCGCCATTGACCGTGAAACTGGCATGTTTGTCATTAAGCCCAGCGGAGTTGATTATCGTGAGCTTAAGCCGGAAGATATGGTGGTCATGGATCTGGATGGGAGAAAGATAGAAGGCAGGTATAACCCTTCCTCTGATACAGCCACTCATCTGGAACTTTATAAGGCATTCCCAAAGGTGGGAGGAATCGTACACACCCACTCCTCCTGGGCCACTAGCTGGGCCCAGGCCGGCCGGGGGATCCCCTGCTACGGAACCACCCATGCGGATTACATATACGGAGAAGTACCCTGTCTGCGCTGCCTGACAAAGGAAGAGATTGAGGAAGGCTATGAGAAAAACACGGGACTTCTGATCACAGACTATTTCAGGGATAAGGAATATATGGCGGTACCGGCCTGTCTCTGCAAAAATCATGGCCCTTTTACCTGGGGAAAGGGACCCAAAGAAGCCGTTCACAATGCAGTGGTTCTGGAAGAGGTAGCAAAGATGGCCTGCCGGTGCCGGCAGATCAATCCGGATGTGGCCCCTGCACCTCAGGAGCTTCAGGATAAGCATTATCTGAGAAAGCATGGGACAAATGCTTATTATGGCCAGAAGACGGACCCATCAGAGGGGAAGTGAGAGCAGCAACAAATGATTATGTAAAAGCCTGCCTTCCTGATTGGAAAGGTGGGCTTATGTTTTGCATGGAAGTCAATTCATCATTGGCTTACCTCGCGGCTGATTTACGGAATCCGGGCTGTGGGGCTTTGGCCTTTATTCAGTAAATTGTGCCAAGAAAATCATGTCTATGAAAGGTAATTCTTCATGGTCTTTAAAGCATTTTTTTCCAGGCGGCTTACTTGTGCCTGGCTGATGTGGATTTCTTCCGCCACCTCAGTCTGGGTTTTTCCTTCGAAAAAGCGCATATCAATGATGTGTCGTTCCCTTTCCGGAAGGCGTCTCATGGCCTCATTTAAAGAGATGTCCTCCACCCAGTTTTCCTCCAGGTTTTTTTTGTCACTGATCTGGTCCATGACAAAAAGAGGGTCTCCGCCGTCAGAGTAAACCGGCTCATAAAGGCTGACCGGGCTTTGAATGGCATCTAAGGCATAGGTAATGTCCTCCTTGCTGACTCCAATCTCTTCTGCGATTTCCATCAGGGTCGGTTCCTTTAAGTTCTTTTTCATCAGATTCTCTTTGGCGTAGATTGCTTTATAAGCGGTATCACGCAGGGAGCGGCTGACGCGGATGGAATTATTATCCCGAAGATAACGCCGTACTTCTCCCAAAATCATGGGTACTGCATAGGTGGAGAACCTGACATTCTGTGTAATATCAAAATTGTCAATGGCTTTGATTAAACCGATGCAGCCAATCTGAAATAAGTCGTCTACGTTTTCGCTACTGCTGGAAAAACGCTGTATCACACTGAGAACCAGTCTTAAGTTTCCCTTGATGTAATCTTCTCTGGCCTTTTTATCCCCGTCAAGAATTCGTTTGAACAGAACTTCCTTTTCCTCGTTGCTCAGAAGAGGCAGTTTGGAAGTATTGACCCCGCAAATCTCTACTTTGTATCCAGACATATCTTTCCCTCCGCATCATTCTTTATTCCTGCAAGCAATGAGCCATGGGCAGGAATGTTTGCATTCCTGCATCTGGTCAAAGCTGCAAGGGTCAAATACCTTTTAGCTTACTGCGGGGTATTTGACTATCATAAAGGAATGATGTACTCATTCGAGGGCTTTTATACGATAGGCGAATCAAATTTTATTTCCAGTTTTTAGGTCATTATTAATCCTGCTTATTTTTTTCATATAGAATCAGCAGTCCCTTTAATAGGAGAGCGTCGTCATAATGAATTTTATGATAACACAGGTGGACGACAGAGGAAGCCAGGCCGCCAGTGGCCACAAGGCTTGCAGAAGTCCCAAGTTCTGCCTCCATTCGGTCGATAAGACCATCGATCATTGCTGCATTGCCGTAAAGGATTCCGTTTTTCATACAATCAATGGTATTTTTGCCGATCACCCTGGTGGGTTTGTTTAAGCCGATATAAGGAAGCTGGGCGGCCCGGCTGCTTAAGGAATCCAGGGATACTCCAAGGCCGGGAAATATAATGCCTCCGGTGTAGTTGCCCTCATGGTCAATGACGGACATGGTAGTGGCAGTTCCCATGTCAATGACAATGATAGGGGCAGGATATTCATTTAAGGCAGCGATTGCATCCACGATTAAATCGCTGCCCACGGTTTTGGGATTGTCCATTTTGATGTTAAGTCCTGTCTTCATTCCGGAACCCACCACCATGGGCGTTTTTCCAGTTATTTTTTTAACAGCCCCCAGGACCACATCCGTAAGAGGCGGAACAACGGAAGATAAGATCGCCCCTTCTATGGAAGAGAGAGGAAGATCGTGAATTTCCATAATATCTTTTATATTAACCGCATATTCCAGCTCGGTTTTTCCGTGATTTGTAGTGACCCGTTCTACAAAGTAAATACCGGTATTGTCAATGCCGCCTATGACAATATTGCTGTTTCCCATATCAATGGCCAAAATCATAAAGGGAACTCCTTTCCAACTTTTTTTTCTTGTGCTATACTGTAGAGTATCATATTTTAATTTGAAAAACAAGGAAGTTTGATTGGCCTTTGGCTCATCAAACGGGAGGCACTTATGCTGAAAGAAAAAAATATTATTTTGGGAGTAACAGGAAGCATTGCAGCCTATAAAATAGCCGGACTTGCCAGTATGCTGGTTAAAAAAGGCTGCAAGGTACATGTCATCATGACCAGGAATGCCACCAACTTCATCAATCCCATTACCTTTGAAACATTGACAGGCAATAAATGCCTGGTAGATACCTTTGACCGCAATTTCCAGTACAACGTGGAGCACGTATCCCTGGCAAAGCTTGCCGATGTGATGATGATCGCTCCGGCCAGCGCCAACGTGATTGCAAAGCTGGCCCACGGGATTGCCGATGACATGCTGACTACCACGGCTCTGGCATGCAGATGCAAAAAGATCATTTCCCCTGCTATGAATACCAATATGTACGAAAATCCCATTGTTCAGGATAATTTAAAGATTTGCCAGAACTATGGCATGGAAGTCATAAGGCCTGATTTCGGGTATCTGGCCTGCGGGGATATTGGAGCAGGAAAGATGCCGGAGCCGGAGGTGCTTTTTGACTTCATTGAAAAAGAGGTCTGCTTTGAAAAGGATCTGGCAGGAAAGAAAATTCTGGTTACGGCCGGTCCAACCAGGGAAGCCATTGATCCGGTCCGGTTTATCACCAACCATTCCACAGGAAAAATGGGGTATGCAATTGCAAAAGCGGCTTCTCTCAGAGGGGCTGATGTGACCTTAGTGAGCGGGAAAACCGATATCCCAAAGCCCAGGTTCGTGGGCTTTATAGAGATTGAAAGCGCAAAGGAAATGTTTGATGAGGTCACGGCTATAGGAGAAACCCAGGATGCCGTCATCAAGGCCGCTGCTGTAGCAGATTACCGTCCAAAACACGTGAATGGGGAAAAAACAAAGAAAAAAGACGGAGAAATGGTTATAGAACTGGAACGGACGGACGATATCCTTAAGTACCTGGGAGATCACAGGAAAGAAGGGCAGTTCCTCTGCGGCTTTTCCATGGAAACCCAGAACATGCTGGAAAATTCAAGGGCAAAGCTGGATAAAAAGAATGTGGACATGATCGTTGCCAACAACTTAAAGGTGGCGGGAGCCGGTTTTGGAACGGACACCAATGTAGTCACCATCATAACCAGGGAAAAAGAGCTGTCCTTGGAAACGATGACAAAGGAGAAGCTTGCCCATCGCATTCTGGATGAGATATTTTCCGGTCGGAATGAGGGAAAGAAGGAGTAAGACAATATGAGAATTGAGAAAAGGCAGATCATTGTACCAGGACAGGTGACCGGCCCTGCATGTTTGACCGGTTATTTATTAGACAGCATAAGCGTAAATCCAGATAAACTCCGCCCAGCGGTTATCGTGCTTCCCGGAGGCGGTTACAGCCGCAGATCGGACCGGGAGAGCGAGCCTGTAGCCCTGCAGTTTATGTCCATGGGCTGTCATGGATTTGTATTGGACTACAGCGTGGATCCAAACCGTTTCCCTACCTCCTTAAGAGAGCTTGGGGAAGCCGTGGCTGTTATCAGGGAGCACGGGGCAGAGTGGAAGGTGGACACAAACCGGATCATTGCCTGCGGATTTTCTGCTGCAGGGCATCTGGCCTGCAGCCTTGGGGTTTTCTGGGACAGGGATTTTGTGTGGGATGCCATAAAGCGGACTCCCGAGGAAGTGAGGCCCGATGGGCTGATCTTAAATTACCCGGTGATCACAAGCGGGGAATTTAAACATGCCGGCTCTGTTTTAAGCCTGTTAGGCCAGGAGGCCACAAAGGAGGAAACAGAAGCAGTATCCCTGGAGCGGTTTGTAACGGAAAAGATGCCAAAGACCTTTCTGTGGCATACCTACACCGATGCTGCAGTACCCCTGGAAAACAGCCTGCTCCTGGCTGACGCCATGAGAAAGCATCGGGTGAATTTTGAACTCCATATTTATCCTTCGGGAGGCCATGGCCTGTCCCTGGCCAACGAGGAAACCGCTGGCTCCAATGAGGCCCTTCTCGAACCTTCCTGTCAGAGTTGGATTTCCCTTGCAAAGACCTGGATTTCGAATTTTTAACCGAATCAAGCAGCGGAGCAGATTGGGAATATCCGCTTGACTATGGAAGAGTGAATCTTGACTTATGATTGGAATCATAATACAATAGACAAGTTGAGACGTAAAATTTGGAGGAACTATTTTTGTGAATATAGCGGAAGAAATTAAAAAGAGAAGAACATTTGCCATTATTTCCCATCCGGATGCGGGAAAGACCACGCTGACAGAGAAATTTCTGCTTTATGGAGGAGCCATCAACCTGGCAGGAACTGTAAAGGGAAGAAAGGGCGCCAAGCATGCTGTTTCCGACTGGATGGAGATTGAAAAGGAGAGAGGTATTTCCGTCACCTCTTCTGTATTACAGTTTAATTACGACGGATTCTGTATCAACATTCTGGACACACCTGGCCACCAGGATTTCTCCGAGGATACCTACCGTACCCTCATGGCGGCCGATTCCGCTGTCATGGTCATCGACGGTTCCAAGGGCGTGGAGGCTCAGACCATCAAGCTGTTTAAAGTCTGCGTTATGCGCCATATCCCTATTTTTACATTTGTGAATAAGATGGACCGGGAAGCAAGAGATCCTTTTGAATTGATGGATGAAATCGAGGAGGTGCTTGGGATCAGGACCTGTCCGGTCAACTGGCCCATAGGCTGCGGAAGGGAATTTAAAGGGGTTTATGACCGCTTTAAAGAGACCATAACCACATTCCGGGCATCTATGAACGGTCAGAAGGAAGTGGAGGCAACGGAGGTCCAGTTGGGAGACGCCCAGGTGGATGGGCTGATCGGAGAAGGCTTTCACCGGCAGCTTATGGAAGACATCGAACTTCTTGACGGTGCCAGCGATGAGCTGGATATGGACCGGGTGAACAAGGGAAACTTGTCTCCTGTATTCTTCGGTTCTGCTCTTACAAACTTTGGGGTGGAGACATTTTTGCAGCATTTCCTGAATATGACTACCTCTCCCCTTCCAAGGCTGACCACAACAGGAGTTGTGGACCCCTTTGAAGAGGAGTTTTCCGCTTTTGTATTTAAGATACAGGCCAACATGAATAAGGCTCACCGGGACCGCGTTGCATTCATGCGGATCGTATCCGGCAAGTTTGACGCAGGCATGGAGGTAAACCATGTACAAGGCTGCAAAAAGCTGCGCCTGTCCCAGCCTCAGCAGATTATGGCCCAGGACAGGAAGATCGTGGAAGAAGCCTATGCAGGCGATATTATCGGAGTCTTTGATCCTGGAATCTTTTCCATTGGAGATACCCTTTGCAAGTCCAGTGAGAAATTCGAATATGAGGGAATCCCAACCTTTGCGCCGGAGCATTTCGCAAGGGTGCGGCAGATGGATACCATGAAGAGAAAGCAGTTTATCAAGGGTGTGAACCAGATTGCCCAGGAAGGCGCCATTCAGATCTTCCAGGAGTTTAATACAGGAATGGAAGAGATCATTGTAGGGGTCGTGGGAGAGCTGCAGTTTGAGGTATTGACTTACCGTCTGGAAAATGAATACAATGTGGAAGTAAGGCTTGAAAAGCTTCCATACGAATATATCCGCTGGATCGAGAATAAGGATGAAATCGATGTGACCAGGATTCAGGGCACATCTGATATGAAACGGATCAAGGATCTTAAGGACAATCCGCTTCTTTTATTTGTCAATAGCTGGAGTATAGGCATGGTATTGGAGCGCAATCCGGGACTGAAGCTTTCTGAATTCGGCCATAACTAGAAAAATCCGCTTTGCGAGTTTTTCTTAGGTGACGGGGCATTTGCCCAATGAATATGCTTGCATATTCGTTGGCTCATTGCCCGCACAAATCAGAAGCCGGGAACGGGAAATAAAGAATAATATATAAGGAGGCAGCAGACAATGAGCAGAATTGATGAAGTAAGGGCAGCCATGGTAGAGGCCATGAAGGCAAAGAATAAGCAGAGGAAGGATTCCTTATCCATGCTTCTTTCCGCCCTTAAGAATTTTGAAATTGATAAGAAGGACCATACCCCCATTACAGAGGAAGAGGCCGATGCGGTTGTAAAGAAGGAAATCAGGCAGACTCAGGAGACCCATGACCTGTCGCCTGAAGACAGGACGGATATCAGGGAAGAAGCGGTGTTCCGCATTTCCGTTTATAAGGAGTTTGCCCCAGAGGATATGGGAGAGGAGCAGATCAAGGAGATCATCCGGTCTGTTCTTGAGGAACTTGGAATCGAAGTGCCTACCGGAGCGGATAAGGGAAGGATCATGAAGGTCCTGATGCCCAAGGTAAAAGGAAAAGCCGATGGCAAGGCGGTAAATGAAGCACTGGCATCTATGATGAAGTAAGAAAAGGGGTATGGACCATGTATAGGAAGGAAATAGAAGAATATATTGAGTCTCATAAGCAGGAAATGATAGATGACATCTGTACGCTGTGCCGCATTAACAGCGAAAAGATGTCCTACAAGGAAGGGATGCCCTATGGACCGGGAGCGTTTGAGGCTTTGACCGAAGCTTTGGCAATGGCGGAATCCTACGGCTTTTCCATTAACAATTACGATAATTATGTGGGAACGGCAGATTTAAATGATAAGGAGCGCCAGCTTGATATCCTGGCGCACCTTGATGTGGTTCCGGCAGGAGAAGGCTGGAAGGAGACAGAGCCCTTTGAGCCGGTGGTAAAGGGTGATAAGCTGTTTGGCAGGGGAACAGCGGATGATAAGGGGCCGGCTGTTGCAGCCCTTTACGCCATGAGAGCAGTAAAAGAGCTGAATATTCCCCTTAAGAAAAACGTACGGCTGATCCTGGGAACTGATGAAGAGTGCGGAAGCTCCGACATCGCCCATTATTACGCCGTAGAAAAGGAATCTCCCATGACCTTTTCTCCTGACGGTTCCTTTCCGGTGGTGAACACGGAAAAAGGTGGCTTAAACGGCCATTTCACCGCAGAATGGGCTTCCTCTGAGGAACTTCCCAGGCTGGTGAGCTTAGATGCCGGAACCAAGGTAAATGTGGTGCCTGGAAAAGCCACTGCGGTGGTAGCCGGTATTGATGCCAAAGCCCTTGAACATGCGGCATCAAAGTGTGAAGAAAAGACGGGCATCCGCTTTGAACTGGAACTGGAGGAAGACATTGCCACCATTACCGCCATCGGTGAGAGCGCCCATGCTTCCCTTCCTGAGGAAGGAAACAATGCCCTGACCGGACTTCTTTTGTACTTAACAGAGCTTCCCCTGGCAGAATGTGAGCAAATGACCATGATCCGCCGCCTTCTGGAACTGATCCCTCATGGGGATACATCAGGAAAAGCTTTGGGAATCGCCATGGAAGATGAGCTTTCCGGCAGTCTGACCCTGGCATTCAGCTTATTACAGGTAAGGTCATCCTGCCTGGAGGGAACCTTTGACAGCCGGTGCCCGGTATGCTCCACAGAGGAAAATGTCCTGGAGGTTGTAAGAAGGAATATGGCGGAAAAGGGCTTCACCCTTCACAATGATTCCATGAAGCCTCCTCATCATGTGGATGGTAATTCAGAATTTGTAAAGACCCTGCTAAATGCCTATGAAAGCTATACGGGCCGCAAGGGAGAATGCGTATCCATGGGTGGCGGCACCTATGTTCATGCCTTAAAGAACGGCGTTGCCTTCGGCGCATCCATGCCAGGGACAGATAACCGCATGCATGGAGCCGATGAGTACGCAGTCGTTGAAGAGCTGGTGGTAAGTGCCAAGATCTTTGCCCAGGTGATCGTGGATCTGTGTTCATAAAAATCAGGAATTTGCGCCTAATTTTAAAATAAGTATTGACAAAAACAGGAAGAGAGCGTAAAATACGGCTCATAAAGCAATTCCTAGTTTGCCTATAGGAATCAGTGGAAGGAGTAGCTGCCATGAACCAGTTAAAAGCTATGCAGATGAATATGGATCAGATGAACGGCATGTGTATGATGATGTGTCGTGTATCAGAGTGCATAAAAATACGGTAATCATTTCATTTGTATGGATTGTGATTGGAATTCGCTGAAAGCAGCAAAACGCGGAAATTTTAGGTCGCAAGTCTGTGCAGGGCTTGCGGCCTTTTTGTACCTTAATGAAACACCCTATGGGTATACCTTTATGTCCAAAAAACGTGGACAGTGATAATGAAAAGAAAGGAAATGGACATATGCAGTCAGCAGAACCTATTATCCAGTTAGTAGGACTAGGAAAAGAGTTCCGTACCTCAAACGGCCCCATTAAGGCCCTAGATGATATCAACCTGTCCATTGAGCAGGGAGAAATATTTGGAATTATTGGTTTGAGCGGAGCCGGAAAAAGCACCTTGGTCCGCTGTATCAATTATTTGGAAATACCTACATCGGGAGATGTACTTTTTGAAAATAAAAGCCTGGCTTCCATGCGGTCCCGGGAGCAGAGGCTGGCCAGACAGTCCATGGGCATGATCTTTCAGCAGTTCAACCTGCTGGCTCAGAGGAACGTTTTACAGAATGTATGCTTTCCTTTGGAAATCGCAGGAATTCCTAAAAAGGATGGGATAAAAAGGGCAATGGAGCTTTTGGAGATCGTGGGCCTTAAAGACAGGGCCAAGGCCTATCCGGCCCAGTTGTCAGGAGGACAGAAGCAAAGGGTCGCCATAGCAAGAGCACTGGCAACCAATCCCAAGGTTCTCCTTTGCGATGAGGCCACAAGCGCTTTGGACCCTAATACCACAAAATCCATACTTGGGCTTTTAAGGGACATTAACCGTTCCATGGGTGTGACCGTAGTTGTCATCACTCATGAGATGACAGTAATAGAAGCTATCTGCGACCGGGTGGCCATCATTGACCAGAGCCACATTGCAGAGGTGGGAAGTGTTTCGGAACTATTCTCTGAGCCAAAGTCCAAAATCGGCAGGCAGCTTATATTAGGGGATGCAGCAGAACAGGTCAACCGGTTCGGCGGATCCAGAAGGGTCAGGATCTCCTTTGACGGACGGTCTTCCTTTGAACCGGTCCTTGCCAACATGATATTGGCCTGTAAGGTGCCGGTGAATATTATGCACGCTGAGACCAGGGACATTAACGGGACTGCCATGGGACAGATGGTCATCCAGCTTCCGGAAGAGGAAGTGGACCAGAAACGGATCTTTAATTATTTAAAAACAGCGGGAATTACTCATGAGGAGGTGAAGGATTATGATCTTTGATGCAAACGTTTTACAGATGCTAAAAACCGGCATATGGGAAAGCTTGTTCATGACATTTACCTCATCCTTTTTTGCATACCTTATCGGAATCCCTTTAGGCATTTTTTTGGTTGTTACGGATAAAGACGGAATTTATCCCATCCCATGGTTTCAGGGGGCCCTGGGGCTGATTATAAACCTGCTCCGGTCCGTACCGTTTATCATCTTACTTATTATGGTGCTTCCTGTTACAAGGGTTATTGTGGGTACTACCCTGGGAGCAAAGGCGGTGGTCCCACCGTTGGTATTCGCCTCTGCACCCTATGTAGCCAGGGTCGTGGAAGCCTCCTTTAAGGAAGTGGATCCAGGGGTGATCGAGGCGGCCAAATCCATGGGTTCCTCCACCTTTCAAATCATATGGAAGGTTCTTCTTCCGGAAGCAAAACCGTCCCTTTTGGTAGGCGCGGCTCTTTCCATCACTACCATATTGGGCTACTCCGCTATGGCGGGCTTTGTAGGCGGTGGCGGACTTGGAGATATTGCAATTAAATACGGATATTACCGCTACCAAACGGAAATGATGTTCATAACAGTGGCGATCCTTGTGATCATTGTCCAGGTCATCCAGGAAGCGGGAATGAAATTTTCCAGGGTGAGCGACAAGAGAATTAAGTAGTAACCGCCTAAGGCGTTACCATATAAAATTTTAAGGAGGAAAAATTATGAAAAAATCACTTTATGTACTTACGGCAGCATTGGTTGCCGCAGGAGCGCTGACCGCATGCTCAGGAAGCAAGGGAGCACCGGCAACAACAGCGGCAGAGACAACACAGGCTGCAACAACAGAGGCAGCCAAGGCAGAGGAGACAACGGCAGCAGAGAGCAAAGAAGCTTCCGGTGATCTGGAAAAGATCATTGTGGGCGCAACTCCGGCTCCTCACGCAGAGATTTTAAACGCTGCAAAGGATATTCTGAAAGAAAAGGGATATGAGCTGGTAGTAAAGGAATATACGGATTATGTGCAGCCAAACCTGGCTCTTGAATCCGGAGACTTAGATGCCAACTATTTCCAGCACAAGCCATACCTGGATCAGTTCAATGAGCAAAAGGGAACCGGCCTTGTGAGTGCGGCAGCCATTCATTACGAGCCTTTCGGCATTTATGCAGGAAAGACCGATGCTCTTGACAAGCTTGCTGACGGAGCCCAGATCGCAGTGCCAAATGACGTTTCCAACGAGGCAAGAGCCCTTCTTTTACTGGCTGACAAGGGTCTGATCGGCTTGAAGGAAGGCGTTGAGCTGAACGCTACCAAAAATGATATTGTAAAGAATGACAAGAATTTTAAGATCGTTGAAGTGGAAGCAGCTCAGCTTCCCCGTTCTTTAGGCGACGTGGATGTAGCTGTTATCAATGGAAACTATGCCATTGAGGCAGGTTTAAAGGTATCCGATGCCCTGGCTACAGAAGACGCCAAGTCCATAGCAGCCACCCTTTACAGCAACATTGTTGCCGTTCGTGCAGGAGAGGAAAGCAGCGAGAAGACAAAAGCCCTTGTAGAGGCTTTAACAAGTGATACCATTAAAAAGTTTATTGAAGATACCTACGATGGAGCAGTAGTTCCTTCTTTCTAAATAAGGAATTGTTGCAGAAGTAAGTAAGAAGCCGTTGTGGAGGCAGATTTAAGCTGCTTTCACAGCGGCTTCTTTGCGGCAAAGGCCGGTGAAAGAAAAACTTAATTTTACAGGCCTTGGAAAATATTGTATAATTATCATATTATCGGAATAAAATTCATATTTCAATAATCGGATAGGGGCAGTAAAAAGTACTGCCTTTTATTAGAAATTTAAAAAGCGATTTCTGATAAATAATATTATGAGAGAAAGGGAGATGATAAAAATGGATCAGGATAATCAAGATGGGACCTGGCAGGAAATCAGGGAGCGGGATCAGGATACGGTTTATGTGCAGCCTGAGAAACCAGCTCAGAGCAATATGGCCCTTGCATCTCTGATCATGGGGATCCTTGGAATTATAACCTCCTGCTGCTGTTTCGGAGGAGTGCTCTTTGGAAGCCTTGGGATCCTGTTTGCCCTGCTTTCTAAGACAGAAGACAGGTTTGAAGGCTATGCCAAGGCAGGCCTTATTACTTCAGCCATTGCCATGGTGCTGGTTGTATTGGTTGCAATCATATTTGTCGGTATTGCGGCGATGAGTGACATGGGGACAGGAGGTGTGTTTTCATGAAAACTTCATCATCAGAACTTAAAAGGCGTGCAAGGCGAAGCCTGAAAGGCAGATACGGTCTGTGCATTGGTGTCCAGTTCCTGGCAGGTGCCGTTATTATGGCTGCTTCCCTGGTGTATGTTTTAACATCGTTTTCCCTGGGACTAACGCAAACTTCCCTTTTTGACGGCTCACGCAGCATATCCCCAGGATATATTGCCCTGAGGGCAGGGATTTATTTATCCTTCCTGGTGATCCTTTCTGTATCCGGCCTATTAATGCCGGGAATCCTTAAGATTTATTTGAATATGAGTGCTGGCCATACAGCCAGACTGTCTGATCTTTTCTTTGCTTTTCAGAATAAGCCTCATAAGTTTTTAGGGCTTTATTTTATAAATACTCTGATTGGATTTGCATGGTCTGTCCCATATTTCGTGGTACTTATTGTTGCGGGCATTACTGATTTTATACCGGTCATGGTGGTATTGCTGGTGCTTACGTATCTGTTTCTGCTCATTGGAAGTACGGTTACAATGCTGTACTTATCCCAGTCCATGTTCATTCTCATCGAGTCTCCGGATCAGAGGCTATGGAGATGTTTAAAGGAAAGCGCAGAAATGATGAAGGGAAATAAGGGCGGACTTTTTTATCTTCTTTTAAGCTTTTTTGGGATGATAATTCTGGGATACTGCTCCCTGGGGATCGGTTTTCTCTGGATATTCCCTTATATGTACGCTACTATGACAGAGTATTATCTGGATCTTAAAGAGCGGCGTTCCCATAACTCCTTTAAAGGAGGCGAAGAGGCACTTTCCCAGTCCATGTGGAACCGGGAAAATCAGTGGTAGAACCGTGTCATGGAGGATGAATGCGCATAGAATACACTAAGGAGGTGTGTATCTATGCGCATTTGTGATCTTAGGCAAAAAGAAGTGATTAATATCTGTGACTGCAGACGCCTCGGCTATGTTGGTGATGTGGATTTTGACATGGAAACAGGCTGCCTGATAGCCATTATTGTACCGGGACCAGGATGCTTTTGCGGTTTTTTAGTCAGAGAAAAGGAGTATGTGATCCCCTTCTGTGACATCAGGCAGGTAGGGCCGGATATCATCCTTGTAAATGTGGATTTGGATAAAGCCACGGAAAGATGTGGGATATAAGGAGGATGGGCTTGCGGATCTTGGGATTGTAAGTTATGATATATACAGGGAAGTTCGATTGGCCTTTGGCTCATCGAACGGCTGATTTACTGAATGCAACTCCATGGCCTTAGCTTTCCTTAAGTAAATTATGCCAATAAAATTACAGTCCGTAAGACAGGAGGACCAGAAACGTGAAATGTCCATTTTGCAATGAAGCAGATACAAAAGTCATTGATTCCAGACCGGCAGACGACAACAGCTCCATCAGACGCCGCAGACAGTGTGAGAAATGCGGAAAGCGGTTTACTACCTATGAGAAGCTGGAGACCATGCCTCTCATGGTGATTAAAAAAGATAATTCCAGAGAGGTTTATGACCGTTCAAAAATAGAATCAGGAATTCTTCATTCCTGCCATAAACGTCCCGTATCATCCCAGCAGATTGATTCCATGGTAGATGAGATAGAAACCCAGGTGTTCAACCGGGAGGAAAAAGAAGTGGAAAGTACGGTGATCGGAGAGCTTGTTATGAGAACGCTGCAGGATGTGGATGAGGTAGCTTATGTCCGCTTTGCTTCCGTGTACCGGGAATTTAAAGACGTGAATACATTTATGGAAGAAATAGGAAAACTGTTAAAAAAGTAGGAGATTTATGTTTAAAAAATTTTATCCGAATGAAGATGCGGCCTCTGCATATGACATACCTTTTGAGGAATTATATAAAAGCGGGATCAGAGGTGTGGTTTTTGATATTGACAATACGCTGGTGCCTCATGGTGCGCCTGCGGATGAAAGGGCAAAGAAGCTGTTTTTGCGTCTGCATGAGCTTGGGATGGAAACCTGCCTCCTTTCCAATAACAAAGAGCCGAGAGTGGCCGCTTTTGCCAGAGCTGCAGGCAGTCCCCGCTACATTTTTAAAGGAAATAAGCCGGGGAGAAAAGGATACCAGAGAGCCATGGAATTAATGGGAACGGATGCAAAACAGACGGTGTTTGTGGGGGATCAGCTTTTTACCGATGTTTATGGAGCGAAAAGAGCAGGAATCCACAGCATCCTTGTTAAACCGATCCATCCGAAAGAAGAAATCCAAATTGTTTTAAAAAGATTTTTAGAGGCAGTGGTGCTGTATTTTTACCACAGAGATAAGAAAAAACAAAAATGAGCAGCGTCAAAGGAAGGAATATTTCCGGCGGGTAAAAGACCGTTTAACCGGTTATAATACGGATGAAACGGCCCGGACAAGCCGGCTGCTCCTAAGCATACAGGAAATTACAAAAGAGATCCTTGATTTGCGGACATGGAGAATTACCCTTTAAGTATCCCTTTGGGTATCCTTTTATGCCGGAACCCATGGACAGGAGAGAGGAAAGGCGGTAGGAGGATATGAAAATTCTTGTATTAAATGGGCCGAATCTAAATTTTTTGGGAATCCGTGAAAAGGGGATATACGGAACAGAGGATTATCATGGGCTGGTATCCATGCTGGAGGAAAAGGCCCGGAGAGAAGGTCATGAACTGGAGGTCTATCAGAGCAATTATGAAGGCGGGATCATCGACAAAATTCAGGAGGCATACCACAATGGCACAGAAGGGATCATCATCAATCCCGGAGCCTTTACCCATTACAGCTATGCCGTAAGAGATGCCCTGGGTTCTGTAGAGATTCCCAAGATTGAAGTCCACATATCCAATGTCCATAAAAGGGAGGAGTTCCGCCATACATCGGTGACCGCTCCTGTTTGTACCGGGCAGGTCGTTGGCCTGGGACTTAAGGGATATGCTCTGGCAATGGATTTTTTAACAGGGAAATAATCCCTCCCATTCAAAGAAATGGGAGATATTTGTAAAAAACGGTTGAAAATGTATTTATTATAGTATAGAATATAAAAGGTTAAGAAGAGAAATTCAAGGAGGAATATCATTTATGATATCAGCGGGTGATTTTAGAAACGGTATCACATTGGAGATCGAGGGTACTGTATATCAGATTATGGAGTTCCAGCATGTAAAGCCTGGAAAGGGTGCTGCGTTCGTAAGAACTAAGATTAAAGATGTGGTAAACGGTGGCGTTATAGAGCGCACATTCCGCCCGACAGAGAAGTTCCCACAGGCAAGAATCGACAGATTGGACATGCAGTATCTGTATGCCGATGGCGATCTTCATAACTTTATGGATACCAATACCTATGAGCAGGTCGCATTAGCGCCGGATGTAATCGGTGATGCGTTAAAGTTTGTGAAAGAGAACGAGACGGTTAAGATATGCTCTTATAATGGTAAGGTGTACTCTGTAGAGCCTCCGTTATTTGTGGAACTGGTTATCACAGATACAGAGCCGGGATTCAAAGGCGATACTTCCCAGGGCGCTACTAAGCCGGCTACAGTTGAAACCGGTGCAGTGGTATATGTTCCATTATTTGTTGATCAGGGTGACAAGATTAAGATTGATACACGTACAGGTGAATACATGTCCAGAGTTTAACCTTATCAAGTAAGTCCCCCACTTCAATGCCGGAAAGGCATAAGTGGTGGGTGGGGACTTACTTGTGTCAGAAGGGGTGCAAGCCCCTTCTGATAAGCTGCGATAGCAGCTACGAGGTTATGAGCAAGTAGCGAAGCGGATTGCGAATATCCGATTGACTCAGAAAGAAAAGGACCGGGCTGCCCGGTCTTTTTTGCTGTGATGCACCCGGTAAGGACGGGAAAAACAGGCTGCCGGAGAATGTCCGGCAGCCTGTTTGACTTGAAAGCATTGATTCATATGTACATAAGGATATTCGCCCGGTTATTTAACTGCTTATTGGCCGTAAACGATACGCCCATCAGAGATGGTGTATATGCCTCAAGCATTTCATAAGGTGTCAGAGCCTGTTCCGGCCAGCGGTACATACCCGTATTGTCTTCGCCTGCATAAGGGCTGTTGCGGGTTACCCCTGTCTTGATCTCGTCAAGCACAGGAAAGGGCGGAAGTATGAATCAAAATACAAATTTCATCAATAGGGCAGCAGCAGTCAAAACAACACCTATAATAGAAACCGCATTGTAAATCTTTACGGATTCAGGATCATTCTTTTCCTTGTGCCTGTAAACAAGCCCGGCACTGAGCATTCCTGACCCTACAAGGATAAACAGTATAAATAACAGCCATTCTTTCATTTTGATTTCCTCCAGTTTAATAGCAATGAAGAATTAATAATAACAGCAACGGAACCGGCATTATGTACCAGCGCCCCCAAAACCGGATTTAAGATACCGGCAATGGCAAGTCCTATGGCGATAAAATTCAGCATCATAGAAGCAGTAAGATTGACTCTGATTGTTCTCATTGTTTTTTTAGCCAGCCATAAAAGATGGGGGATTTCCTGGATATCATCCCCTATAAGAGCAATAGCGGCGGCGTCAATGGCGATATCACTGCCAATGCCTCCCATGGCGATGCTGACATGTGCTGCCTTTAAGGCGGGAGCGTCATTGATGCCGTCACCAACCATGCAAACCAATTCCCCTTGTTTTTGATAGGTGTCAATGACTTGCAGCTTGGTTTCCGGAAGGCATTCCCACTGTATGTCGTTGATTCCGGCAAGCTGCCCGATCCGGGCGGCAGCCTGGGGAGCATCCCCGGTTAAAAGCACCGTTTGTATTCCGGTTTGATGAATTGCATCTATGGTCTGGGGGGCATCCGGCCGCATGGTGTCCGACAGAATAATCCCACCGACTGCTTTTCCGTTCTGAGCCAGATATACGGCGGTGCACCCGTCATTCTTCACTTTTTCTTTCAGGTGTACCAGTTCATTGGACAGGGAAATGTTCTGTTCTGCTAAAAGGGCTTCATTTCCTGCGTAAACCTCATTCCCTTTATACCGTGCATATACGCCGCGTCCGGCCAGCAGGGTGAAATCCTCCGGCTGCTCCGGCTGTGTCCCATAGCGCTGCTTAAATTCCGCTGCAATTGCTTTGCCAAGGGGATGCTCAGAACGAATTTCCGCGGTGGCGGCCAGCTCCAAAAGCGCCGAATTCTCCCATTCAGGAGATACGCTGTGTATCTCAACCACGGCAGGCTTACCGTAGGTAAGAGTACCAGTTTTGTCAAATGCAATGCGCTTGATCTGTGCCAGCCTTTCCAGAGCATCGCCTTCACGGATCAGAATGCCGTGTTTGGTGGCATTCCCAATTCCGGCCATAATAGCCGCAGGGGTAGCCAGAACCAACGCGCAGGGGCAGAATACCACAAGAATGGTAACAGAGCGAATGATTTCTCCTGTCACAAACCACGTAACAACCGCTGCAAGCAGGGCAATGACCACAATCCAGGTGGCCCACCGGTCGGCAATGCCCACAATTCTCGCTTTTCCTGCATCTGCAGATTTTACCAGCCGTATCATCCGCTGCAGGGAGCTGTCTTCGCCGACCTTTTGGGCTGCCATGTCAAAGGTGCCGAATTGATTGACGGTGCCGCTGAACACCAGGTCACCCTCGCCTTTATCCACGGGAAGGGATTCGCCGGTCATAACAGCCTGGTTGATGGAGGTTTGACCCTTCAGAATGATACCGTCCACAGCAATGGTTTCCCCGGCAAATACACGCAGAATATCTCCCTGCTTCACTTGCCCGGCGGGAATTATAACTTCCTCATTTCCCCGGGCAACTCTTGCCGTAGTCGGTGTCAGATGAACCAGCTTTTCAATCCCTGCACGGGCCTTAGCCACAGTACGCTCCTCTAAATAAGCTCCAAGAGCCATAATAAATGCCACCTCACCGGCAGCAAAAATTTCTCCGATAAAAATAGAGGCAATCAGTGCAATGGAAACGAGAACATCGGCCTTAATATCGAATTCCCTTACCAGCCCGGCAATGGCTCCTTTTACAATAGGGAGGCCGCAAAGAAGAATGGCAACCCAGGCAGGATCAACCGGGAGAGAACCAATATGGAAAAAGCTGATGATCAATGCAGGGAGAGAGAGTATAAGAAAAAGAATTGTTCTCTTTTCCTCGTTTTTAAGAAATGTAATAATCAACACGCTCCTTTCTATACCTATGGGGGTATATGTATATTATACCCCCATAGGTATATGGTGTCAATAAAAAAACAGCCGCTTTTTTTAAGCTGCTGTTTTTTATTCCCATGATATTAAGTCATTCTTGAAAAATGCTCTACGGCCTTTGCAAAATCGGCAACTGTTTTATCCGCATCACCGTGTTCAATTCCTTCCCGAACACAGTGGTTTAAGTGGCCTTCTAATACAACTTGCCCGACTTTATGCAAAGCGCTTTTTGCAGCGTTGATTTGAATAAGGACATCCTCGCAGGGAAGATCTTCTTCAATCATTTTATCAATGGCTTTTATTTGTCCCATAATCCTGTTCAAGCGCTTATGCAGATTCTCGAAATCCATACATTGACGCATAATTCCACCTCCCTTATACCCATAGGGGTATTATCACTATATCATGTATTCAGGAGACAGTCAATGAATACAGAAACCATCTGACTCAAATGACTCAAATTTATTCAGGTGTTCCTGCCTGTACACATCCCCCCAGCTCCGGGAACCATCCAGTTTAATGAGATGATACCGTTCTCGGGGGGACAACCGGCTATCCGTTGTCTTCCAGGAATGTTCTCCATCTTGGAAACTACAACAGGATTTCAACCATCCCAACGGCTGCCACTGCACTCAAAAAATCCAGGATAAAGGACCAGCCTGCAGAATCCGCCACTTTTTCATTGCTCCTCCCCGGGGGTTCTGGTACAGAGCTGTTTAAAATAAAATTCCCGGCTTGTAGCGATCAGACCCAGCACAGACGCCTTTTCCCCCAGTCTTGACGGGATAACCGGCACAGGGATGGCGGCATGATTATCAACAATCTCCTGTATCCTTGGGATCAGCCGTTCCTCAAAGGCCAGATAATCGCCGCCGATGATCACTATTTCGCAGTCAATGGCGGATAGAAGATTGCAGACTGCACAACCCAGCTCCGTGCTGATTAAATCCACCAGTTCCATGACCTGAGGATCCTTCTCCTGAAACCGTGTGATCATTTCCGGGAAGGTGACGGATTCTCCATGGGGGTCAGCCTTAAGCTTTTTTAACACAGAGTCGATGCAGATTCTGTTTTCCAGGGAGGTGTTTTTTGAAGTAAGGCTTTCCGGGGTGATGGAAAAACCGATTTCACCTGCCGCCAGATGCTTTCCTTCGTGCAGTCTGCCATTTAACAGGATTCCTGCGCCCACACCCTGGCCGCAGCTTATAAACGCGAGATGGCTGCAGCCTTGGCCTTTGCCGCAGCACCATTCCCCAAGGGCGGAAGCGTTGGCGCTGTTCTTAATCAGCACAGGAACAGGAAAAGCCTCTAATAGCCGTTCCTCCATTTGTCCTACATTAAAATCCCCGTATTTGGAACTGACAATATAATTTTTGTCACTGTCATTTAAGATACCGGGAGCAGACACGGCAATCGCCGCCAGGTCCTGGTGGGTAATGCACTGGGATGCCATCAGCATGGATACCGCATTGATGCACATGGTGATCCAGGAATTTAAGTCGGCAGTAGGCGTCTGCTGGATGGTAAACTGGTTGATAATGGCGCCTCTTAAATCGCTTAAACAGAAATAAGAGTGCTGGTATTGAAAATCCATTACAATGATATATTTGAAATTATCACAGAAACGCAGAAGAGTCGGTTTCCTTCCGCCGCCGCTGGAACATGCCCCTTCACCGATCTCTTTTATAATACCGATTTGCAGAAGGGCTGCCACATTGTCGGCCATGGAAGGTTTGCTCATGTCCAGCATGCGGGCCAACTGGGCCTTGGAAGTATCTCCTTTCTGGAAGATGGCGTCTAAAATGGCCCTTTGATTGATTGTGCGGACATGGCTGAGATTTACTGTTTTTTTCATAAGCGCTCCTATTTATCAGATACTTTTTTCAACTGAAACACCGGTTTTTTCCCCGGGATCAGCGAAAAGCCGTCGGTATAGCCTTCCTCCCGGCCCTTCAGGACTTCTATGAGACGGCCCCGCAGGCAGGCGATCCGATCCTTGCAGCCGGGATCATGGATCAGGTCATGAAGTTCCCTGGGATCCTGATCCAGCCGGAAATAATGCTCCTGGCCGGTCTGGCTGTACCAGATATACTTGTCTGTGGGAGTGACGATAAAGTGGTTGGATATTTCTCCGCCGCTGTGCTCGCCATGTAAGTATTCCCTGTCAAAGCCGGATTCCCCGAACAATGAGGGGAAGAAGCTTTGTCCATCGGCCTCATCCGGAACCGGAAGCTTTATGGAATCCAGGATGGTGGGCATAATATCCCTGATTTCCACCAAGTCCCGGCAGACGGGAACCTGGGACTTGCCCGGAAACAGGTTCTTTCCCACACGAACGATCATGGGGATCCGGATGCTGCCCTGGTAAGGCTGCACTTTCCGGAACAGACCGTGATCAAACAGCAGTTCTCCATGGTCGGAAAGGAAAATCAGGATGCTGTCCTCCAAAAGCTCCTCTCTGTAAAGGGCCTGCAAAAGCCGTCCGATCTGGTGATCCATATGGGTAATGCAGGCGTAGTAGCCGATCATGGCATCCTGCTTAAGCTTATCATTCTTTGTTCCGTAGGGAGAGTCATAAAGCCCTTCATAATCCTTTGCTTTATGGGAAAAGTCCTCCCAGGTCCCCATGGCCGGAGGCATCAGCTCCCGGTTACGGTAGATGTCAAAATATTCCGAGGGAGCGTCTAATGGGGGGTGGGGCCTTACAAAGGAGGTCATGAGGAAAAAGGGCAGGTCAGGATCCCGCTTTTCCAGGAAGCGGATGCTCTCTGTAACCGTCCAGTTGGTGGGATGGGACATGCTGTCGTATACCCAGGGCGCAGCAATAAAGGAATTGCATTCCAGCCCGGTGTCGTTAACGTCCGCGGCATTCCCGTACCGGTCCTTCAGCCATCTTAAATAGCTGTCGCTGTAAACCTGGTTCTGCCTGGTGGGAAGGCTGGGCCTGCGGTAAAAGCCGATATATCCGTCATGAAGGGCCAGGTTGTGGAAGCCGCAGCGGCGAAGGGGCGGATGAACGTGGAGCTTTCCCACCGCTTCTGTGTGGTAGCCATGCCGGGAAAGAACCTGGGGAAGCATATGGGGATAATCCCAGTCAATTCCGTCCTGATAGCCCACCCGGCCGTGGCGTTCCTGGCTCATGCCGGTAAACAGGGCGGCCCTTGAGGGGATGCAGCTTGGACAGGAAGCATAGGCATTGGGGAAATAAGTGCCCTCTGCTGCCAGAGAATCCAGATACGGCGTCTGAACATCCGGGTGTCCTGCAATTCCCATACAATCCCCGCGCATCTGGTCGCACATGATTAGAACAATATTCGGCTGTTTCATAAGCTCCTCCTGAAATAGAAATTTTATTTAGTAAATCCCATAGCAAAGAAAGTAAGGAATAGTTACCAAATTGATAAAAATATTATACGTCATTATAAAGGGAAAGTAAATGTATTTTAAGATTTTGACAATTAAGTGGTAAAAAAATACGAATAAAATCAATAAATAGAATATAAAAGATACAAAACACACAAAAAAGTTTAAAAACCCTATTGACTTGATAAGGAAAACTTGCTAAGATGATGCCATCTACATAAAACCCATGGACCTATTATTAAAAAAGGAGGAGAATCAATCATGAAAAAAAGAATCGGAATTCTCGCATTATCTTTAGGGCTTGTCTGTTCACTTTTGGCCGGCTGCGGTAAGAGCGAACCGGCACCTGCCAAAACAGCCGGGGAGGCAACCACGGCTGCAGCAGGGGAAACGGCCAAGAAAGAGGAAACCAAAGCAGGAGGCGACCAGGTTACCTTGGAGCTATACCTGCAGAAAACAAATGTAGTGGATGTTTTTAAGGAATTGATCACCCGTTTTGAAGCTCAGAACCCTGGAATCAAGATTGAACTGACAAGCGTTCCGGATCCGGAGACAGCGCTGGTTACGAGAATTGCTTCTAATGATTACCCGGATATTGTGACCATCTGGCCGGCGGAAAAGTTTTACCGGGACTTAATGAGAGACGGAGCCCTGATGGATATTTCCGATCAGGCGTTCTTAAACGACGTTGCAGATGAAACCAGGGAGATTGCCAAGTATGACGGCAAAGACTATGCGCTTTCCATGACCATGAGCGCCTACGGCCTTATTGTTAATAACAAGCTGTTCAAGGACAACGGCATTGAGAAGCCCCAGACCTGGGATGAGCTGATCGCCGCAGCCGAAGCATTTCAGGCAAAAGGAATCCAGCCTTTCGCATTTTATGACAAATCCACAGAGCAGTTGGGCCAGATGGCAGAGAGGCTCATCGGCGTGATCAACAACGACATTACCTCCCAATTTAAGAAGGTGGGAAAGAAGGAAACAACCTGGGAAAATGAGAAGGAGATGAAGGAACTGGCAGACGCCATGCTTCAGCTTCGCCAATACGGCCAGAAGGATACTCTGGGCGCAGGCTATGAGGACGCCTTCAACGATATCGCCACAGAAAAGGCAGCTATGATTTTTTACGGAAGCTGGGGAATCCAGACAATCCTTAACTTAAATCCTGATCTGGATGTTGAGATGATAGCCATCCCAAATCCCACCGGAGGGGCCAGCAAGATTCCTGCCAGCATTGATACGGCGCTGTCCATCACAGAGAACTGCAAGAACAAGGAAGCAGCCCTTAAGTTCCTGGAATTCATGGGCTCCAGTGAGACTGCCCAGTATTATGCCGACACCGAGAAGAATCCATCCGTTATCAAGACCGTAGATTACAAGCGTCCGCAGCTTCAGACCATGAGTGAGAAGCTGAAAGCAGGGGATATGTTCTTCAGTCCGTCCGTATACTGGCCGGCAGGCTTCCGCAAAAGCTGGGAAGCTCCCCTGCAGCAGATGATCCTTTCCAAGGATGTGAATGGGTTCTTAAAAGACAGTGATTCCATCAGCATTGAATATTTTGTAAATGAACAATAAGCAACCGTAATCTGTATTGGTACCGGTATGTGTTATATGATGCGGCTGCCGTTTCCGGTAATTCCTATAAACGGCAGCCGCACTCTGATAGAGGGAGACAGAAAATGAACAGCCAAAACAGAAGGATGACGTTTTATAAAAAACAGTCCATTATTTTGAGCCTATTTGCAATTCCCCAGGCAATTGTCTATGTAATTTTTTTTATTGCCCCGATTATTGGTGGAATCATTTACAGCTTCACCGATTATAACGGAATCAACAAAAAGCTGAACTTTGTGGGGCTTGAGAACTACCGGGCAGTATTCAGCAATTCCCGGTTCTTGAAAACCGTAATGTTCAATGTGAAATACAGCGCGTTCCTGGTTATCTTCGTCGTGTCATTGAGCCTGATCCTTGCAATCATCTTAAACGGCAGCCTGCGGGGAAAAACCGTGTTCCGTTCTGTATTCTTTTTTCCGGCGGTGCTTCCGCTGCTTACCATGGGACTGGTGTTCAACAGCATCATTACCAAGGGTTTGCCGCAGCTTGGCGCAAGCCTGGGCCTTGAAAGCTGGGAGATAAGCCTTTTGTCAAAGCCGGATACAGCCATGTACGCCATTTTGTTCGTAGCCATATGGCAGGGACTTGCGATTCCCACAGTACTGTTTCTGGCAGGGCTTCAGACCGTTCCCAGGGAGTTGGAGGAGTCTGCAAGCCTGGACGGCGCTACGGCCTGGAAGAAATTCCGCTTTATCACCCTGCCGTTTCTCATTCCCACCATTACCATGGTGTTTGTGCTGACGTTAAAGCAGGGGCTGATGGTATTTGATCTGATCATGTCCATGACCCAGGGCGGCCCGGCAGGCTCCACCGAGAGCATGGCCATGCTGATCTATAACCACGGTTTTGTAGAGCGCCGTCTCAGCGTTGCTATGGCCGAGGCCCTGATCCTGGCAGTGATCGTCTGCACCGTTTCATTTATCCAGATCGTCTGGTCCAACAGAAAACGCATCTACTAGGAGGGCATGGCATGAACCAACGTAAAATACTAAATGCAGTGAAATACGGGCTCCTGGTGTCCGGTTCGGTCCTCATCCTCCTTCCGCTGCTTCTGGTGATAATGACTGCTTTTAAGTCAAATCTTCAGATTGCGGAAAGCTGGTTTTCCCTTCCGGTCCCGCTGTACCTGGATAATTTTAAAACCCTGTTTGCCAAGAACGAGCTGAAGTACGCGTTCTTAAACTCTGTTGTGATCGCAGGTGTTTTCCTGTTTGTCAGCACCGTGACTCTGCCGCTGACAGCCTACGGCGTATCCCGGACAATGGCCAATAACCGTTTTCTCCGGCTTTTCTATTACTTTTTGATTATCGGTCTCTTTGTTCCCTTCCAGGCGAAAATGATTCCCTTAATCATGATCGCCAGCAAGCTGGGAATGATGAACGTGCCGGGCATCATTGTGCTGTACATTGCCGGTTCCACCTGTGAGGGTGTATTCCTGTGCGCCGGTTATCTCCAGTCTATCCCGCCGGACATGGAGGAAGCCGCCTATATAGACGGAGCGGGCTTCTTCGGAACCTACAGCAAGGTGATTCTGCCCCTTATGAAGCCGATTCTTGCCACGGTGGCAATTCAGAATGCCCTGTGGGTATGGAATGATTTCCAGCTTCCTCTGCTGGTGCTTAACAAGTCGTCCAGGTTTTGGACGCTGATCCTTTATGTGTATAACTTTAAAACTGCATATCAGACGGATTTCGGTTTGATTTTTGCGTCATTCCTGATCTCCATGCTGCCAATCATGATATTCTATGTTCTGATGCAGAAGCAGATTATCGGAGGCTTGACGGCAGGAGCTGTGAAGGGATAAGAAGGAGTTGTGATGAAAAAAAAGAAGTTGATTTTGGTATCCTTTGATGCCTTATCCTGTACGGATTTAGAATATGTAAAAACCCTGCCTCATTTTTCCAGGATGATGAAAGAGGGATCCTACTGCACCCATGTGCATTCTGTATACCCCTCCCTTACCTTTCCCAGCCATGCCAGCATTGCCACGGGCTGCCGCCCTTCCTCCCACGGAATTGTGAACAATTATGTGCTGGAGCCCTTTGCGCAGCTTCATAAATGGAATTTTTACGCCTCAAGCTTAAAGCGCAGAGCCATATGGGACTATGCAGCAGACAACGGGAAACGGGTGATGAATATGTCCTGGCCGGTCAGCGCCGGAGGGAAGATGACCTACTCCATGCCGGAAATGTCTCCGGTCAAGCCCAAAGTCTGGAATATGGACAGCTTTATGGGCCAGATGAAGGTGCTGTGCAAGTACGGAACGCCCTGTTTTGCCATCAGGACGCTTTTGTCAGACAGGGCACTTCCCAAGGCCTGGTTTCTGGGAAAACAGCCAAATCTGGATTTATCCATGATGGACCGGTTCCTGGACGCAGTAAACCGGTATGAGTTTGACATTGCACTGCTTCACATCTATGGCCTGGACGATGTTAAGCACACGGACGGGATCTATTCCAGGAAATGCCAGTATTATTTAAAGCAGTACGACAAATTTGCCGGGCAGCTCATGGACTATGTAACGGGGAGGAACGGGGAGGATGTGACCCTTCTGTTTACAGGTGACCATTCCCAAAAACAGGTGTCCTATGCCATCCACGGCAATATGGTACTGGAACGTCTGGGCTATTGCACCTATGAAAAGGAAAGGCTTACCGGCTACAGGGCTTACTTGGACTCCGGTGACGGAATGGCCTATATCTACATAAAAGGCGGAGACAAGGAGCCGGTGATCGCCAGGTTAAAGGAGGCATTTGCCTTAAACCGGGGCGTAAGCCAGGTAATGGAGAAAAAGGATTTTGAGAATTTAGGCTGCGATAAAGAGGCGGATCTGGTCCTTGAGGCAAGGGATGGTTATTACTTTGAGTCCGGATATGAGGCGGCAGCCGATGAAGAGGGGATCGTGGACAGCCATTACAAGGGGGTTCATGGATATCTTCCCCATGGAGCCGATTACCAGACCATGATGTTTGCCTGGGGGGAGGATGTGGCGCCCGTCCAGGTGGAAACAATGGGAATTATCGATATTCTTCCCTCGGTTTGTCATTGGCTGGGCATGAAAATTGATCCGGTAGACGGAACCGCCAGGAAGGAGATGTGGAAGGAAGGGACGGGAGGAGATTTCTAATGAAGATCCGGTATTTAGGTACAGGAGCCGCAGAAGGGATCCCTGCTGTTTTCTGCCAATGTGAAACCTGCAGGAGAGCGTCAGAGCAGAAAGGGAAGGACATTCGCACCAGAACCAGCGCCCTTGTCAATGATAAGCTTCTCCTGGATATTTCTCCTGACCTGTATTTCCACAAACTCCGTTATGATCTGGATTTGTGGAAGGTAAAAGGGGTCTGCGTCACGCACTCCCATAGCGACCATTTTGACGGCGCCGAACTGACACGCCGCAGCAGTGCCAATTACTGCCATATCCAGGGCGAGAAGCCTTTGTGTGTTTATGGCAATTCCAAGGTCTGCCGCCTGGGCGGCCAAAGCTTTCAGGAGGAATTTGGAAAAGAAAAGGATCCCTCCGTGGTGTTTCTGCCTGCCCGGCCATTTGAGGAAATCAGGATAGAGGAACTTTCGGTCACTCCCATTCCGGCAAACCATGATCCGGCGGAAATGTGCTTGATCTATCTGGTGGAGGAGGGAGAAACCAGGATCCTTTATGCCAATGACACCGGCCTTCTGGGGCAGGAAGCCTATGATTTCCTGAAAGGAAAAAAACTCTCCCTTGTCAGTCTGGACTGCACCTTCGGGGCTAACGGCTGTCATGGCAGTTCTCACATGGGAATAGAAGAAAATCTTGTTGTTGTAAAACGTTTGAAGGAAGAAGGCTGCCTGACTCCCTCCACCATGATCATTGCAACCCATTTTTCCCACAACTGCAGGATGAACCATCAGGAGCTGGAACAAAAGCTGGGTGAGACGGGGATCCAGGCGGCCTGGGACGGGCTGATGTTTCAATGGCAGTAACCACAGACATTGATCCAATATGGCGGAAAGGAGGGGGACAATGGAAAGCGGAGAGATATTTGAAAGCATAAATCTGGTATCTGTGCTGACCCGTCTGACCCTTGCGGTGATCCTGGGAGGGATTCTGGGATTTGAACGGGGAAGAAAACGCAGGCCCGCAGGCCTGCGCACCTATATGATCGTCTGTCTGGCCTCGGCGCTGGTAATGATAACAGGAGAATTCCTGACGGAGCGGTACCAGGCAGGTGATCCTGCACGCCTTGGGGTACAGGTGATCAGCGGGATCAAAGGGGTGAAATATCTGGAAGAGCTGGAGTACATGTAAGGCGGAAAATCCAGGTCCGGTTTAGTCAGAGATCTTGGGTGGAATGGATAAAGGAATATTCCTGAGATAAAATGTAAATATTGTAGAACATGAAAGAAAGCACCTTTTTGGGAAAAGATAAGGATTTTTTATTTTCCTGACTCAAAGAGGCGCTTATTTTATTGAAAAAGAAAATATCTCTAAACTACTTGATTTCTAAAGTAAATGAACACAATCCTGTAAAAGAATTTGATTTTTAAGATTACTTGTAATATAATTAATATTTAGCTTAGAAATATCTGGAATAGAAAAAGGAGACCAGGGACCGATGAAGAAGATTCTTGATTTGATTACGGCAGAGATGAAGGCAGCGTTTGCGGACTGCGGATACGATGAGGCCTATGCAAAGGTGACCTTATCCAACCGCCCGGATCTTTGTGAATACCAGTGCAACGGAGCCATGGCAGCAGCCAAGGTTTATAAAAAGAAACCTTTTGATATTGCATCGGAAGTAGTGGCAAAGCTTACGGCCAGCCAAGTATTTGCCGCAGTGGATGCGGTGATGCCGGGATTTATCAATTTAAAGCTTAACTCAGATTATCTGGCAGAATATATGAACGGCATGGCTGAGGAAGAACAGTGCGGCTGTAAGAGAACAGAAAATCCCATGACCATCGTGGTGGATTACGGCGGAGCCAATGTGGCAAAGCCTCTCCATGTGGGCCATCTCCGTTCCGCCATTATCGGGGAAAGCATTAAGAGAATGGGCCGTTTTCTGGGGCATCATGTGATTGGAGATGTCCATTTGGGTGACTGGGGTCTTCAGATGGGACTGATCATTGAGGAGCTTAAGGACAGAAAACCGGAGTTGCCTTATTTTGACGAATCCCATGAAGGGGAGTATCCAAAGGAAGCGCCCTTTACCATCAGTGAGCTAGAGGAGATCTATCCGGCGGCCAGTGCAAAAGCCAAGTCCCATGAGGAATTCAGCACAAGAGCCCATGATGCCACGTTAAAGCTGCAAAACGGTTTCAGGCCTTACCGTGCCATTTGGCAGCATATTATAGAAGTATCTGTAGCTGATTTAAAGAAAAATTATGGGAACCTCAATGTTTCCTTTGATTTATGGAAAGGGGAAAGCGATGCGGAACCCTATATTACCGGCCTGATTAAGGAGCTGGAGGACAAGGGCCTTGCCTATGAAAGCCAGGGAGCCCTTGTAGTGGATATTGTAGAAGAAGGAGATCCAAAAGAGCTTCCTCCCTGCATCGTAAGAAAATCCGACGGTGCGGCCCTTTATTCCACTTCTGATCTTGGAACCATTATTGAAAGGGAAAAGGAGATAAAACCTGACTGGTATATCTATATTACAGATAAACGCCAGGAACTCCATTTCATCCAAGTGTTCCGTGTGGCGAAAAAGGCCGGTTTTGTGCCACAGGATAAAAAGATGTCCCATCTTTGTTTCGGCACAATGAACGGAAAAGACGGAAAGCCCTTTAAGACAAGGGATGGCGGAGTCATGCGCCTGGAGACCCTTATATCTGACATCAGCCAGGCAGCTTATGAAAAGATCATGGAGAACCGTACTGTTTCCGAAAAAGAAGCGGAGGAAACATCAAAGATCGTGGGAATGGCAGCCTTAAAGTATGGGGATTTATCCAATCAGGCGTCCAAGGACTATGTATTTGACATGGACCGTTTCGTATCCTTTGAGGGAAATACCGGTCCTTATATTCTTTATACCATCGTAAGGATCAAGTCCATCCTGGCAAAATACCAGGACCTTGAGAATAAATACCAGGGGGAAGAGAAGATTCTTTCCGCTGCAACAGAGGCAGAGAAAGATTTGATGCTTCAGCTTTCCAGATACAATGAAATTATGGAAACAGGCTTTACCGAGCTTGCGCCCCATAAAATATGCCAGTATATTTATGAACTTGCCAATGCATTTAACCGCTTTTATCATGATACCAAGATCATCTCCGAAGAGGATAAAAAGCGGCAGGCATCCTGGGTCCGCCTGATCAGGCTTACCAAGGATGTATTAAATGCATGCATTGGCGTATTGGGTATTGAGGCGCCGGAACGAATGTAAATGGTGAACGGATGTGAGGAACTATGAAAGTATTACACTTGACGGTAAATACCTTCTGGAAAGGCGAGTCAGGCGTCAGGGCCCTGGTGGAAGACCAGGGAAAGGAATATAAGGCAAGTCTGCATGTCAAGGGTAGTCAGGTTTTTGACTACTCTTGTTCCTGTGCCCAGGGAAATTCTTACCGGGGCATGTGCCTCCACTGCAACGCTTTGTTTGAGGTTTATAAAGAGCAGGAATCAAACACCGGAAGGCCGGTGGCCACTACCCAGCAGGCAAGAGCCATGATCCGTGAATATACCAACCGGGAGGTGTCCCGCATCATGAGTGAGGGAGAAGAGGAGCAGGTAAAGCTTTCTGTATCCCTTCTGGTCAGCCGCAGGGAAGTGAAGCTGGAGTTTAAGCTGGGAAGGGACCGGCTTTATATGGTGAAGGATCTGGCCGCCTTTGCCAATGCGGTGGAAAACGGCACCTATGTTGAGTACGGCAAAAATCTGGCATTCCATCACAGCCCATCTGCCTTTGTAAAGGACAGCAGGCCTCTTCTGGAGTTTGTTCAGGAGATCGTAAATGGGTACTGTGAGCATTATGAGCAGTTCCAGAAAAGTTCTTTTTCTACAAAGCCTGTTCTGCGGTTTTTAAATCTAAGCCGTGCAAACAGGGACCGTTTTTTTGGAATCATGATGGGGGAGACCCTGGAGCTTGAGGATTACAAGGGGCAGAAGAGGCAGCTTGAGGTGGCAGACCGCAATCCTGATCTGACGGTGGTGATAAAGCGCCAGGGAAGGGATGGGGTATTGGTGTCCATTGATAAAGAGCTTCTTACCTTTGAAGGAGAACACCGCTTATACCTTGCAGATACGAAATACTTATACTGCTGCGACCAGTCCTGCAGCGAGGCCCTTTCCGTGTTTCTTAAACAGATGATGGAAGGGTTTAAAGCCTCCTATGAAACGGAAATCAATAATAAGGATATGCCTCTTTTTTATGAGAGGGTTTTAAAAAGGATCGCAGCCTACTGCACCATTGATGCCAGGGAGGTGGATCTGGAAGCATATAAGCCGGAGGAACTGAAGGCCCGGTTTGATTTTGATTCTGACGGGTCCAACGGTCTGATTTTAAAGCCGACCCTTTCCTACGGAGACTATTCCTTCCAGCCGGTGGAGGATGAACGCCTGCCCCGTACCGTGTGCCGGGATGTACCGGGAGAGTTCCGCATCAGCCGCCTTATAACCAGGTATTTTAAATACAAGGAGTATGAATCAGAATATCCTGCTATCCGGGATGATGAGGAAGCGGTATACCGGTTGCTGAGCTCAGGGATCAGTGAGTTCATGGCATTGGGAGAGGTGTATTTTTCTGAATCCTTTAAAAAATTAAAGATCCTGCCTCCTCCCAAGATATCCATCGGAGTCAGGAGTACAGGGAACTGGCTGGAGCTGAAAGTGGATACCGACGGTCTGTCAGGAGAGGATCTGACCAGGCTTTTGGAGGTGTACAGCCAGAAAAAAAGGTATTACCGTTTAAAAAACGGAGAATTTATAAGTCTTGACGACAACGGACTATTAACGGTTGCAAAGCTGGTGGAGGGTTTGTCCGCGGACCCGGATGCGCTGAATCAGACGTTCCGCCTGCCCAAATACAGGGCGCTGTATCTGGACAGCATTCTGAAAGAGGGAAATGGCATAACCCTTTACAGGGACCAGCTTTATAAAGCCGTGGTCAGGGGAATGAAGTCCGTGGAGGACAGTGATTTTGAGATTCCCAAGCCCCTCCGGCATGTGCTGAGAGGGTATCAAAAGACGGGATACCGCTGGCTTAAGACCCTGGACAGTTATGGTTTTGGGGGGATCCTTGCCGATGATATGGGCCTTGGAAAGACCATTCAGGTCATTGCCCTGCTCCTTGACGAAGCAGGGAAAAAGGAACACACCACCTCCCTCATCGTCTGCCCTGCATCTCTGGTATACAACTGGGAGAACGAGTTCCACATCTTTGCCCCTTCTTTAAAGGTGGTGACAGTAACCGGCCTTGCCTGGGAACGGGAAGAGCTGATCAACCATGGGGCGGAAGAAGATGTGCTGATCACCTCCTATGATTTGTTAAAACGGGACATTGATCTTTACAAGGACAGATCCTTCCGGTTTCAGATCATTGACGAGGCCCAGTACATTAAAAATGCGTCCACTCAAAGCGCCAGGGCGGTAAAGGACATTGATGCAGAGAACCGGTTTGCATTGACCGGGACCCCTATTGAAAACCGTCTGTCGGAGCTGTGGAGCATTTTCGATTTCCTCATGCCGGGATTTCTGTTCACCTACCGGAAATTTAAAAAGGAGTATGAACTGCCCATTGTCCGGGACCAGGAACAAACGGTTCTGGGAAGCCTTCACCGTCTGATCGGTCCCTTCCTCTTAAGGCGGCTTAAGAAGGATGTGTTAAAGGAACTGCCGGATAAGCTGGAAACCATTGTCTACTCCGCCTTTGACCAGGAACAAAAGGAACTGTATGCGGCAAATGCATTCCGCTTAAAGCAGGAGCTGCAGCATCTGGAGGACAGAAGGGGAAGGGATAACATCCAGATCCTTGCGGCCCTTACCAGGCTCCGGCAGATCTGCTGCGATCCTCATTTATGCTATGAGAATTACAAGGGAGAATCGGCAAAGCTGGAAACCTGCATGGACTTAATTCGGAACGGGGTGGAAGGCGGACATAAGATCCTGCTCTTTTCCCAGTTTACTTCCATGCTGGAGATCATTGAACAAAGGATAAAAAAAGAGGCTTTTCCCTACTACATGCTGACAGGGGCAACTCCCAAAGAAGAGCGGCTCCATATGGTGAATTCCTTTAAAGATGATGAAATTCCCCTGTTTCTCATTTCCCTGAAGGCCGGGGGCACAGGTCTTAACCTGACGGCGGCGGATGTTGTCATACACTTTGATCCATGGTGGAACGTAGCGGCTCAGAACCAGGCAACGGACCGGGCCCACCGGATCGGCCAGGAAAAGCAGGTAAGCGTATTCAAGCTGATCACAAAGGGCACCATTGAGGAAAATATTTTAAAGCTTCAGGAATCCAAGAAGGATCTGGCGGAACAGATTATAACGGAAGGAACCGTATCCTTAAGTAATCTGACCAAAGAGGATCTGCTGGGGCTTTTGGATATTTAGAGAAACTTATTTCCCTGCTGTAAAAGAGACAGCAAAAAAGAAACATCTTCAATAAGTGATTTGAATGAAAGGATGGATGAGTGATGAAAGTGTTAATGTTAAATGGAAGCCCTCATGAGAGAGGCTGTACCAACCGCGCCCTCCTTGAGGTGGAAAGGGCTTTGAATGAGGAAGGCATTGAGACAGAAATTCTTCACGTAGGGAGCCAGTCTGTCCATGGCTGTATTGCCTGTCAGAAGTGTTCAGAAACAGGAAGGTGCGTATTTACTTATGATATGGTTAATCAGGTGCTGGAGAAAATGGAAACAGCGGCAGGGCTTGTGATCGGTTCCCCTGTTTACTATGCTTCTCCCAACGGCACCGTGCTTTCTTTCCTGGACCGTTTGTTTTATGCGGGAAGAAACTTTGCCTATAAGCCGGGAGCAGCCGTTGTTTCCGCCCGGAGAGCAGGAACCACCACTTCTCTTGATGTTTTAAACAAATATTTTACCATTGCCCAGATGCCGGTGGTTTCCTCCTCTTACTGGAACATGGTTCACGGATTTACGCCTCAGGAGGTGGAACAGGATTTGGAGGGACTTCACACCATGAAAACTCTCGGAAAAAATATGGCATGGCTGTTAAAATGTCTGGAGGTGGGAAAGGCCGCAGGAATCTGCCTTCCTGCCAGGGAAGAAATTCCCAGAACTAATTTTATCCGGTAAAAGATATAAAAATCCCCTTTACTTTTTCTTTGTGTAGTGTATAATTAGAAAAGCACTAGATGTAGTGTAAATAAAACAAAAGACACAAAATATAGAAGAGGTTAAGGTGACAGGAATGATTAAGGTTCAAAAGCGGGACGGCAGGATTGTAGAGTATGACAGAGAAAAGATCGTTATGGCCATTCGGAAGGCGAATTCGGAAGTTGAAGCCTGTGAGCAGGCCGGAGAAGAAATGATCGATGGGATACTGGATTATGTGGAGAGCCGCGGGGAGGATGTGGTCAGCGTTGAGACCATCCAGGACATGATTGAGAGCGGTCTTGTGAATAAGAATAAGTATACCCTTTCCAAGAAGTATATCATATACCGTTACCAGAGGGCACTTCTCAGGAAAGCGAATACAACGGACGAGTCCATTCTAAAGCTGATCAAGAACGAGAACAAGGAATTGGCTGAGGAAAATTCCAATAAGAATACCATTCTGGCTTCCACCCAGAGGGATTACATCGCAGGAGAGGTGTCCAGGGATTTGACGAAACGGATGCTCCTTCCTGAGCGGATTTCCCTTGCCCATGAGCAGGGATCCATTCATTTCCACGATGCAGACTATTTCGTACAGCCGATTTTCAACTGCTGTCTGATCAATATCGGTGATATGCTGGATAACGGCACCGTAATGAACGAGAAAATGATCGAAAGCCCAAAAAGCTTTCAGGTGGCGTGTACCGTCATGACCCAGATCATCGCGGCTGTTGCCAGCAACCAGTACGGCGGCCAGTCTGTGGATATCCGGCATTTGGGAAAATACTTAAGAAAAAGCAACAATAAATTCCATAACCAGATCCTTGAAGAGTTCGGAAATACGGTTACTGATGAAATGGTGGAGAAGATGGCGGCCGTTCGTCTGAGGGATGAACTGAAATCCGGCGTCCAGACCATTCAGTACCAGATCAATACCTTAATGACTACCAACGGGCAGGCACCTTTTGTCACCCTGTTTTTATACCTTGATGAAAACGATGAATACATCAGGGAAAATGCCATGATCGTGGAGGAGGTCCTCCGCCAGAGACTTGAAGGGATCAAGAACGAAGCGGGCGCTTATGTTACTCCCGCATTTCCAAAGCTGATCTATGTCTTAGATGAGAATAACTGCTTAAAGGGCGGAAAATATGATTATATAACCAAACTGGCTGTGAAATGCTCCTCAAAGCGCATGTATCCGGACTACATTTCTGCCAGGAAGATGAGGGAGAACTACGAGGGAAATGTGTTCAGTTGTATGGGATGCAGAAGCTTCCTGTCTACCTGGAAGGATGAAAACGGCAATTACAAGTTTGAGGGAAGGTTCAATCAGGGGGTGGTAAGCATTAATCTGCCTCAGATCGGAATTCTGGCAAAGGGAGATGAAGATACATTCTGGAAGCTTTTGGATGAGCGTCTGGATTTGTCCTATGAAGCCCTGATGTGCAGACATAAGTCTCTGGAAGGGATCGTTTCCGATGTAAGCCCGATTCACTGGCAGTATGGGGCCATTGCAAGGCTTAAAAAAGGAGAGAAGATCGATCCCCTGCTCCGGGATGGTTATTCCACCATTTCTCTGGGATACATCGGCGTTTATGAGATGACAAAGCTCATGAAGGGCGTCAGCCATACGGCTCCGGAGGGAGAGGAGTTCGCCCTTCGCGTCATGAACCGCATGAAAAAAGCTGTGGACCAGTGGAAAAACCAGACCGGCCTTGGCTTTGGCTTATACGGGACACCGGCGGAATCTCTTTGCTACCGGTTTGCAAAAATCGACCGGGAACGTTTTGGGATCATACCGGATGTGACGGATAAGGGATATTATACCAACTCCTATCACGTAGATGTACGGGAATCCATTGATACATTCAGCAAATTCAACTTTGAAAGCAAGTTCCAGAAGATTTCCTCAGGCGGGGCCATTTCCTATGTGGAAGTTCCAAATATGCAGCACAATCTGGAGGCAATGGAGGAAGTGGTAAAGTTCATTTATGATAACATCCAGTATGCGGAGTTTAACACAAAATCAGACTATTGCCAGGAATGCGGCTTTGACGGCGAGATCATCATCAACGACGACATGGAATGGGAGTGCCCTCAGTGCCACAACAAAGATAAGAAACGGATGAATGTGACCAGAAGGACCTGCGGTTACCTGGGAGAGAATTTCTGGAACACCGGAAAGACAAAGGAAATCAAATCCAGAGTCCTTCATCTGTAGGAGGCTGTACCATGAATTATGCGACCATAAAGCCTACGGATGTAGCCAATGGCCCTGGGGTCAGGGTATCTCTGTTTGTCAGCGGGTGCACCCACCGATGCAGGGAATGCTTTAATTGGGAGGCCTGGGATTTTCATTACGGCCGGGAATATGGGCCGGAAGCCTTGTCAAAGATACTGGAATATTTAGACCATACCTACATTGCCGGTTTAAGCCTTCTGGGCGGAGAACCCATGGACCCGGCAAATCAGAAGGGGATCCTGCCTCTGGTGGAGAAGGTAAAGGAACGGTTTCCGGAAAAGACCATCTGGTGCTACACCGGCTATGATTTTGAACGGGACATCCTGGGAAACATGGCCGAAACACTGACTGAAACAAGGCGGATTCTGGCCTGCCTGGATGTTCTGGTAGACGGCAGGTTTGAAGTGGAGAAAAAGGATTTAAAGCTGAGGTTCAGAGGGTCATCCAACCAGCGGATCATTAAAGTACAGGAATCCCTGGCAGCAGGGAAGATCGTGCTGTGGGAATAAGGGAACAGGGCATTTTGCCGCCTGCCGTAAGGCGGGCAGCAAAATGCCCTGTTTTTTCGTATAGGAAAGAAGACAGGCCCAATGCTTCTTACCGTTTAAAACCGGCCACTTACCCATAAACCCTGTAAATGCTGATCCAGATGTGATATGATGAACTGGCAGTCAGGAGGAAACAGTATGAAGGTCAATATCAGAACAATCGGCCATGAGACGGAAGAATTTGCGGACCTGCACATTCAAAAGCAGGATGATGCCGTGGACCGTCTTGTGGAATATCTGGAACAGGATTTGTTCCGGTCAATCACGCTCTTGTGCCAGAGGGGAGAAAAAATCTGCCGGGTCTCAAGCTTTGAAATTTATTTTATTGAAACGGTGAAAGAAAAACAGATGGTCCATACGGGACAGGAAACCTATGAGCTGAATAAGAGGCTTTATGAGCTGGAACGGCTTCTTCCGTCGAATTTCATCCGGATATCCAAGTCTGTGATCCTTAACATAGATAAGGTAGGAACCTACACTCCCATGCTCAATGGGCTTATGAAGGTTTCTATGTTAAATTCTGAGGTAACCTATATTTCCCGGAAATATTTAAAAGAGGTAAGGGACAGGATTTTGGAGGTAAAGCATTATGATTAAAAATGAGGAAAAAAGAGAAGCTTTTTGGGAAATTCTGCTTTCTGGAGTTGATTTGGGAATAATTTTGTTTGCCGGCGCTCTCATGGGGCTTTGGCTTTTATGTGGCCGGCAGAGTCTGGATATCCTCATGGATCGCCTGGGCCTGACGTTCCTTATTTATCTTGGGGCAGGCTGCCTGCTTCAGTTCTTTAAGCGGCTGCCTGAAATGGATTTAAGCTGGCTTCGGGGCATGGCTTTTATGTACTGGTATTATATTTTCCTGTTCATTCTATTAATCCTTGCCGGATTTCTTCCGGATTATCTAAGATACATGATCTTATCGGATGCTATGGTGCTTTTCGGAAGATGGGCGCTGAATTATCTATACACAAAGCGCACTGCCAACCAACTGAATATGGCTAAGGGAGGGCATACCCTGGTCATTGACTTAAATGACAGGCCCGGCACAAAGGAAGAATTTTTCTCTGTTCTGGAAGATTACTGCATTAAAAATCATCTGTGCCTGGAATATATTGAACGGAATATTCCGGCTGTGGTTAAGCTTGACGGAGTCCTTCATGAAGTAAAGTTAAGGAGTTTTTATACTTATGGGGGAGCTGTATATACCATGGACATTTCAAAGCTTTAATTAGCCATGGCCGGGAATTATCCGGAAGATGTGTGTGTTCACAAACCTGGGAACCTGTGGTAGAATAGATGTAAACATACAGGACAGGAGCGGAACATGACTGAGAATCCAAGCAAAAGCGAAAAAACAAAATACCGTCTGGCTGATTCCATAAAGGATTGCATGAATACAAAGCCCGTGGATAAGATTACGGTCCAGAACATTGTGGACGGATGCGACATGACCAGACAAACCTTTTACCGCAATTTTAAGGATAAATACGATCTGATCAACTGGTATTTTGACAAGCTGGTGATGGAATCTTTTGCCCAGATCGGAGTGGAAAAAACCGTGGGGCAAAGCCTGAAGAAAAAGTACGAATTTATCAAAAAAGAAAAGATATTTTTTACGGAGGCGTTCCGTTCCGATGATTATAATTCTTTAAAAGAACATGATTTTGAACTGTTCATGGGTTTTTACACGGAGCTTATTACCCGGAAGAGACAGGAGCCGCTTTCCGAGGAAATCCAGTTTCTTCTTGAGCTGTATTGCAGAGGCTCTGTTTATATGACGGTGAAATGGGTGCTTTCTGGGATGAAGCAGACTCCGGGTGAGATGGCAGCAAGCCTGACGGAAGCCATGCCGCCCAGGCTTGCTGCGGTATTTTCAGAAGCCGGCTTAATCTAGGGTATGGTGGATGTGCACATGATAAAAGTTACAGTTTATGGTTTTTGTAAAATTTGTTACAAAAACTACAAACTGTAACTTTATTTTTTTCTCCTTAGTTGTTAATATTGTAACATAAGAAACATGTCCATCATTAAGGAGAAGGAGAGGTTGTCATGGCAAACAGAATCGTATTAAATGAAACATCATACCACGGCTCCGGTGCGGTTTGGGAGATTCCAGGGGAGGTAAAAAGGAGAGGATTTCAGAAGGCATTTGTTGCTTCTGATCCTGATTTGATTAAATTTAACGTGACCTCAAAGATCACAAAGATCCTGGAAGAAAACGGGATGGATTACCAGGTTTATTCGGATATCAAACCCAACCCCACCATAGAAAATGTCCAGACAGGGGTAGAGGCATTTAAAACGTCAGGGGCAGATTACATCATAGCGGTTGGCGGCGGCTCTTCCATGGATACCGCAAAAGCCATCGGCATCATCATCGCAAATCCGGAATTTGAAGATGTGAGAAGCCTGGAAGGAGTGGCTCCCACCAAGAAGCCAAGCATACCTATCATTGCTGTTCCTACTACCGCAGGTACGGCAGCGGAAGTTACCATTAACTACGTGATCACTGATGTGGAAAAGAAGCGGAAATTCGTCTGTGTGGATCCTCATGATATTCCCGTGGTTGCCATTGTGGATCCGGACATGATGTCCAGCATGCCAAAGGGTCTGACTGCCGCCACAGGCATGGATGCACTGACCCATGCCATTGAAGGCTATATCACAAAGGGTGCCAATCCCATCACAGATATGTTCAATTTAAAGGCTGTAGAATTAATAGGCAAAAGCTTAAGAGGAGCAGTGGAGAATACCGCTGAAGGCCGGGAAGGCATGGCATTGGGCCAGTATATTACAGGAATGGGATTTTCAAACTGCGGCCTTGGTATCGTGCATTCCATGGCTCATGCACTTGGTGCTGTTTATGACACGCCTCATGGGATCGCAAACGCCATTCTGCTTCCTGCCATCATGGAGTTTAATGCCGAAACAACAGGCGAAAAGTACCGTGACATAGCCAAGGCAATGGGCGTGGAAGGAACTGAGGCCATGGCGGCGGAAGAATACCGCAAAGCGGCGGTGGATGCGGTCAAAAAGCTGTCTTCTGACATCGGGATACCGGCCGATTTAACACAGATAGCAAAAGAAGAGGATGTGCAGTTCCTGGCAGAATCCGCGGCAGCAGATGCCTGTGCACCGGGAAATCCCAGGGAAGCCAGCCTGGAAGATATCATCAAACTATACCAGTCACTCATGTAAAAAAACGTTCCATAGGAAGGGGCCTCAAAGATTTATGATCTTTGAGACGCCTTCCTATTTTGCATGGATTAAAACTTAATGGATTTTGCAGTCAGGAAGTTTATGGGAAAAACCGGATGCAAAAATACCAGGAAGGTGATATGCTTAATAGGTAAGGCCAAAAGAATTCCTGCATCTAAGGCCGAGGCTCATAGGCCAAAATAATGAGAATCAGAAGAAGGGCAGCAAAGTAATGGCAGATACAAAGAATGATTTTTCAAAAGGAAATGTAGTGGAAAACATATTGAAACTGGCAGTTCCCATGACTTTGGCCCAGCTCATCAATGTGCTTTATAACATCGTAGACAGAATTTACATAGGTAGAATCCAGGAAAACGCAACCCTGGCCTTAACAGGACTTGGCCTGTGCCTTCCCATCATTTCCGTGGTCATTGCCTTTGCCAACTTGTTCGGCATGGGCGGTGCGCCTTTGTGCTCCATTGAGAGAGGGAGGGGAAATGAAAAAGAGGCGGAAGTGATCATGGGAAATTCCTTTGTCCTTCTGGTGGCCTTTGGCCTGGGGCTTACTGTTTTAGGCCTGGCCTTTAAAAAGCCCATGCTGTATTTGTTTGGCGCCAGCGACTTGACCTATCCTTATGCGGATCAGTACATCAGCATTTATCTGTTAGGCAATGTTTTTGTCATGATCGGCCTTGGAATGAACAGCTTTATCAATTCTCAGGGATTTGGGACCATGGGGATGGTAACAGTTCTTTTAGGGGCAATTGCCAATATTATTTTAGACCCCATATTTATTTTTGTTCTGGATATGGGCGTAAGGGGAGCGGCTCTTGCAACCATATTGTCGCAGTTTCTTTCTGCTCTCTGGATCGTTAAATTCCTGACAGGAAAGAAAACCATTTTAAGGCTTAAGACCTCTGGTTTTCGTTTGAGGAAGCACAGGGTAAAAGATATTATTGCCCTGGGAATGTCAGGCTTTACCATGTCCATTACCAACAGTCTGGTGCAGATTATGTATAATGCCTCCCTGCAGCATTATGGCGGCGATCTGTATGTGGGAGTTATGACCGTTATCAATTCGGTCCGGGAGGTGATTTCCATGCCTGTAAGCGGTATTACCAATGGTGCCCAGCCGGTCATGGGCTATAATTACGGGGCAGGGAAATATGGCCGGGTAAAGCGGGCAATTATTTTTACCTCGATAGTTTCCATCGCATATACCACAGTCATGTGGGGGCTGGTTCACGGCTTTCCGGAGTTTTTTATCCGGATTTTCAATCAGGAAGAGGAACTGTTGAAGGCAGGTGTTCCTGCCATGCGGATCTATTACTTCGGCTTTTTTTTCATGTCCCTGCAGTTTGCCGGACAGTCTGTGTTTGTGGCTTTGGGAAAAGCAAAGAAGGCTGTGTTTTTTTCCATTTTCCGCAAGGTTGTGATCGTGATTCCCCTGATTCTCATCCTTCCCGGCGTGATGGGAAACGGGACGGCCGGAGTTTTTATGGCGGAGCCTGTTTCCAATCTCGTGGGAGGCGGAGCCTGCTTTTTGACCATGCTGGTTACTCTATGGCCGGAGCTTAGTGAAGAAAGAAAAAAATAAAAGGAGAAACCTATGAAGACCATAACCAGGGATTATATTACAAATACACTTTCAAAGGAGGATCCGCCCTGTGACAGGATCAGGGCAGGAGAGGTCGTGGCCTTTGAGACCTATGACTGTTTCACAAACCAGTTTCTTCCCCAGGAGGCGACCTTTGAAAATGTGGTAAGGAAGCCGGGAAATCCTGCAACAGGGCCTCTCTATATTGAAGGGGCCATGCCTGGAGACATGCTTAAGATTGATATTCTGGATATTGAAATGGGCCCGGTGGGAATTGTCATGCTTGGGCCTGGCAGCGGAAGCGAAAAGGAGGAATTTCCCCGCAAGGTATTAAGGCGGGTGCCTGTAAAGGGTGGATATGCCTATTTCAATGAAAAGGTCAAAATTCCCATAAAGCCTATGATCGGCGTCATCGGCGTGGCTCCGGCAGGAGAGGGAGTTTCCACCATCACTCCCATGGACCATGGCGGAAATATGGACTGCACCCAGATAAAAAAAGGAGCATCTCTGTATCTGCCTGTATTTGTGGAAGGAGCTCTTTTGTCTATGGGAGATTTTCACGCCATTATGGGAGACGGCGAGGTGGAGGACTGCGGCCTGGAAATAGAAGGACGGGCTATCGTCCGGGTAAGCGTTGTGAGAAATAAAAACTGTGTTCCCTATCCCATGATCGAGACAGAGGATAAGCTTATTACCATCGCATCTAAGGAACAGGTGGAGGAAGCCTGGCGGGCGGCATCCAGACAGATGTATGATTTCATGAAGGAGAAGGTGGGGATGGATTATGAAGAGGCCGGTATGCTCCTTACCATGACCGGGGATCTTGCCATCTGTCAGACAGTAAATCCCATGAAAACGGTGAGAATGGAATTGCCTCGTCATATAACTCAAAGTTATGGTTTTGATTCCATTTCGGTAGAGTAAAAAAGGCTGAAATTTCTTGACAGCCAGCGTATTTTGGAAGATAATGATAGACAAATTATAAAAACTGACAGATATGCCGGTAAGGGGAACGCCCTCCGGGTATCCCTTTACACCCGGTATACCCGATGGTGTGGGGTGCGCTGAGGCGGGGTGGCCGGCCCAGACGGCGTGGGCACCTCAGGAGGAAAGGAAGAAGTATCACATGGAGACAATCAGAATCGAAAAAACAACTTGCCCGAAAGAAAAACCAGGCAAAGATAACCCGTTGACATTTGGAACCATATTTACGGATCATATGTTTGAAGTGGATTACGAAGAGGGGAAGGGCTGGTATGACCCCAGGATTGTGCCTTATCACAAGCTGGAACTGGATCCATCTTCCATGGTATTCCATTACGGACAGGAGATGTTTGAGGGCTTAAAGGCATACAAGGCAGAGGATGGCAGGGTGTTGCTGTTCCGTCCGGATAAGAATATTGAGCGTGCCAACAGGAGCAACCGCAGGCTTTGCATCCCGGAGATTCCCGAGGATTTATTTTTAGAGGGATTAAAAATGGTCGTAAGCGTGGATCAGGACTGGATTCCCACAAAGCCGGGAACCTCTCTTTATATCAGGCCCTTTGTGATTGCCACCGATCCATTCTTAGGGGTCAGGCCCTCCTATACCTATAAATTCATGATTATTTTATCTCCAGTGGGGGCTTATTACGCCAGCGGTCTTGATCCGGTTAAGATCTGGATCGAGGATGAATATGTGAGAGCGGTAAAGGGCGGCATTGGCGAGGCAAAGACCGGAGGAAATTACGTTGCTTCCCTGGCCTCCCAGGTAAAGGCCCATGACGAGGGTTACTCCCAGGTGTTATGGCTTGACGGCGTTCACAGGAAATACATCGAGGAAGTAGGAGCCATGAACATCTTCTTTAAGATCAACGGCGTGGTCATTACACCGGAGTTAAATGGAAGCATTCTTCCCGGCGTTACCAGGGATTCTGTCATTGCCCTGTGCAAAAAATGGGGTGTGGCTGTTGAAGAAAGGAAGGTCTCCGTTGAAGAGGTGGTTGCTGCGGCAAGCTCCGGAGCAATGGAAGAGTGTTTTGGAACAGGAACGGCGGCCGTTATATCCCCGGTTGGTGAACTTCGGTTTGAGGAAGACAGAATGTCTGTGGGAGGCGGAAGGATCGGGGAACTGACCCAGAAGCTTTATGATTCCATTACCGGTATCCAGCTTGGGGAGGCAGAAGGGCCAAAAGGCTGGACCGTGGAAGTAAAATAAAATCTGACAAAACCTACCCGGCGGAGCTGATGAAAAGGCGCCGCCGGAAGCTTTGAGAAAAAGCAGAAAGAAAAAGGGAGCCTGATATGACAGCGGTACTGATAAAAGCAGGTGCATTTGTATCAATTATTATTATGGGGTACCTGCTCAAACGGGCAGGTTTTTTTCAGGCAAAGGATTTTTATCTGGTTTCCAGAATCGTGATCAAGATCACTCTTCCGGCGGCCATTGTTTCTAATTTCAGCAGGATCACTATGGATTATTCCATTCTCTTCATATGCGGGATCGGTTTTTTGTGCAATTGCGTGACCGTTGCCGCCGGGTATGGGATGTATGCTGCAAGGCCAAAGGAAGAAAAGGCTTTTGCAATGCTCAACCTGTCCGGATATAATGTGGGAAACTTTACTATGCCCTTTGTTCAGAGTTTTTTAAGTCCAATGGGATTTGCGGCCACAAGCCTGTTTGATGCCGGAAATGCCGTTATGTGTACCGGAATGACCTATACACTGGCCAGCATGGTCATAGGAGAGGAAGAAAAGCCTTCCGTAAAAAAGGCGGTGCTCAAGTTGTTTTCCTCGGTACCTTTTGATGCCTATGTCATTATGACTGTTTTAGGCATATTAAATATAAAGCTGCCTTCTGTCCTGATCAGCCTTGCAGACACGGCAGGCGGAGCCAATGCGTTTCTTGCCCTTTTAATGATTGGCATCGGCTTTGAGATCCGCATGGAAAAGGAAAAGATTGGGCACATTCTCAGGATATTAGGGGCACGGTACGTTATCGCGGTTTTAATGGCAGTTGGATTTTATTGTCTCACTCCCTTTGGGCTGGAGGTGCGGCGGGCGCTGGCCATTGTGTCCCTTGGCCCTGTGTCATCGGTGGCCCCTGCCTTTACCGGAGCCTTAAAGGGAGATGTGGAGACTGCAAGCGCCATCAATTCCCTGTCAATCGTGGTCAGCATAGCTGCGATTACGGCAGCCCTGATCATCCTTTTATGAAATTTTTTTCATGACGCTTGACAAACTGCTTAACCGTGCTATAATCTAAACTTATAAAGCAATATTGAGAAAGCAATGACAAGACCAGTATCATATCAGGAAAGGCCAGAGAGAGGCGCGTTTGGTGGAAGCGTCTTACAGGAATGATATGAGAAGACCAGCTTGGAGCGTCCCTTAATGGGGAACGGTGACTCCGTTATCGTCATAAGAAGTGGTTTGGACATTTATTTTGTCCACTCAAAAAGGGTGGAACCGCGATTTTTTTGAATAGAATCGTCCCTTTCTGTATGGAAACATATGGAAAGGGGCTTTTTTTATTTCCGCGAACTATGAAGCAAAGGGAAATACCCCTTGCCAACAGAACATGACACAATAATATGTAAAGGAGATTGATGGTAAATGAAGATTACATTAAAAGACGGTTCAGTCAAGGAATATGAACATGCAATGTCAGTGATTGACATCGCTTCGGATATAAGCGAAGGCCTGGCTAGAAATGCCTGTGCAGGCGAGGTGGATGGAAAGGTTGTGGATTTAAGGACCGTTATTGACGGAGACTGCGGTTTAAGCATTCTCACTGTCAACGATCCGGCAGGTCTTTCCGCTTACCGCCATACGGCAAGCCATATCCTGGCACAGGCTGTAAAAAGGCTGTATCCTCAGGCAAAACTTGCAATCGGACCTTCCATTGAAAATGGCTTTTATTATGATTTCGATATCCCTTCCTTTTCAAGAGAAGATCTGGATAAAATCGAAGCTGAGATGAAGAAGATCATAAAGGAAGGGGCAAAAATTGAACGCTTTACCCTTCCAAGGGAAGAAGCAATTAAATTCATGGAGGAAAAGGGCGAGCCTTATAAGGTGGAGCTGATCCAGGATCTTCCGGAGGAAGCGGAGATTTCCTTCTACCGGCAGGGAGAGTTTACCGATCTTTGTGCAGGGCCACACCTGGTGAGCACAAAATCCATTAAGGCATATAAGCTCACTTCTTCCTCAGGAGCATACTGGAGGGGCAGTGAGAAAAATGCCATGCTGACCCGTGTATATGGCACTGCTTTTGCCAAGAAAGAAGAGCTGAATGAATACCTGGAATATCTGGCAAACATTAAGAACCGGGATCATAACAAGCTGGGCCGTGACTTGGAGATTTTCACTACGGTCGATGTAATCGGCCAGGGACTTCCTCTTCTGATGCCCAAGGGTGCAAAGATTGTCCAGGCCTTACAGAGATGGATTGAGGATGAGGAAGAGAAGCGGGGCTATATGAGAACAAAGACTCCTCTCATGGCAAAGAAGGATTTATACATCATTTCCGACCATTGGGATCACTATAAGGAAGGGATGTTTGTTCTGGGAAATGAGGAAACCGATGATGAGGTATTCGCCCTCCGCCCAATGACCTGCCCATTCCAGTACTATGTTTACAAACAGAGCCAGAAATCCTACCGTGACCTGCCATGCAGATACGGCGAGACTTCCACCCTGTTCCGCAATGAGGATTCCGGCGAGATGCATGGATTGACCCGTGTCCGCCAGTTTACCATTTCCGAAGGCCATTTGATCGTACGTCCTGACCAGATCGAAGAAGAGTTTAAGGGCTGCGTGGATCTGGCAAAATACTGTCTCACAACCCTTGGCCTGGAAGGCGATGTAACCTACCAGATGTCCAAGTGGGATCCCAACAAGGCAGACCACTATCTGGGTACACCGGAAATGTGGGATGAAGTGGAAGACATGATGCGCAAGATCCTGGACCACATCGGAATCCAGTATACAGAAGTTAGCGGAGAAGCGGCATTTTACGGACCAAAGCTGGATATTCAGGCAAAGAATGTATACGGCAAGGAAGACACCATGATCACTATCCAGCTTGATATGTTCCTGGCAGAGCGCTTTGATATGACCTTTGTGGATAAGGATGGAACAAAAAAACGTCCTTATATCATCCACAGAACGTCCATGGGCTGCTATGAAAGGACCCTGGCATGGCTGATTGAAAAATACGAAGGAGCATTCCCTACCTGGTTATGTCCGGAGCAGGTGCGCGTTCTTCCTATTTCTGAAAAATACCATGAATATGCGGGAAAGGTTGCGGCTCAGTTAAAGGAAAACGGCATTCTTGCAACGGTCGACGAACGTGCGGAAAAGATCGGATACAAGATCCGCGAGGCGCGTCTGTCAAAGCTTCCCTATATGCTGGTAGTAGGGCAGAAGGAGGAGGAAGATGGTGTGGTATCTGTACGCAGCCGTTTCAACGGCGACGAAGGACAGCGCCCGATTTCCGATTTCATTGATGATATCTGCCGGGAAATCCGTACAAAGGAAATCAAAAAGGTAAATGTAACAGAAGAAACAAAATAAATAGAAACTGTCATGGCTTATGAAAAAACGGAAGGAACACCCTGGGTCATACTGATACGTCTCATAAAGCATGAACCGTAAGGGAGAGGGAATGTTTGTGAGAATATTTTCCTTCCCCGGTGCGCATACTAGTCCTGGAACATCATCTTAAGTAAGAATGCCAGGAGGAAATAAGCCATGACAAAATTAGACTGTAATGTAACAAGCTGTCTTCACAATTCCGATAATTATTGTTGCAAGTCTGCCATCATCGTAGAAGGGAACCAGGCAAAGGATACCTATGATACTTGCTGCGGAAGTTTTGACGAGAACAAGGACGGTTCCTTCCGTAACTTATTCAAGACTCCGGAAAGCCGTCTGGAGGTGGACTGCGAGGCTGTCAACTGTGTTTACAATGAAGGCCGCCACTGTTCAGCAGAGCACATCGGAATCGCAGGAGACGGTGCCAGTGCATCGGAGCATACCGAATGCTCAACCTTTAAAACCAGATAAGCATGTAAAATAAAATGCGCCAGGAGAGTTCCTGACGTATTTTATTTTAGGCAGGCTGCCGGTCATAAAACCATGACAAAGGTTCCGGCTGTAATCAGAAGGATTCCTATGAGCTTTTTAATGGTAAACTGCTCGTGAAGAATGAGAAAGGCCAGAATGACGGTAAGGACAATGCTCAGCTTATCCACGGGAACTACCTTGGAAGCCTCTCCTATTTGAAGGGCTTTGTAATAGCAGATCCAGGAAAGGCCGGTAGCAAGGCCGGACAGGATGAGAAAAAGCCAGCTTTTTTTACTGATTTCCAAAAGTCCGGTATGAGCCCCTGTGAAAAAAACGATTATCCAGGCCATCAGCACCACGACAATCGTCCGGATGGCCGTGGCCAGATTGGAATTGACTCCTTCGATTCCCATTTTAGCCAGAATGGATGTGAAGGCAGCAAAAATGGAAGAAAGAAGAGCTAAAATAAACCACATAAAATGCCTCCTGCTAATTTTATTTTATTATATATTATGATTGTAGCGCTGACCATAGAAAGCTGCAAGGAAAACTTTAAACGGAAAAGTTGGAGGTGCTTTGGAAAAATATGTTGACAGACAGATAAATATATAGTATCATGATAGAAGTTGTGAAAACAGCAAACAGGAAAGTAGGTATCCGCCTCACCACGGCACGAGTAAGTGTCCCTGGTTCATAGCCTTTAGTACATAGGTGTACTGTGTAGAGACTTTGGTGGTGGATAGCGTTTGTCTATCTATTTTTTTTTATGCCTATGGGCAAGCAATGTGGATTCCGACCAACACACACAATATGATGGAGGTGCACGACAATTAGCGATTTAATGATTAATGAACAGATCAGAGATAAGGAAGTTCTGTTGATTGGTGAAAACGGAGAAAAAATGGGAATTATGTCTACCAGAGACGCTTTACAGCTTGCAAAGGAAGCAGAGCTCGACTTGGTAAAAATTGCTCCGACTGCAAAACCACCGGTTTGTAAGATTATCGATTACGGTAAATATCGTTACGAACTGGCAAGAAAAGAAAAAGAAGCTAAAAAGAAACAGAAGGTAATCGAAGTAAAAGAAGTTCGTTTATCTCCGAACATTGATACGAATGATTTAAATACAAAGATGAGCGCCGCAAGGAAGTTCCTCGAAAAGGGAGATAAAGTAAAGGTAACCTTACGTTTCAGAGGTCGTGAAATGGCGCACATGTCAAAGTCAAGATATATTCTGGATGATTTCGCTGAGAAGTTAGCCGATATCGCGACCATTGACAAGCCAGCCAAGGTGGAAGGAAGAAGCATGATTATATTTTTAAATGCAAAACGCCAGTAGAACATTATCAAGGAGGAAAATACAATGCCTAAATTAAAAACAAGCAAATCGGCTGCAAAACGTTTCAAAGTTACAGGAACAGGAAAGCTTGTAAGAAATAAAGCTTACAAATCTCACATCTTAACTAAGAAATCAACTAAGAGAAAAAGAAACCTTAGAAAAGATATTGTTACGGATGCAACCAATGCAAAAGTAATGAAGAAGATTTTACCATATTTATAGGATCTTAAGTTAAGAAGGAGGAAAAACCGATGGCAAGAATTAAAGGCGGTATGAACGCTAAGAAAAAACATAACAGAGTGTTAAAGATGGCTAAAGGCTACAGAGGCGCTCGTTCCAAACAGTATAGAGTAGCAAAGCAATCAGTAATGAGAGCATTAACAAGCTCCTATGCAGGCAGAAAAGAAAGAAAGAGACAGTTCAGACAGTTATGGATCGCACGTATCAACGCTGCAGCACGTATCAACGGCGTATCTTACAGCGTATTTATGCACGGCTTAAAGTTAGCTGGAGTTGATTTAAACAGAAAAGTTCTGGCTGACATGGCAGTGAATGACGCAGAAGGCTTCGCTAAGTTAGCAGAGCTGGCGAAAGCAAAAGTGGCTTAATCGGATATTCAAACCTCGGAAACCTTGTGTTTACGGGGTTTTTTGATGTCCGAAAATAAGGGGAAATGGGTAATTAGAAAAGTAATGATGCTATTTCTTTAAATGTTTGAAAATGATAGTGGACAAACCATTAAGGTTATTTGCAAAATAGGATTTAACGTATTAGTACACATTGGAAACTCCATATTGATCGTTGACAAAATGCGATGTATTATAAGGTGAGGATTGTTGATAGAGCGGGAGGCATAAAAATGCGAGAGTATTTTATGAAAACAAAACGAATCGGTTTTTCAAGGTGGAATGCTGCTGATCTGGATTTGGCTTTTCAGCTATGGGGAGAAAAAGAAGTCACTCAATTTATATGTGCTGCCGGAAGTCTTACAAGTCAGGATATCATCAACCGGTTAGATACAGAGATTCATAATGATAAGGTATTTCATATACAGTACTGGCCTGTTTTTGAGCTTGTTACAGATGAATTGATTGGCTGCTGCGGAATTCGGCCTTTTAAGTCCGAAACACATTCCTATGAAATTGGTTTTCATCTGCGGAAAAAATACTGGGGAATGGGATATGCCTGTGAGGCTGCGAAAGCCGTCATAGATTACAGTTTTACTATCTTAAGAGCAGGTAAGCTCTATGCAGGACATCACCCCCAAAACAAAGCATCAGAAAAGCTCTTGGTGAAACTGGGATTTCATTATATCGGAAAAAATTATTATAAACCCACAGGATTGTATCATCCGTCCTATGAGTTAATGAACCATGGATCAAGAATATGATCTTAGGAAACACAAATACATAAACTATCAACTGTCAATATGGGTTGGTAGTTTTTTGTCTGGGTAAGGAGATGGAGTAAGAAAATCAACAAGAGAACGAAGTAAGGTGCGGGACTGGAAGGTAAAAAGCAAAGCCTGACTATATTTAGTCAGGCTCTACCAAAGATTGCACGAATGTGGCTAAACATTCATATACACTATAACACATAATAATGCATATTTCAAGCATAATAATGTATTTTTATTCATTTATAAAAATGTATCAGAGAGAGCGATATAAACGAAGAGATTTTGATTAAGTATTTCGATGCCAAGGCCTGGGTGAAGTTTCTTCGGGAGCTTCTGCAAAAGAAGCGGGATCATTGGGATGGGTTGAGAGAATAAGACTGTAACTGGCGGTAAACCATGCCTTGCAAGCGATGATACAGGCTGCCGTGGAGTTCTCTGCCGTTGATATCTTTTGCGTCCGTCTCTATTCCAAATGCTCCCATACCTATCACCTGCAATATATTTTGTTTGCTCTAGTCTGCGGTCCTTTTTTCTCTGGTGCTCTGAGTCTGCTTTTATATAGTAGAAATAACCAGTTCCTTCCTATTAAAAAGCTGATTAAAATGGATATATATAAATCTGCCATATATCTGTAATATACAAAAACGGCAGGAACCCCTGTAAAATGAAGATATAAATCCAAAGTGGCTTAATCGAGTTTATATGTCCTGTAAACCTGGTGATTACAGGGTTTTTCTTTTTACTGGCCCAGGGACAGGCAGACACTTTAGTTCTATCAACCTTGAATGGCCTGCCGGTATTTAATATAAATGCCGGCACTCAGGGCGACTTCCCGGCATTCACATCTCTTCTGGCGGTCCCATATAATAAAATATAAAATCAATAAATGAGGTGTCAATATGAGTGGTTTTTGGGGCGGATGTAATAATAACTGCAGACGTAATTGTAACAATAACTGCGGCTGTAATTCTAATAATAATTGCAACAATAATTGCGGATGTGATTGCGAAGAAGAAAAAGACGAATGCGAAAAGGAAAGAAGAGAAGCTTATTGTGCAGGTTTTCGGGATGGCTGCAACAGTGCTGCCCGTTGGCGCAACGATGATGATTGCGGATGCAATTAATGCAGGAAAAGAAATAAGCATGCAGGAAACTTAAGTTTCCGTTTTGGAATATGACGCTGCTGCAGGTGTTTGAATACCATCTTAGGAAATATGAACCGTTTAATGATGTGACTGCCCACAGAAAAATATGATAAGGCCATAGAAGTTTTAACGATAGAATAGCCCCGTGACATTTGTCTGCGGGGCTATTTTATTGGGGAGAGGAGGCGATGGAAGCAAATGCGCAAGATCCTGTTCCGGGAATTTCAATAAAACCAATGATTTATCTGAAAAAATTTAGCTAACCTAAAAGATATTGACAAGCATGTGAAAAATGAATGATTTTATATATAGTGTCTTATATATGCCCGGGATAATGGCCTGAGCGTCTCTATCCTACTTCCGAAATGTCAGGGTTACAAAGATAGCGTGTTTATCTTCCTTTTAACTTCGGGAGTCATTTTTTTGCAAAAAGCTGAAATACCAAAAAAGGAGAAGGGATATGAAAAGTAACTCAGAAAACAGTGTGAACAATATTTACAAGCTGGATGGCCGTGTGCCGTTGGGGAAGGCCATACCATTTGGTTCGCACCATCACAGGAAAGATAATATCCACATTCCTGAAGATAACCGTGCCATAAGAAAGAAAAAGATAAAAAATGATAGAATATGATTGACTTTGAAAAAATAGGGTGTTATATTAAAGCCATAGAACACAAGCGGCATTTTCAAGGTCATATTAAGCAGAGAAGGAGGCGCTGGAGTGAAAAAGAAAATTAACATTGACGGTGCACAGAATGTAGAGGTATCAAAACCGATTCCCAGTGAAAAAACACCCCAGGAGCAGCTTGCTATCATGGAAGCGTATACAAAGGCACATAAGGACAGTAAGGGAATGGATAAGGCGAGAAGAGAAATTAATTGCCTAAAGACGATTTTTCCGGTACTGTTCCGCTCTATAGAATGTGATGATCTGTTGGCAGGCAGGCTTGATTTCCTGCCAATCGGCTTTGGCAGCGTTACAAGTATTGGCGGCGTTGGCCATTATTGTGTATTCCACAAGCTGAGGGCATTTAAGGAATTATTATCAATAGAAGAAAAAGAAAGAGCGGATGCTCTCTATGATTACTGGCAGGACCATGACACCAAGACAATTTACTGCCAGGATGTGCTTACAGAGGACACCATCGGAAGATTTATTGACTGTTCTTATCCCCTGATGGCGACAGCCAGATTATCAGGGATGATGCTTAACTATAAAAAGCTGATGAAGTATGGATTGGAGGGCTTAAAGGAGCTGATCCGTTCAAGAGAACAGAATGAATTTCTGGAATGCAGTTATGAAAGTATCTGTCTTTTGCAGTCGGTAATTGACCGGCAGATTGAGCTGGTGAAAGAGGCAGGAGCCAATGCAGAAACCTCCCGTTTGAAAGATCTGGAACTGATGGAGGCAGATTTATATTATATTAAAGAGAACAAACCTTCTACCTTTCATCAGGCTTTGCAGCTCTTCTGGATTTATGCTCTTTGTGCCGGAGTTATTAATTATGGGCGGCTGGATGACGTATTAGGCCCATTTTTGCAACATGATTTAGATTGCGGAACCATTGATGAGGAAGAAGCCTGCCGATACTTAAAATCCTTATGGAAAATGATTGAAAACAGGCGTACCACGGTTAATGGACGGATTATTGTAGGCGGCACAGGGCGGGAATATCCGAAAGAAGCAGACACTTTTGCCCGTATTTGTATGAGAGTATGCAAGGAGACTCGTTATGTGGAGCCTCAGTTTACCCTGCGCTTTTGCAAGGATACTCCGGAAGATATTATGGACATGGCTTATGACTGCATCGGAAGCGGTGCTACATATCCGACCTTATACAACGATGATGTGAATGTTCCCGCTGTAATATATTCCATGGGTGTGGAACGGGAAATTGCAGAACAGTACGTACCTTTTGGATGCGGTGAATTCGTTATTCAGGGAAAGAGTGTAGGAACTCCCAATATCCTGCTGAATCTTTTGAAAATCCTGAATATCACTTTAAACGGCGGACTGGATCCCATGGATGGGAAAAGGAAAAGCGGACCTGTGGAGATTCCCGACTGTTCTGAATTTAAAACCTTTGAGGAACTGTATGGAAAATACAAGGAACTGCTGGATTATTACTTTGATTTAAGCGTACAGGGCCAATGCCGTTCTTATGAAATTATGAATGAAAAAGTCTCCTTTTTGTTCACTTCCATTTTAATGGATGATTGCATCAACCGAGGGAAGGCAGTGTTGGAGGGCGGGGTGGAAATCCTTGGCGGAACCAATGAAACATACGGAAATATCAATTCCAGCGATGCGCTTTGGGCGATCAAAAAGCTGGTATATATAGATGGAAAGTACAGCCTCAGTGAACTGCACCAGGCACAGCTTGCTGATTTTGAAGGATATGAGCGGATCCGAAAAGACTTATTGGATCAGGATAAATATGGAAATGATAAGACGGAATGTGATGAACTGGCAAATGACCTGTATGAATTTGTAGCAAAAGGTGTCCGCCAGCGCGGCATCGACTGGAGCATGGGTTATTTTCTGATCGTCATTTCAAACAATCAGACAAATACGGACTGGGGACATCAGACCTTTGCCAGCCTGGATGGAAGGAAAACGGGAGTTTACTTAAATCCGGCCAATAATCCCCAGGGCGGAGCGGCAAAGAACGGGCCTACCGCCTGCCTGAATTCTCTGGCGAAATTCAAGGCAAAATATCACGGAGGAAGCGTACAGAATATGAAATTTACGCCTGGGATGTTTAATAAGGACAGAAAAAAAATAAGGATGATGTTTGATACATATTTTAAGAAAGGAGGCTGCCAGCTCATGGTGACCGTTGTGGACCGGGGCGTTCTTGAGGAGGCCCGGAAGAATCCCCAGAACTATCCGGATTTGATTGTGCGGGTGGCCGGTTACAGCGCAGTTTTTGTAAACCTGACAAAGGATATCCAGGAAGAGTTGCTGAGCAGGGCTTTGTATGATTAAGGTGACCCATATTGAACGCTTTGCGACTCACGACGGGCCGGGAATCCGCACCACTATTTTCTTAAAGGGCTGTTCCCTGTATTGCCCATGGTGTGCCAATCCTGAAACCCAGACTCTTTATCCGGAGCTGTTGTACAATAAGTCAAAGTGTATGGGATGCCGCATGTGTGAAAATGTCTGTGAGAGCAAGTCCATTTCCTTTGATGAAAATGGGAATTTTCATTATGATAGAAACTTATGCACGGATTGTCTGGCCTGTGAGAAGAGTTGCCTGTATAATGCCATTGAATTCCATGGAAAAGAGATGGAGCTGGACTTCATTATGGAAGAAGTGATGAAGGATAAGGATTATTATGATAATTCTGAAGGCGGAGGGATCACGGTCAGCGGCGGAGAACCTTTTGTACAGTTGGAGGGACTCCTTGCGATCCTCAAGGCGAGCCGGGAAAGAGGATTGAACACAGCAGTGGAAACCACTGGAAATTATCCTTTAAAGACTTTAAAAACGGCTGAACCGTATATTGACCATTTTCTATATGATTTTAAGCATTTGGATGACAAAGTGTTAAAAGAGGTCACAGGAGGAAATGGACAGCAAATAAAAGAAAATCTGAAATATCTGATAGAAAAGGATGGGGATAAGGTCAATGTGCGCATGCCCGTTATTCCAGGCTTTAACTTTGATTCAGAGCTGATAAAAAAGACTTTGAGATATCTGCAGCAATTAGGAGTAAAAAAAGTAAATCTTCTTCCTTATCATACCCTTGGAAAAGCGAAGTATGAGAAAATGGGAAGGGTTTACCCTATGGCTGAAAAAATGATCTATGAAGAAGACCTGGAAGAATATCATCAATACGCACTGAAGCTTGGATTGGAATCTAAAATCGGAGCATAGATATGGCTGGACAGGAAGGACCGGGATTTTGGGTCCTTTTTGTCTTGATGGCGGATTTTGAGACGTTTTGTTACAAAATTTAAAAATATTCGAAGAAATATGTTCAAAAAAGATATTTTATGATAAAATATTAAAAACAGGATTAAGGTATGAGGAGGTGTTACCTGTGATTGCAATAGAACGTAAACGATATATTATGCAGCAGTTAAGTGAAAAAGGCATTATTAATTTAAAAGAGATAGCAAAAGAATTAAAAATATCAGAGATTACAGCCCGCCGTGATTTTGAAAAATTAGAAGCAGAGGGCAAGCTGAAAAGGGTCCTGGGCGGAGCTACTCTGGATATTGATCAGGAAATGCCTCCGGATGGAGCAGAGCTTACAATGAAAGAAAAGAAAATGCTTCATAAAAAGGAAAAGGAACGGATTGCCGAATTTGCAGCCCAATTTGTTCAGGATGAGGACAGTGTATTCCTGGATGCAGGGACTTCCATGGTTCCTCTTATGCGGATACTTGAGAAAAGAAAAATTAAAATAGTGACATACAATGAACTACTGATCTGCGGCATTCACAATCCGGTTGCTGAGATATTCGTGGTAGGCGGGCAGCACCGCCCGTATTATAGCATGAACGTAGGCCCTGTTGCCCAGGATGTGCTAAAGCAGTTTTATTTTAACAAGGCATTTCTGGGATGCTCCGGCGTGGATTTTTCCCAGGAAATGGTATACACTACGGAGATGGAGAGTCTTCTCATGAAAAGGATTGCTTTGGAAAATGCATATGAATCCTATCTCCTGGTAGATCACAGTAAGATCGGGAGAAGAAATTATTTAAAACTGGCTGAAACATCTCTTTTTACCAGTATAATCTGTGATAAAAGTGCGGATGAGGAAGACCGTGATTATCCGGATAACGTCAGATTTGTATAAAAACTTATTAAGAAGTGTACACAATGAATGGAAAAATCATGTCAGACGATAATCATTATATATGGCATGATTTTTTTTATTATACAAATGATAAAAAATGATAAAAGAAAGATTTGTGTTGCAATAAAAGATAAAAAATGATAAAAAATGATTGAGATTGAATATGAGTTGTGTTATAATGTGTTTATCATAGAAGGAAATCAAAAAGCGAGGAGGATTCATAATGAAGACGCAGGACCCAAAGAAAAGAAAGATTCTTGAATCATTCAAAGATGGGTTAATTGTATCTTGTCAGGTACAGCACGATGATCCTATTTACAGCGATGATATTGTGGTAAAGATGGCACAAGCCGCTGAATGGGCGGGAGCAGTGGGAATCAGAGCTAATTCACCGGAACAGATCCGGGCGATCCGGGCAGCGGTGAACCTTCCTATTATCGGCCTGTATAAGATCTGGCACGATGATACGGATGTGTTTATTACACCAACCCTGGAAGCGGCAAAGGAGGTATGGGAGGCAGGGGCTGATATAATTGCCATGGATTGTACGGAACAGATCACTCACGAAAAGACGGTTGCTTTTGAGCTGCTTCCAAAGGTAAAGGAGGCAATTCCGGAAGCAATGACCTTTGCAGATATCTCTACATATGATGAGGCAAAACGCGCGGTTGAAATGGGCGCAGATATAGTGGGGCCTACGCTTTATGGATATACGGCAGCAACAAAAGATATTGAATTGCCTGATTTAAGAGAATTTGCAAGAATGTGCAGGGATTTTGGAAATGATGCGTACATGGTTATGGAAGGTCATATCTATACCCCGGAAGATGCGATGAAATGCATATTCCTGGGAGCCCACACGGTAGTGGTAGGAAGCGCCATCACCAGGCCTCATCTTACAGCAAAGCGTTTCGTGGATTTATTGGGCGGTTACCAGGATAACTGGAGGGAAGCAGAAAGAAGCAAGCATATATTGCAGCACGTTATGACAGCCGGGCTGGAATCTGTGAAATAGACACAGAAAACATAAAGCTTTGCGGCAGTGGAGATTATGGGGGAACAAATCGTTTCTTATAAAGTATTGCAACTAAAAAACATTGTAAATGTATAGGAGGGAATATGTTTTTAAGAGTAGACGACCGTTTGGTGCATGGACAGGTAGTAACAGCGTGGTTGAAGCAGCTAAAAGCAAAGGTGATTATTGCGGTTGATGATACGGCGGCAACCAATATAATTATTACAAAAGCCTTGAAAATGGCAACTCCAAGGAATGTAGAACTGGTTGTAGCAACCGTAGAGGATGGGCTGAAGGTCCTGTCAAAGTACGATGAAAATGATGTAATGGTTATCACAAAAGCGCCGGTGACTGCAAAGCGGATCATAGATGCAAATCCCGATTATAAGTGGACCTTAAATGTTGGGAATGTGGGTATGGCAGAGGGAAGAAAGAAGTTCGCCCAGACCGTTCATTTGGATGAAGAGAATTATGCAGCCATATGTGGGTTAAAGGATTACAAAAATGTGGAAATTTTCATGCAGACAGTACCCGGACAGCCGGAAAACCGGTTCTGAGGATAAGGAGGAGAGATTATGACATTATTGCAAGCAGTTCTTATTGCGCTTTTTGCCTATTTGGCCTGGATTGCGACTCCGTGGCTGGGAGGACAGGGTATTTCCTATCATGTGTTTGGGAAGCCTCTTGTGGCAGGATTGATCGTAGGCCTTATAATGGGGGATGTGAAAAACGGCATCATTATCGGAGCTACCATCAATGCATTGTATATCGGCGCCGTAACTCCGGGAGGAGCAATGGCATCTGATATCAATATTGCTGGATATGTGGGTACTGCTCTCGCCCTATCTACGGGGGTATCCGCAGAAATGGCCGTGTCCATAGCTGTTCCTCTGGGGCTGGTCGGGACATTTGTATGGCAGTTGTTTGCCACCATCAATTCCTTTCTGGTACATAAAACAGATAAATATGCGGCGGAGGGCAATGTGGCAAAGCTCACTTTCATGACTCTGGGACTGCCTCAAATGATTGCTTTTGTACTTCGTTTTGTACCGGTATTTTTAGTATTGTACTTTGGAGCCTCTGCTGCCCAGAATATTGTTCAGCTCATACCGGAGTGGCTTACAAAGGCCATCACTGTCATCGGTGGGATGCTTCCTGCATTAGGTATGGCTGTTCTTCTTAAAATGCTCCTGTCAACCCCATCCCTTCTGGGATATTTCATACTTGGTTTTATACTGATTGCAGCACTGGGACTGCCTATCTTTACAGTGGCGTTAATTGGAGCTGCCCTGGCTATGATCAGCATGTTGGGCAAGGCAAATCAAGAGGAGGTTTACAGATGAGCGGAAATCATGATAATATGGAAGTGACGAAAAAGGATATATATAAAGTAGGGATCCGGTGGCTGCTGTCCAACACATCTGCATGGAACTGGGAACGTATGCAGAATGTGGCGTTTGCCTGGAGTATGGTGCCTGTTCTGAAAAAGATATGCAAAAATAAAGAGGAACTGGGAGCCGCATTAAGCCGCCATATGTCGTTTTTTAATACGGAACCCACAATTGGTACCCCATTGATCGGTGCTGTTGCTGCTATGGAGGTTCAAAGGGCAAAGGGCGAAGATATTCCGGATGATGTCTTTAATGCGATCAAATCCGGTCTCATGGGACCGATGGCTGCATTAGGAGATTCCCTTTTTGCCAGCACGGGTAATGCGCTTTTGTTAAGCTTTGGCATGGGGCTGGCACTGGAAGGGAATGTTCTCGGCCCCATTATTTTCATGGTGCTTTGGTCGGCTGTTACGTTGGGATTTTCCATGTGGGGTGTCCAGTTCGGATTCCGGGAAGGCTTAAAAATCATGGATTCCGAGATCTTCTCCCCGGCTATGATCGCGAAAGCAACGTCGTTTCTTTCCATTCTTGGACTTACGGTAGTAGGCGGATTGTCCGCCCAATTCGTATCCCTGTCCACACCGATTTCATGGACAAATGGAGAGAGCACTACACAACTGCAGACAATTTTAAATGGTTTAATGCCTGGTCTGCTTCCCTTTATAGTAGTCATGGCTATCTGGTACTTACATGATAAAAAGAATATGTCAGTAATAAAGCTTTTGATGATTTTAATTATAATCGGAGCAGCCGGTTCGCTTCTGCACATTTTATAAGGAGGAGCTATGGTTAATATTTTAACGATGACCCATGGGGAGATGGCCGAAGGGATGTATCAGACGGTTAAAATGGTGATTGGAGAACAGGAAAATTTTTCGTACCTGCCATTCCGTCCGGACCAGTCTCTTGAAAACCTGATCGGTACGTTAAAAAGCAAGCTGGAGGAATTTAAAAATGACCTGCCATGTCTGGTGCTGGTTGACTTATTTGGCGGTTCGCCTTCCAATGCGATTGTGCATCTGATTGCGGAGGGATATGATCTGCAGGCGGTGGCCGGAGTCAATCTTCCAATGCTGATAACGGCTTTGACGGAAAGGGAGATTTATTCTTCTGTTGAAGAATTTACTGGATATATCCGGTCCGCCGGCTCGGAAGGCGTAGTAAATATTGTGGAAAAATTGATGGAAGAGTAAGCGGCAAGAGAACGGACTGCGGATTGAAATTTCGCTAGTCCGTTCTTGTAGTAAAAAATATGGGGTTGGAGCAGATTTCGTTAGTTTCAGTGTTACAATGGTCTGGGATGTCAAGGGGACTTGGAATCATATGCTCTATACCGGGAGAAAAAGCGGAATGAGCATAAGCAGATAAAAAAATGGGAGAGTCGTAGATGATAACAGAAAACAATATGCCTTGCAGAGTGAAAATGATTTTTAGTGATATAGATGGAACGTTACTTGACAGCAGCCATCAGGTAACTGATGGAACTCGCAATAAGATCATAGAGCTGGAACAAAAAGGGATACCGTTTGTTTTGGTTTCAGCAAGAATGCCGGAAGGAGTGGTGAGTATTCAGCGTCAGATCGGCAATCATAGCCCTATTATTAGCTATAGCGGGGGGTTGATCCATGATGCAAACAGAAGAATATTGTATAGCTGTCTTCTGGAGCTGGATAAGGCATTAACAATTAAAGAAGTATTGGAAAGGGAATTTCCACAGATATGCTGCAATACTTATGGCTATGAAAAATGGATTGTAGACAATGCCGGTAATCCATGGGTCCGGAGAGAGGAAAAGATCACTGGGTTGAATGCAGCAGAAGGGGATATAAAAAAAGAGTTTGTGAAGGAAAGAGGAATCCACAAGTTTCTATTGATGGGGGAGGCGGAGGAAATACATAATGTGGAAATCTGGTTAAGAAAGGATTATCCGGAATTATCGATTGCTCTGTCTAATGAAAATTATCTGGAAGTTATGCATGGAAGTGTAAAGAAATCAGCGGGAATAAGCTACTTATGCAATTATCGGGGAATTTCCCTGGAGGAAGCCATGGCATTCGGTGACGGGCATAATGATATCGACATGCTAAAGGCTGTGAAATATAGCTATGCCATGGGAAATGCGCCGAAGGAGGTAAAAGAAAGTGCAGTATTTGTAACACTGGATAATGATCACGAAGGGGTTCTTGCTGTTATAAAAGAGTTGAATTGATGCCGGTTCTGCATAACATGTCCCTTAGTTTGGGAGATCATGACGTTTGCATGGGGAACTTCTGTTAGCTGAAACTGGTTTTAATAATAAAATGGATATTAATTATGAAATCATCAATGATATGTTAAAACAGAATGAAATTCCAGATCGCCGCCGGATGGTACCGGATCAGGATTGAAAAATAAGAAAGTCTGAAATAAAAACATTTTGGATGTTGTGGAATTAATTTGAGGATATTGATTCTGCTGCATCCTTTTATATATAATTACCTATGGAATATGATTTTTGGCATAAAAAAACTCCCCGAGTAGGACTTGAACCTACGACCCAACGGTTAACAGCCGTTTGCTCTACCGACTGAGCTATCGAGGAATACATGACTTATTATACCCAAAAAGAGAAATATGTCAATAGGAAAAATGAAGAAATTAAAAAAGTGCGGGAGATGGGACTTGAACCCACACGTCTATACAGACACAAGATCCTTAGTCTTAGGAATTTATATTTCTATATGTTTTTCTTTCTTACTCATTCAACAGAATGCCCTTATACGTTTAAGTTCCTTTTTAAAATCGAATGAATAAAGATTTTTCTTAATCCAGGACAGATTGTCGGGAGATTTTCTTGATGATTCCCGATATTTTTTATTCATCATGCCAATGGCCTGCTGTTTTCCAAAAGCAAGATAAAAACCTTTCCCGAAATCTTTATATCCTCGTCCTGCTTCCAGATTTATCGTTGCTAATGTATATGGGGTGCCATGATACAATTTAATTGGCATTAATATATTCCTCCAATTCACGCTGCATTTCTTCCATAGGAAGTCCATCAAATATATCTGGGCATTCTGCTATATAATTCAGAATTTTCTTTTTATTGTTTAATTCCAGGAAATCCTGTACAGAACTGTGATGGCGTTTCATGTAGTTTTGAGTGATTGTGTGCATGAGATAGATATTATTATTAATTCTCTTATCACCGGCCATATATTGAACCCCCTTTCACTTCTTTATAAATCAAAAATCGTTTTTGTCGTTTTGTTCCATAACAGCGGGTGGATGCTTGGTTTATATTGTACATTCTACGAATATTATACATGGTTTGAAGCCATAATTCAATTCATTAAATATATATATATGTATTATATGGCTATGCGTAGCTTCTTTATACTGCGATTATATAGATATACATTGTCGGATAATCTGTCTTCAACCGCCACTTCCGCCTGGTTTACATATTTAACCAATTCCTGAAACTCCCGAAAATCTATATCATTATCAATGGGGAGCAGTAAAACTTCATGGACAGAAGATGGCAATATTATGAGATCACAATTTTCAGAAATAAAATTTTTGAAATGAATTACGCTGATAATAATTTCTATATAAGAAGACATATCATAACATCCGAAAACAAAAATCGTAACGGCAGAGTTTATTATGGAATTCAGTTAAGCGCCATAGAGGAATGTACTAATGATAAAAACGCAGGGGATAATTTGCTCTTAAATAATAATAACTTACAGATAAGAGCATTTATCGAGATATCAGATGGCCTCAGAATTCTCCAATGTGGTTGACTTTTGTTGCTGCCAAATTGCTGTCAATTTTAAATTCTGCTAAAATGTCAATCAACTTCAGGGCCCAAATTATAACAGCAAAAAAAGGCTTAACCCCTTATATAATAAAGGGTTGAGCCTTACATACATTAATGCGGGAGATGGGACTTGAACCCACACGATCATACAACCACAAGATCCTTAGTCTTGCCTGTCTGCCAATTCCAGCACTCCCGCACAACGAACCTTATTTTAGCATCCCTGGGTGAAATTGTCAATATTTTATGAAAAATATATACAAAAAAAATATTTGAAAAATCTGGAGAAATATTGTTGACAGATAGGAGCTTGTATACTATAATAACTATTGTTGTTGCGAGAGATAACAACGAAATGCAGAAGTGGCGGAATTGGCAGACGCGCACGGTTCAGGTCCGTGTGGTAGCAATACCTTGAGGGTTCAAGTCCCTTCTTCTGCATGAGCTATACAAATAGTCATAAATGTATGGTTTTTTATTTCTTATATGACATGCGGGAGTGCTGGAATTGGCAGACAGGCAAGACTAAGGATCTTGTGGTTGTATGATCGTGTGGGTTCAAGTCCCATCTCCCGCAGTAAAAAAGTTTATAAAAACAAGTCGAATTCGAAAAAATTCGACTTGTTTTTATTTATATGATATCATGTAGAAAACTTAAATTTGAAGAAGAAGCGTTGAAGAAGTTAAGGAAAAGAGGAATCAAGGTGAGTGGGAATAAACCAATGCACATTTCGTTAACAGGAGAAAAAAGTCATAAGGTAAATATCCCTACAGGACAGGGGAGCTTTTCCATTGGAACAAAAGGAATATCTAAAGGAAAATATGATGTTTGGGTAGAAAAAGACAGCCTAATTAACTGGGATGCATTCGCTGAATACCTCCCTTATGGTGATTGGCCAAGATTTTTCTATTATTCAGGCAATGATAAAGGTTTTATTGATTGGTCTTCTAAACGGCCAATTGAAGATTTTCACTGGTGGCCACAAGAAAATGCTTCTGTTGATTTGACGAAAGCAAACATTAATAAAATTTTTATTCATACAGAAAAAAACAAAATTGAAGTTTCAACAGGTGATAAAATACGATTGCTTTCTCTTTCGGGCAATCTTAAAAATATTGATATAAAAAAATGCACCACCATTCCATATTTATATTTTTCGCCTCTTTGCTCACAAGCAGAAACCCGACTCTGCCAATTGCCTGTATACAAAGCATTGGAAAAAGCGGCTTCTGTTGATATAAACAGTTCACCCATGGGGATGGCTTTCGACTGCAAAAGTTTGTTGCAATTTCAAAATCTTACAAGTCTGAATCTCACAGGAAACTTGGCTAATTTGGAATCATTAACAGAATTGAAGCACCTTGAAAGAATCGGATTAAGATTTGTTCCCAACTTAACCAATATGCCGAAACTGATGAACTGGAAAAATTTAAAAAGTTTTATCGGTTGGAATATTGAAGAAACAGCAGGAAAGGTATTGAAGGCGGAACTTAACGAATTGTTGAAAGAAAAGGAGTTGGATTATTCAAGCGTATCCAAATTACGGAAAACAATATGGTTTACTACCGAATATGGTATTCCGTTTTCGGGATGGGAAGACAAGAACGCAAAAATTGCAACAAAAGCATACAAAGCTTGTTTGAAAGAGATAAAGAAATCAAAAACAGAAAGTGAAGTCCATGAAGCAATTATTAGGTTCATAGAAGTTATCAATCAATTAACAGACATTGAAACAAGCGAAAGGGAAGATGCAGGCACTGCTGTGAGCCAATTGATAGAATCTTCTGTTTTGGGAATATCGCAGAAAACAGGGAAAAAATGGTTTGATGAGATCAGGGACTTTTGACCTAATGACACATGATATTTTGTATTTTCGTGGACATACCTTGTTTCTCGCCAGAAAACGGAAGAATTTTTGCTGAGATATGATTAACAAATAACAGAATAAAAGCAAATCCCTGATCACGTGATTTTTTAGCGGCTGCGTTCTTCGTAATTGAAGAAATACAGCCGCTTTTTCTGTTTCACAAAGATGCTTTTAAACAGGGTATGAGGGAAGGGGAATTGGCTGAAAGATGTAAAGTGATTCTGCCTTCAAGGGCATTAAGTACATCTTTGTTTTGGAAAGAATCCCATTACTTGATCCTTGCAGAGAAACTGGCCTGGGACCGCAATCGTTGATGGCGCATGTCAAACTCCGTTTTCTCATTTGAGCAATGGATAATACAGCCTTTTCATTTACAGATTTTGATGCTCTATTCTATTTGTTGCATTTCGTTTACAAAAATTGCAGCTTACTTTATATTTCAGCCACTTCGTCTGCAAAAATTGCAGCTTATTTTACATTTCAGTCCGTATTCCCAAATTATGGTTTTTTTAATCTTTGTAACTGCTAAATTTAATACATATAAACTCAAATTTAATACATGTGCTTCCAAGATAGCCAAGTTTTATATAATACTTAGCAAGAAAAGTCTAATATCTTGATTTGGAAAAAATGCGGTGAGATTTAGACAACAATGGATTATGCAATTTGGATCATCTTTTATAAAGAAGTCATACGTTCATAGAATCCAGTGGATCCAAGTCACTACCTATATGATAGAATAACTGTTGCCTTATTAAGTGTGTGTAAACGAATAAAGGCATATTTTAGACCAACAGATTGCAGGAAAACTAAATGCAAATACTATAAATTCTGCTTGACATAAAGAGGAGGATAAATCGTGATTATCGCAATTTGTGATGACAATAAACAAGAACTGGAACAATGTAAAAAGCAATTAGAACTGTTGGCGTCAATTCATCAAGTCGATGTGGGATTTTCATTATATCACAAAGGTGAAGAGCTGCTGTTCCATTTGCAGAGTCTCAAGAGTTATCCAGACATTATTTATCTGGATATGAGAATGAATGGGATGCAGGGGGATGAGGTCGCCAGAAAGCTGAGAAGCCAGGGGTGTATCAGTGAAATTGTGTTTTTTACAGTTTCTAAAGATTTTTACACTACGGCATTTGATGTTAGGGCATTGCATTATGTTGTAAAAGGCGAAACAACGATAGAAAAATTCGAAGATATTTTTATGCTGGCAGTAAAATCAGTACAAGAAAAGCAAACGGAATACATTATGTGTACAGGTGCTGGTGAATTCCGAAAGATTGAGATTAAAAAGATTCATTACTTTGAAGTCCTAAAACGGATTGTGACCGTTTATTACGGTAGTGACCAGTTTAGTTTCTATTCGACCATTGGAAAAATTGAATTAAGGTTAAAGGATTACGGTTTTGTAAGAGTTCATAAGTCTTATGTGGCGGCAATATCTCATATCAGAACTATTTCATTTAAAGAAATAATATTGGATACGGGAGAGGTGCTGCCGGTAGGGAGATACTATTACTCAGAATTGAAGCGGGAAATGGAAGCATATGCTGAAGCGGGAACAGTGGTGTAGTTTGGATCAAAAAGACTGCTGTTTATCCACGAATCAATACAAATTGGAAAAAATGGGGTAAAGTAATGTTGAAAGGAATTGTTAGTCAAAACAAAGGAAATAACCAAAATCTATATGCAGATGGAATTTTTACAACGATCAGGTTATTAAAAAGATAGGATAGGGGGGCAGGTAATTGCAATTAAGGAAAAAGCTTCTTATGTTGCTATGTACGCTGTTGTTAACTATCCTATGTTGTGGAGTTGGGAATGCTGATACGCATCCTGCCTGCACCGGCGGCAAGCAGCATGAATTTGAAAGCCATATTTTAATACTGAACTCAGAAGAGTCAGAAGGTCAAGTTGAAAATGTATGTACCTTGTGTGGATATACTTACATAGAATATCTGCCGGCGACCGGTCATCATTACGGAAACTGGAAAGTGGTAGAAGAAAGACCGGAATCAGGAATAAGAATTGAGCGGAGAGAGTGTCAGGGATGCCATCGGGATGAAGTACGGACAGTCAGAATTGATCCGCCACCTCCGAATTCTGATTCCACTCAGGAAGAGGAGCCTGGTATCAATCCCATGGATTTTGTGTTATCGGCATCCGTTGGAGGCGTCTGGGGGTGTACGATAGCAGCCCTTTGGTACAATAGTTTGGTTTTAAACTGGTACAAAAGAGAACGCGCCAAAGCACTTAAGAGGAGGTGATGACTTATAACAGTCAGTAATATTATTGAACTGATAATTTTAGCATGCAGCATTCCGGCTGCTGCATGCATCATTGCAGGCAGTAACCGAAAAGTCAAAGATCTGGACGGTTTAGGCGATGTTGTGAAAGAAGAAGGCAGAGAGGGTATCGTAGTAGCCCATTGTTAATCATGCAAAACACAGGTGAAGATATGGATAAAAACCGGAAAAGAATTGGAAAGCTTGTTAAGCTGTATGCAAGTGCGGGTTTGATAGTAACCTTAATAGCTGCTGTTTCGTTAGCCTCTTTTGCAGAGACGAGGCACATTGAAAGTTCGTTTGGTGTAAAAGCAAAGGGAGAAAGAGCCAGAACAATGGCAACGTCTTCAAAAGCGTCGAAATCATTGGCGGCGCCGTTATCTGGAGGATTATCGGACCATCTGAGTTTGCAGGAACTGCTGCAGCAGGAAGCGGACAATGAGAATGCAATTATTCCCACATGGTTTCAGGTTTCGTTAAATGGAATTGCTATTGTTGACAGTGATAATTGGAATATTACCTTAAATGAAAATCAGAAAATCAAACCGAATACTGCTGTTAAACACCAGTTAAAAGTGACCATATATCCACAAGCTTATGGATTGGGTGCCGGAGACAGTGTGACATGGAATCTGGGACGGATCGAAGGACTTTCCCTGGACAGTGAATTCTGGGAAGAGTTAGTACTAAGCGGCGGAGTCCATGTTGGAGATGCGATGCTTTGTTACACTGAGAACAGCGATGTCATCCTCTATACCGAGTTTACAGAAGAAATAAACTTGTATTCAAATATTACGATTACATATTGGTATGATTGTGGATTTGTTTCGGTAGACGAACCGACCTCCATTGTATTTGATTTACCTGGATATGAAGAACCGATTCCGGCGGTGCTTGTACCTGAGAACGAAACTACGACAGAACCGGAAGAAACGACTGCGGAGGAAAGCAGTCCGCAAGAGACAACAGAAGCAGAAACAACTGCGGAGGAAAGTAGTCCGCAAGAGACAACAGAGGCAGAAACAACTGCGAAGGAAAGTAGTCCGCAAGAGACAACAGAGGCAGAAACAACTGCGAAGGAAAGTAGTCCCCAGGAGACAACAGAGGCAGAAACAACTGTGGAGGAAAGCAGTCCCCAGGAGACAACTGCGAAGGAAACACCGCCAGAGACACATAATCCCACAAAAGATTATGGCTCAGGAGGGGATTCAAGTTCAAATAGAGGAACAACCACTTTAGCGAAAGAAACAACAACAAATCCTGAGACGATTCCGGAGAGTCCAACAGAGATTGAGACAGCAACGGATCCCCAGCCAGTAGAATCTCAGACCCAGGAACAGAATTCACAAAATGAGCAATCAGCAGGAAATGCCGGGGAATCAGATAAAGTATTGGATATCAACATTTCCTTTGGTGCAGAAGTTGCTGCCAGCCATGGAATGCAGTCCCGGGTACTTCCCGATGAGATACTTACATATAGAATGGTGCTTCGCAATGACAGTAAAGAAGAGATTAAGGATGTGCGTATCCGCGATTATCTTCCGGAGCATACCAGTTTTGTTTCTGCGGAAGACGACGGTATCTATGGTGTTGTCGATGGACGGCAGTATATAACCTGGATGCTGGAGAGTATCCTTCCGGGAGAAGAAAGAGAATTAACTTTTCAGGTAAAGGTGTTTCTTTGTACACCGCCGGATTTTTCGGTCAGGAATCAGGTTTACTGGCAGGCTGATGACAGCAGATCAATAAACAATCAGGAAAGGCCTGAGAATCAGGTGGACTTTCCAATGATCACTATTGGATAGAAAGGGTTATTGTACCTTTTATCATTAATTTTAATTATCAAAAAGGAGAGAAAAAAGATGAAAAAGAGACTCATAACAGCATTATTAGCAGGCGTGATGGTAACAAACATGGTGATACCGGCAATGGCTGATCCGGGAGGATCTGTTCCTTCATCAACCGGCACTGATGTATTGGCAGGTATTATTATCGAGGATAAGGATGCAAAGGTAAAAGTAGAAGTACCGACTCTGTTTGCATTCGTAGTAAAAGGTACTACTACGGTAAGTGATAGCAATCCTGTGACCAGTACCAACGGAGACATTTATCTTCCAAATGTAAAGGTAGACGTAACTACTCCGTCAGTAGGCGGGCAAGGTGCAGTTTATAACCTGCAAACAGAAGGAAATCTTGCCGTTGAAGGAAAACTGCCATTTACTAACTATTCTACCTTCAAGAATGCTTCAAACAAAAGAGAAGGTCTGGCAGTTAAGATTAATGGAAACATCAAGAATGAAGGGGATGACGCATCCAGAAAATACTGGACCCATACAACCAGTAACAACACCACATTAAATGATTTTAAGAAGTACAATATAAGCATTGATGGCAATAAGCTTGATACAGTGGCAAACGGTGGACTTCAGATGGCTGGTACCGGTATTAGCCTGGCAGCACCTAACACAGACCCATTAGGTGATTTAAGCTACTCTAACGTAGATAGTGATAATTATGCAATTGTAGGAGAGACTCATCATGCAAAGTTTGATGTACTTGTAGGTGGAAAAAAGGGCCAGTATACGCAGGTAGAAGAGTCTGCAAAGATTGGTAACATCGTATGGACAATCAGTACAGAGATGCAGAGTGATGTTAACACTGCACCAAACGGGACTTATCTTCAGCCTTAATAAAATTTAAGGAAAGCATATAAACGTCAATGATGATTAGTAAAAATCCCTGGAGAATCTCCGAAAAGGAGATTCTCCGGAGATTTGTTGTAAATAAACTGCAGGGGAATGCGCTGTTTACTTGCAAGAGATTTCCGGAACCAGCCAGAATGGAAAAGAGGAAAATAAATGAATCATATGGGACGATGGAAAAAATATAGAGTTAGGCTTATGGCAGTTGGATTTGTATGTATGGGCTGCCTGTGCTTTTCTGCGTCAGCAAGCGAAGGTCCGGCGTCCAACGTGTGGTTGAGTGTAACTCAGATACCATCAGAAGCAAGGGTATCGGTAACCGTACCTTTGGCGTATGGGTTTGTAGTTCGTGGAAGTGTTGATATCAGTGATACGTATCCGGTGTCATTAGAAAATGGAAACTTAATTGTGCCCAATGTAAAAGTACATGTCAGTGTACCTTCCGATTCCGGAACAGGAACAACGGCAGAGTTTGAATTGCAGACGATATCGGAACATACAATCCCAATCCTGAATTACTCAACGGATGTAAGAGAAGAGCATCTGGAAGAAGAGAATCCGCCGAGAGAGGGATTGCCGGTTGAGCTAAAGCCTTTTATTGCCGGCTATGACAGTGATGAAGGAAAGACGCATTACTGGAAGGCGGTAGGATATGATCCGACATGGGATGGAGCATCGTCACAGACTAATTTTAAAGAGTATCAGATGTTGATTGATAATGTTGCATTTTCTGATCCCGGACAGGTGACAATAAGTTATGAAGATAACAGTACGGAGCTTAAGGATGTATTTTGGTATGCAGATAAAATTGCTTTGAGCGCACCGGAAGGGGTGCTGACAAATGGATATACTGCGGCAGGAACTGCTCATACACCTTCCACAACATATGTCTCGGTAGGTGTCAAGGCAGGCGGAATGCAGAGCGAGTATAAGCAGGTAGAAGAGTCGCTAAAAGTGGGAGCGATTTTTTGGCAGGTGATACCGGGAGAACTTTCGGAAGAAACGCCGTAAGTGATTTACAAATAGAAAGAAAGTAAAGGAATGGAAAAATGGAAGTGCAAAAAGAAAAGAAAAAAAGTAAGTTGTTATGGATCATAATTTTTCTCCTGTTGCTTCTGATCGGACTTGGATCAGGTATCTATTATCAGATGACTAAAGACAATAATTTAAGCCGCTTAACAAGAGATGAGTTGGCTTTGGGTGGTATGCTTCCAGGTAAGACAGACCAGGAGATCGCGGATATATTAAGTTCCAAGGTAGCAGAAGGTATGGTGGATATCGGAATTGCGGCCGGGCCGGTATTTGAATATGGAGGAAAGAAAGGGCGGATTGCAATTGAGAATATTGCGGCAAACCATTATTCTTTCCAGGTGGATATCAGACTGGATGACACTGGAGATGTTGTTTATCAGTCGGGACTGATTGACCCGGGATTTTATATTGAATATATTGAGTTAGATAAAACACTTCAGGCAGGAGATTATCAGGCGACAGCACACTTTACCACATATTCTTTGGATGAGACTGAGGATAAGATTTCTGAAGCAAATGTAAAAATGGTACTTCATGTGATGGATGGCCTTTTCTATAAATGAAGTTAAATGACAACAAATTTCGCTATTGCTTAATGCTCATAACGGTTATCTGCTTGCTGGCCGGTTCGTTTTTTGTAGGCATGGGCTTACAGAAAATGTTCAGTAACCAGAAGACCCGTAAAGAATATGCCAAATCAGAACTTGAATGGAAACAGGAGCTGGCCGAAGGTGAAGATGATGCAATTGTAAGAGACTTGAGAAACCAGGAACTGGTCAAAAATATGAAATATGTTTCTTTGGAGCGTCAGATTTATTTTGATCATGCTGATGCAACCGGAGAAGCCAGGATTGCAAATGACAGAAAGAATGATTTTAGCTGTATGGTAAGAATTGTACGGGATGCAACCGGAGAAGTGGTTTATAAATCCGATTTGATTGAGCCTGGACATTATGTAGAAGAAATTCACTTGACCGGTGGTCTTAAACAAGGGTTTTATCCTTGTACTGCAGTCTGGAGCTTTTATACACAAGGTGAAGAATATGCAGGTGAGACAGCTTGGAAGGTAGTCGTAGTTATTAAGTCTGCCAATGAAAAGTCAAGAGAAAACGGATAAGATTTCCAAGAAAAAACAGCAGTTTAGCCTGCATAAATCCAACAGCCGCCAATGGACACGGCTGGATGTCGTGAACCTTACCCATAAATGCATTGTAGCAGAACGGAGGTGGATATTATGGGTAGAAAGAGAATCCTTTTATCATGGCTGATATGTGGCCTGTTGTTTCTGTTTCTCTCTGTTCCTGTCTGGGCCGACGACAATAGTCTGGGCGGAGGAACAGTACCAAAAAGAAATGGGCGGACCGATATTATGGCAGGTGTAGTCGTTGATTATATGGGGAAATTACGTTTTCTGGTCCTGGACAGAGACCATAATAATCCGATTGCAGGTGTGTCAGTGGAAATCTTTATCCCAAGTCTGAATCGTTATGTTTTGTTTGGTTTAACGGACAGTGACGGTATTTATGAGTTGGATGTGGCATATAACATGGCCTCTTTTGTATCGGACAGTGACCAGTTCATTAAGAACGATCAGAATTATACGTTTAATGGTACATTAGTGTATCTAAACGATAATAATATTCAGTACCGGCTTTATAAAGCTGGCTGGCTTCCCTACCCTCACAACGGAAGTTATATATTGAAGGGGGAAAAGGTTCCTGAAACAATTTCCATAAAATTGTATCAGGAGAAGAAGGGCGAAGGTGGTAATGATAAAGAAAAAATACCCGATAAAACTGTTCCCGGGGGAAGCTTTCCCGGAGGCATTCCTTTAGATAAGCTCCCTTTCGATATTCCGGATAATATGCTTCCCTTAGGCAACGGGGAAGGAACCGGAACCGGCGGAATCCCCAAAACCGGCGTGGAAGGAGCACTTCTTTATTGGGTATATGGCTTAATATTCTTTCTGCTTGCAGGAGGAGCAATCTGGAAATTGTCAAAGTTGGATAATGAGAGCAAAGAGACGAAAAGGAGAGATTAGGATGACACAATTTAAAAGATTTACGGCGTTCCTTTTGTGCTTACTTATGATCTTTCCCACTCAGGAACTTATGATTCTGGCAGAAACCACATCAATGGAAAATGAACGGATAGAGGAAATGCTTCCGTCAGAAACAATTGAAGATGGAGCAGACCCCATAGAGGAAACCCAGCCATCAGAACTGACTGAAGATGGAACAGACCTCATGGAGGAAACTCTGCCGTCAGAATCAGTTGAAGATGGAACAGACCGCATTGAGGAGACTTTGCCATTACAACCAGTTGAAGATGGAAGAGACCGCATTGAGGAGACTTTGCCATTACAACCAGTTGAAGATGGAACAGACCGCATTAAGGAAACTCTGCCATTAGAACCAATTGAGGGTGGAGCAGATCGCATTAAGGAAACTTTACCGTTAGAACCTTTGGATGATGATGCTTATGCAATTTATTGGAATCCGGGCGGTCAGTTGCCGGCAGAACTGGCAACCGTATCCAATGCCACGGCAACTGTGTCCAATGCAACTTCATCCAGGGCAAGAAAGGGGAGGGATACTGCCAATGGGCTAAGTCCGGCAAAGCCTGTAAAAACTCTTGCAAAGGCAATTGAACGCGCAAAAGAGCTGATGGAGAAAGAAGGACTGGATTCTTCGGATATTACTATTTATGCAATGAATCCGATGGAGGTAGCAGACGGGGAACTGTATGTATTAAATGCAGGGAATATTCGCATAGCATCCTGGCCGGAACGTCCTTATGAAAGTGATGCGTTGTTTTATGTGAATGGCGGACAATTGACATTGATGAATGTTTTGCTTGAAGCAGAAGATCAGGATTATGAACCGAATGAAACCGAGTTGGTTTATGTTCGGGGCGGCGTCCTTCAAATGGGACAGAATGTCAGTATTAATGGAAGAGTTATAATGGATTACCGTAGTGAGCTGGAAGACATAGGGTGGAAAGAAGATACTGCGACTCCTTCCAATGCTGTGGATACGGAGGATACGGCGGCAGAAGAAAATGGACGAATTGAGAAAGTGCTTCCGCTGCAACTGATGGTTTCAACCGCCAGTCAAGCAATAGGGAAAGGAAAAGCAACCTTTAATATTGATAATTATATATTAGATCCTGACGAAGAGAATGTTGAACTGACGGAACACAGGACCTCCTCCAGCACCTGGAGAGAGCCGATTATTGAGTTGATTGAAGGATTTAACGGAGGCAGCGGTGAATATCTTTTGGAAGTAAGAGATGATGCCAAGGCGGAATCACGTGAACTGGTGACAACCCTTTATGCGGATGATGCAACTGAGGAAGAGTTTTTGGGCCATTTTACTCTGACAGAATCCGATAACTGGAATCTGCAGGTTGAGACTGCGGCAGCAGCTCAGTTAAGAGATACTGGGGCAGTAAGTGATATCATGCCCCGGTCCTTTTCCTTTGAGGAAGAGACTCTGACCCGTAAGACTCTGATTGCAAGCCGTTCTATAGGTGAAGTAAAAGTTATTTACTGGAATCCGGGAGCTGCAATGACCGTTGACGGGGTGAGTTATCCGGCAGGAGATGATGTGAAGTTTGATGGTTCAGACCCGCGCGCTCCGCTTAAAACCTGGAGAGCGGCAACCGAGGAGGCTAGGAAAGCCAATGGTATTGTTGTAGCCATGCGATCCCTGAATTTGGGGGATGAAAACGCCGGTGAATATCTGGAGCAGCGTTCCGGCGGAGAGTTTTATCTGTCATCAGCCGACTCTTCATTGATAACGCCACTTGCCACATGGAATTCTACCGCACAGCCTGCAATCATTGTGCCGAAAAACGAGACTCTGATTATAGAAAATCTTTACCTTGGCGGAATGTATGATAACAGCAGTAATGAAACCGAGGCTCAGACCATTCTGATCAATGAGGGGGATCTTATCATTGAAAAGAATGTCAGAACAGAAGAAAAGGGATATATCCAGTTAAATGCTTTCTTTGATTTGGCGAAACACCCGATTCAGGTATGTAGTGTGAATTCTATAAATGATGGCGACCTAAGAGTATTCTTTGGTGGTATTAATAAGAATGTAGCATACCGATATGTAGATGTAATAGTACCTGGTGGGGATCTGGAATCAGCAATCACCAATGATGCGGATCCGATTGCAAAAGCAGATTCAATAGGTCAGGCACTGCTTGGCAGGATAAAGCTGCACAGCTCCAACCGACCGGTAGCAAATGGCGGCCTGTCAAGTATTGACTGGTCTCTGCGGCAGGATACAGGAGAGCAAGATGGTATTGTAAAGGCTCAGAATATTGAACTGTATGCAATTTATTACTTTGATGGTATTTATATCGACGGTGTGGGCGGCGATGACAGAAATTACGGCGCATCCTGTGACTATCCGGTGAAAACCTGGGCCAGAGCAAGAACGATCTGGCAGGAGGAGATGACCAAGAGTCTCCAGGCCAGACAATATGCAGCCGGTATGGCATTAGATAAAATTGAAGCTGACTTTCCGATGCCGGAAGTAATCTATATCTGTAATACTGTGACTGTAGATTCTGCCGGTGAACCGGAATGGAGTCTGGAAACCCGTTATGACTATGCCAGAGGTACTGATGTTAAGACAGAGGTCGTATCTCATATTGATAATATTGCAAGTCTGGGAGAGGGTAATGCAAAAGTACCGCGTCACGAAGTCCCAAAGACTTTGATCAAAGTAACAGGAAGCGGTATTTTAAACATACGTGACGTTTTTATCCGAAATATGGTGGACGATACTGACAGTGTTACCATTAAGGTGGAAGAAGGCGGGACTCTGAACTTTAGGGGAGAGACTACTCTGACAGGAACCCGTCTGAAGAGTTCCGGTTTTGAACAAAAACCACTCACCCTGGGTAACCACGTAACGGTTACCGGAGGCAGCCGCTTTGTGATGGGAGGGGACTGGACTGGTTCCATGGAGAACCGGGAGCAGGGTGTGGTTGCAGCCGGAAGCGGTACCACAGTTGAGATGAATAATGGTTTTATTCAGAAGAACAATTCTTACCGTGCAGATTATTATGCTGCCGGAATAACCACTCATAAAGCCGGAGGAGGTGTGGCTTTAAGTAATGGAGCCCAGTTTACCATGAACGGCGGTACCATTACCGGAAACCAGACATACCAATATGGCGCCGGTGTTTATCTTGTAGATGCCGGGACATCTTTTATTATGAATAAGGGTGAGATTTCTGATAACAGTATACCGGTATATCGTATTTCATATAAAAATAGTAATTTTCAATACTCACAAGGAGCCGGTATATCTGCGGGCGCAGGTACAATAGTAAAAATCGGTGATGGGACCGGTGCACCGGAAGATACGTTAATCAGCAATAATAAAGCATATCTGGCTTACGGTACAGGTATCCATGCGAATGGCAGTCTGACTATTAATAATGCGGTCATTTCTGATAACGTAGGCGGTGGGGACAGCGGCGTGAGTGACTATGTTAACTTTGGAGTGGGAGTTTATGTAGGGCGAAACGGTACGCTTTCCATGATAGACGGACTGGTTAAGGGGAATCATGGTGCGTTTACGTCATATGCCTACGTAAAAGGTGCCGGTATTTTTATTGAAGCTGGCATAAACAGCCATTCAATAACCGGAAGTATGATAACCGGGAATGAAACGGGATATGAGTTCAGGACCGACTACAGTACGTCGTATAGCCAGGGAGGCGGTATATATCTTGCCGCCGGTAATGCCCTTGCTATAACGGATACAATGATTTCTAATAACAGAGCTGGACGCGGCGGAGGAATCTATACAGCCGGAAGCTCCGGAAGAGATGTTTCTTTGACTTTAAAAGGAACCACCATAGAGGAAAATAAAGGGAAAGCTTATAATACCAGCATCTATGGTGATTCCGGAGGTATTTTCTTCTACGGTTATGGAAATCTTACTCTGGAAGATGGAACTAAGATTATTAATAACTCTGCAACACAGAATACTGGCGGACTTTACATAAGTGGAGCTTCTGCTGCGTCTGCCCATGTTTATATGATGGCAACCACACCGGGAGCAATTGAAATCAGCGGCAATAAGATCTCCAATACGGGAAGCAACGGTTCTTATGGCGGCGGGATCACTCATAACGGCGGAACCTGGCATGCTGAGAATGTACTGATCAGTAACAATGAAACGCCTACACAGGGCGGAGGAATCTATTCTGTCAGCCCATCCTCTTACTCTTATTTCAGAAATGTGGTGATCTCTGACAATCGGGCGGGGGATGGAGCTGCACTTGCAATTAATGGCGGCAGTTACTATATGCAGGATTCTTCTATTACAGACAATACCGCAACAAATATTGGGGGCGGGGTTTCTCTGTCAAGTATCAATGCTCATATGTACTTGTCAGAAACAGCTGCCGGAAAATTTGTAATAAAGGATAACCATGCCGTCTATGGCGGCGGGATTGCTATTACAATCGGCAATACGTTTATGATGGATATTGCCGGTCCCATCCAGAACAGTGCGTCTGTGCAGGGAAGCAATTTCTATTTAAGCGGATATGCAAATATTGATATTCTCAATGGATATTTTAAACAGCCGGTTACATCAAAGCAAGTGGAGGGTGTGTACAATATCTATATTAATGATACCTCAACCAGCATTTACAATAAGTATTTTGATTTCAGTAAGGTAACCGCTGAAAAGAAAGAAGGGACTGATCCTGATGTTATCTTATTAAATTCTGGTAGCTCTTTTCTGACAGTACTTGCAGCACCGCTAAAAGATAATACGGCTTATGGCGCCTTTCCCATTGACTTAAATAATGAAGTGTTTCAATCCGGAAGTATAGTGCTCAAACCGTTGGGATATTCTACGAGCCGGCCAATGATGCAGCCAAATGCCGATCTGTCTTCGTCAGTTCAGGTGAACAGGAACTATCCCGTATTTATGAGTGCAGCGGGCAATCTGGATTATTATCGGGGTGGTGAGCTGCCAAGAAGAAGTGAACTGGGGGGATTTAAAAGTGCAGTTAATTCCATGATGACAAATGTTATTATTGTTGGTCAGGGTGTGTATTTAGCCGGATATAAAAGTGATGGAACCGGCGGAAATGACAACAATGGCGGTACCTCGCCCACTGATGCGGTTGCAACTTTTAATAGAGCAAAAGAGGTTTTACAAAATAAAATTGCCGAAGCTGTTATTCATGACAGTACCCTTCCGGAGGAAGAGAAGGAAGGCTTTACACCACTTATCTATATTTGCGGCCAGGTAGATATTAATACCAATGAATACTGGGAACTTAATTATGAAGATGTGCTTTATACAGATGTAAATAAGTATTATGCGATTGCAGAAGAACGTAATGACGCTCCGGTATATGAGCCGCAGGTACGCCGGTTTGCATCCTTTGTGCAACAGCCTATGATTAAAGTTGGTAATGGCATCAATACAGTGTCATTTACTACCGGAAGGCTGGTTATTGATGGTATGGCGGATACAGTCGTTATTGCTGATCAGAGTGTATACAGCCCGGTTATATATGGTTTTGCCGGTACTCACGTGACCCTGACCGGAGATTCCATGATCAGGAATAATTACTACAGTGCACTGGACATTTACGGTGAACTGACACTTAAAGGTGAGAAAGGTGAAGTGAACAAGCAGCTATATAATAACCAGTCACTGTATGCGGTCAGGCTGTATAAATCAGCCAAAATGTCGATGCTGGGAGAGGCAAAGATTATTACGGATAATACAGTTGATAGGATTGCCAGTTTTTCAAGCTCTGGTATATGGGTTATGGGATCAGATGTTTCACTTTCTATGGAGGGAAACAGTGCTATTATACAGGGGCAGGGTTCCATGCTGCTGACTGGTTATATGATTTATTCCTATTATGCAAATACTACAGTTAAAATGAAGGGGAATGCCAGAATAGAGGTGGGTAATTCCGTAAGCGGGGGTATGTATGTTTCCGGTAATGGTTCAACAATAGATATGTCAGCAGATGCCAGCATTGAAACGATGGAAGGAGGATATTGCCCATATAGTATAAACGTGGGAACCAATACTTCCTTAACTATGTCAGACCGGTCCAATATCACATATGGAGGGAATCGCAACTGGACAATCTGCGGTGTATATCTGGCTCCAGCAACTACGGAAACAGCATCGGTAAAAATGCAGGATAATGCGGCGATTATTCTTAATAACACAGCTACAGGTTTAAACTATTGGTTTCATGGAATCTCCGTATACAATGGAACATCGCCGACGGTTGAATTATTAAACAATGCAAGGATTATCGGTAATCGGAATATTATGAATAATACCTGTGGTATTAATGCAAACAGTTCCTATGCAAAAGATGTTAAAATTTTACTGAATATGGAAGATGTTGGATCCAAAGATGAATCAGTTTCGATTACGGATATGAGTCACGGTATTTACCTGGGAGCGGCAGTAAACAGCTCTGTTTCAATGGGTAAGAAGGCTCTGATTACTGGAGGGTACTACGGAATATGTACGTCGGACCGAAGCAGCAGCACGTCAACAGCTAATATTCTAATGAAAGATTATAGCAAGATCAGCAAAACCATCTATGGTGTTTATTTTTATCTGTATAATATTGGACCAATCAACATCCGAATGAAAGACCATGCAGCGATTGAGCAGAATAATACGGGTATCTTCGAATCGACAACGACTGGAAGTACTGCCTATGGGGCATCGCAGTTGAACATAGAGATGTTTGGTGACTCCAGAATATCCGGCAATTCCGATTCGGGAATTCAATTGGTTAACGGTCAGAGCAACTGGTCAGAAGCTAATGGATATCAAAAGATCACTTTAAATGACAATGCAGTGATTGGCGGCAGTGGTTATTACAGCAGCACCGATCCTGCTTCCGGAAATCAGAGATTAGGAATTAATGCCAATGGTCCCGTTCAGGTGACAATGAACGGAACTGCAAAAATATCCGGAAATGGCACTGTCGTTAATAACGGCAGCACAGCAGGTTCGGGGATTTACCTGACACGTACAGCATATGCCAACTATCATAGGGCGGGAACAGCAAGAATTACTCTAAATGAGTTTGCTTCCATTTGTGACAACAAAGGCGGCGGTGTTTATGCAGCAACGGTCGGCGACTCCACAACAAGCTATCACAATGAAGTTATCATTGAATTAAATGGAATTAAGGATAATGGAAGCTTGTCTACACCGTCGATTCAGGGAAATACAGATGCGATATACTTAGGGACTGACGCCACCTTAAGGCTTAAGGGAGAAGCGTTGGTAAAGAACAGTGATAATCCTTATGCATCAGACTCTTATGTGGCCCGGGTAATTAATAATTATGGGAATATTGAGCTGGATGGAAGAAGTAGAGTTGAGGGTCTGATTTATATGAACAACAGTACCAGACCGATTACAATGACTCATGCTGCAACTGGCCAGGGGCCAAAATATGATTTGCATCTGGTTGAAGGTTTTGCAGGTAAAACAGTGGTTCAACCGGATATGGCAGGTATTACGGATCTTACGGGTGCGGGCAGTCAGTTGGCATATTTCAACAAGGTCAGCGCTGGCGGAATGGCAGCCAGCCGGCCGATTGTCGAGTTGTCACCAAACCTTGTGCTCCTGGGAGAAAATAATGTTTATCTGTCAGGTGACGGAAATGATAACAATACTGGCAACACTCCATCTACACCGGTCAAAACCTTTAGACGTGCAAGAGAACTGCTGCAGGGTGGCGGTTACTATACGACGGGGGCGAATATCATTATCTGTACATCAACGGTTAATATATTGGCAGGTGATGAGGACTGGTCATTTGATCCTGGCGGATTCGTAACTAATTCACTGAGCGGACATAGATGGCAGCCGCTGGTAACCCGTTATGAAGGGTATGGGGGTGTTCTGATTACGCTGTACAATTACTCCAGTACGGTTTATGCCACTAATGCTACGTTTAAAAACATCACAATTGACGGCGGTTCAGCGAATGGTATTATTTTGACAACAGCCCAGAATGATCAGTTGCTGACGGTTGGCAGCGGAAAAACCGCTGTCCTTGGTGAAGGCGCAGTATTGCAGAACAACAAGGCAGTAACGACCACCTTTAGCGATTACTCAGCATTGGGTGTGAAAGTTTATGGCGGTACTCTTGAGATAAACGGAGGAACCATTCGGAATATAGTAAGAGAAACAAGCGGTTATTTCACTAATTATTGGTTTGCCTCTACTGTAATGGTTCAGGGGATCAGTGCTGATAATCCAGGTAATTTGATTATGAAATCGGGGCAGATAATAAACAATAAACTAAATGCTCCCAATGCACAAAGTATCAATGCCCGTATCGGAACGATTCATTTAAGCGGCATTTATAGTAATATGGAGATGAGAGGCGGTCTGATTGAGAATAACAAGGTTGTTTCAAGGGATACAAATCCGGGAGCAGCGGGTGCGATTGTAAATTATGATGGTGCTGTAACGATCAGTGGTGGGATTATCCGTGGAAATGAAGGCGGATGCGGCAGTGCAATTTTCTATCAGGGTTTTAGCAGTTCTTCCCAAATGGTTTTTTCCGGAGGGCAGATCAGCAGAAATATGACAAATGCATCAGGACAGCAATCCACCAATGTATATTCGCCAATTTATGTCCAGCAGAAGGGCTTTGAACTGCGCGGCGGTGGTGCGGATATCAGTGACAGCATTTATTTATACCAACCCTTAAGTGCGATTAAAGTAAGTGATCACATTTATCAGACAGGACGTTCCTACCGTGTGTACTTAAATCAGGGAATCAGCGCCTTTAGAAAAGGCAGTGTCGTTGTAGAACCGGATGGCAGTAAAGTAACAAACGTCAACTCATATCTTCCATATTTTGATGTGAGGTCGAACCCGTATGTACTGGATCGGGGAAGAACCGGCAACCTTGCCGGAAATGTGGGCGGGGTAAAGGAAGAACAATGCTTAATCCTGATGAAGGCAGTTTATCTTGATTCGGTAAACGGTAAAGATACCAACACCGGATTAAAGCCGAGTCAGGCTGTAAAGAGCTTTACCGTAGCAAAGAGTGTGGGGGCATTAACGGCTCACGGGATTTCTGAACATTATGTGATTTATGTGTGCGGCAAGGCGATTAATACAAGCAGTGAAAGTGTCTGGACATTACCGGAGACTGCCTATATGTGCCGTTATACAGGATTTGCTGTTTATGAAAGCGATGGTAGTGAGACACCGGAGCTTGAGCGGTCATATCACGGTTGTTTGATCCAGCCGGAACATAACCTGACATTTAAAGATATCACGATTCAGGGACGAAGAAGTTCAGACAGTACGGTAAGTAATGGTGACAGTCTGGTGAATATTCTTTCAGGGATCAGTGTAACTGTAGAAGGCGGCACAGTCTTTTCGTATAACCACAACAACGGCAACTATATTGCTGAAGACGGATTTGTGGACAGTTTGGATTCGAAAGGCGGTGCTTTCCAGGTAGGCGAAGGCGGAATCCTGACAATCAATGGCGGAGAGATTAAAGGCAACGGTGCAACTTATGGGAGTGCAATTTATTTGCATGCAAGTAAAAGTAATCCATCATCCCTGGGACAGTTGTATCTGAGTGGTTCGCCGGTTATATTAGGTAAAGTATATTTAAATGGTACAGCCGATATAACTTCGGCGTATATACAGCCGGATGCTGCCTATGTACCTTCATCAGCTCTACAGATTTCTGTCAGCAATGACTACAATGGCCGTCCATTGATTAGATATAGGGACGGTACAGTTCCGGGTGAGACAGAACTGAAATATTATTCATTTGATGATGCTATCAAGGCATTGTATGATATTGTGAATAACAGTTCTAATGCTTCCATTCTAGAATTGAGTATGAGAAGGGTGCTTTATCTGGATGGGCAGAGTGGCTCAGATGATCTTAGTCACGATGGAGCAACTCCGGAGAAGGCGTTTAAGACATTAAAACGGACCTTTGAGGCGATTGGAAATAACGCAGATGCAAAAGGTGTTCTGATCTACGTTGTAGATACATTGGATGTCGCTGGTGGAACCGGCGAACCATCCGATATTAAACTGATGAATATTAAGGTTTACAATGGTGACGGAACCTCTCACTATGAAGGATACTATAAGGATCTGGGTGAAACTGTAAATATCCGGGGGCAGCTATATTTTAAACGATATTCCCAGCCAAGTGGTTATGATGCAGCAAATCCTGTTTATGATGGATACAGCAATGAAACATTACTTGACAGTCTGTTCTATGTTGGTAATGGCGGCAGTCTGACTTTAAGCGGTATTTATCTGGATGGTCATTCTATCAGCAGTGACAGCATTAATCCAACCTTAGCGGCACCGGCCGTAGTGGCTCAGTCCCCGCTGATTACCGTAAAAGAAAGCGGTGTGTTGCAATGTTATCGTGCGGAGGAGGCAAGCAATGCTGTTCCAACCGCAACGTTGTTTGTTAACAATGTGAATGAAAAAAATAAGAATGCACCGGAATATGTGGTGGGTCGCCTGAATGATTCTGATATTATGGAAGGCAGCAGTGCTGGTATTGAGCTGCTGGATGGAGGAACCTGTTTTCTTGAGTATACTGAATTTGCCAACCTTGCATTAGGCGATCATGTGATTTCCGGAGGTACGGATGTATACAGCAATGGATACCTGCATTTCAGCCGTTATACGAACTTTGGCGGAAGCGTATTCCTGGAGGGATTGGGAACCAAATATGCAAATCATGATACCAGCCGCTATTTAACCGTCGATGTATACGGTACTCCAGTACTGAATAATTTCAATGTAAGGGTGAGAGATTCGTATATTGGCAGAGATGTGGTTCATTATCAGGTTGGAATCAACGCAACAGCCAATGATGCCGGTTATTTCCTGCTGGAAGAGCGGGTAAAAGATTTCTTCTGTCTTTCAAACCGCAGCGGATATCCGAATATCTTGGAGCTGCAGGTGCCGGTAGCAATCTATATTGACGGAACAAACGGTATCGATGACCAGGGTGACCGGTTTGCCGGTTCGACTCCGAAGCTACCTGTTAAAACGTTGGCAAGAGCTTTTGAGTTATTAAAAACCCGCGGTGGAAATACGATTTATGTAGTCGGTACCATTCAAGTAAACAGTGATATCCAGATGACGGGACTGTCTTATATTGGCAGAGAAGGAACTGTTATGCTGGGAAGTACATTTAAGATTAACATTGTCCGTTATATGCAGCCGGATTTTGCTATTCAGGATCCAGTGGCTGGAGCAGCGGCGGAATATAATGTAGAAGACTTTACCGGTGCATTGCTGAATGTCAAGGCTGGCGCAACCGCCCAGTTGGGCGAAAATGTATACATTGACGGACACAGTGAGCCGAAGACCAGTATTAATCTTCCCATTGGTGCGGTTGTAAGCCGGAATGGTGAAGCAAAGGCACCGCTGATAACAGTTGAAAAAGGCGGAGTTTTGAGCCTTCTGCCCAATGTAACCCTTTATAATAATAACAATACTTATGATTTGGAAATTGATGTTATTGGCCAGCATGGCGGTGCAATCTCCAACAGCGGCACGACGACGGTCGATGGTACTTTGTTTGAGAATAACAAGGCTGCGAAAGGATCTGTGGCGTATCAGGACGGAACCTTTACAATTTTAGGTGCTCCGGAAAAACTGGCTGGTCATCAGAATACATTCTACTTAACCTCTGTGAATACCGGAACGGCAGCAAATCCGATCTGGGGAACTGACAACGTGATTCAGACAGAGGTGGCAATACCGGAAAATCAGATTTTTGAGATTGATATGGATCATGGGGTAAAAGGCAGAGATGTAGTGCGGTTTACCAGTAGTTCGGCTTATAATCCCAATGCAGATGCGGAGTATGAACATTTCCGTTTGGGAAGTACGGTACCGGAGAACTTATTCCTGGTAGAAGCTGAAATCGACACGGATGTTCTGGAATTACAGGATTGGGAAGTTTTAAAAGTTGAAGTACCGGCTGATATTTACCTGGTCGTACGTCGGAGAGGTTCTTATGACAGTACTAAAAAATTAATGAGTGTTAATGATTCTTCAACAGGTATTGATTTATTTACTGCACCGGAGTATATGATTAAAAACAAGGGCAGCAATGATGCGAAAGTTTCGATTACCGGATTTGAGAATAAGACGATAGAGGCAGGTATTACAACTGACCCGGCTTATTTAATGAATCTGACCGCCAGTGCGGCCGGAACAACCGCGGACAATGATTTGTACCTGGCAATAAAAGGCTTAGATGATACCACCGGCGGTACTGGATTTGATATCCCAGAGACCTCGTTACAGCCTTACGCAGAATTAACGGTTACTGCAGCACCGATTGAGCTGGGAACTTTGAAAACGCAGACGTCCGGTAACTTTACCTTTGTTGGAGCCGTAGGTAATGGGTTTGTGGATAAGTATATGGATGCCTCCTTCCCCATTGAAGGATCTACCAAGGCTGAAGTACAAGAATACATGGACGGAACTTCTAACTCCGGTGTAATTAATGCCAGAGCAAAATATCTGATAAAATATAAGGTGGAGATTGTTCCGCCCAGAAGGACTCCTTAACACAGTCGAAAGAGAGGATTTAAGCGTTGGAAGAAATTAATGAAACACAAATTACTCAAGAGAAAGTCTCGGAAAAAGCCCTGGCAGATGGTAATGTAAACAATGAAAATGGAGGGAAGAAGGGGAAGAAAAAAGCCCTTCTTCTGATCCTGCTATTGCTTATCTTTGCCTGTGCCGGTGGCGGATATTGGTGGTATACACAGAATCAGGTGATGGATGCGACAACCAAATACTGGTTTGACAAGTTGGCTCAGGATGGTTCTTTGGAGGGAAAGACACCTACAGAAGTTCAGGGGATTCTTAACTCTGTTGTGGAAGAAGGTATGTTTAACGTATCTATTAATGCCAAAGCTATTTTCAATGATGCAAAAAGTGAAGGTTCTATTGGTCTGGAGAATATTCCGGAAAACCGTTATTACTGTCGTGTAGCGATTCGCAGAGATGATACAAATGAAGTGCTGTATGAGAGTCAGGGGTTAAAACCGGGACAGTATATTGACAAGATAAAGTTAAAGCAAACTCTTCCGGCTGGAAACTATGATTGTACTGCCCAGGTAATTGCTACCGATCCGGAGTCTTTGGATGATATCGGGCAGGTTCAGGTAAAGATTCAGGTTATTGTACTTAATTAGGATATTAGGATGAAGAATAAACGATTATTATGTTTGGGACTGTCCTCATTATGTTTGGCAGGAGTTGTTTTTTGCGGTTGGAATTTTTATCAGGAGATGAAACCCAGGGTTCAGGCAGAGCAGGCATATGACCAGATAAGAGAGAGGGCATTCCGGAAATCCGCTGCTGTCATGGATAGTGATGAGGATATTATGGCCGTGGATACACGTACAAGGAAAAGGCCGGATTTTGAGACATTGCGGCAATGGAATCCAGATGTTATAGGATGGATCTGGTCACCGGGATCAGATATTGATTATCCGGTTGTACAGGGGGAAGATAATGATTATTATCTGAATCATACTGCTGATGGTTTGAAAAGTATCATAGGTTCCATTTTCGTGGAGAGCCAAAACCGGAAAGAGTTTCAGGATGATGTGACCATTTTGTATGGTCATCACATCAGAGGAGGGCGGATGTTCTCCTCTCTTTCTGGTTATAAGACACAAGGTTACTATGAGGAGCATCCAGTTCTGTATTTGTATACTCCGGATAAGGATTATCGGGTAGATTTATTTGCCGGAGAGATACTGGATGGTCAGATAGGATCATTTCCAATAATATTTGAAAGTGCAGATGCGCGGGAGAGATGGTTGAAAAAGCTTTTGGTTTCTTCCACATTTAAAAGTTCAGTTGAAGTAGAAGGAAATGAACGAATACTGGCACTTTGTACCTGTTCCTATGAATATAACAATGCCAGATATGTAGTATATGGAGTTTTAAGTGATATGGAGGAAGAACAGAATGAGAATTAAGAGTAAGATAATTCCACTGATATGTTTGGCGGGCCTGGCTGCTGTGTTGGTCACCGGCTGCGTAAAAAAACAGAGCTATGCAGAAATATCTCAGGATATTGCAGACAGTTTTCCCATTCAGGCAGAACCGGAAGAGAATCCACAGTTAGTAGAATCCGATGGACCTTACGCGATTCTCCATACTACGGCTGGAGATGTTACCATACTGCTGTATCCGGAACAGGCTCCCAAAGCAGTAGAGAATTTTATTGGTTTAGCAAAAGAAGGTTACTACAACGGCAGCCTATTCTATTATGCAAAACGTGGAGAACTAACCCAGGGAGGAAAACCGGGAGATCCGGAAGCAGAGGAGAAAAGTATTTGGGGGGATCCGTTTGAAGATGAGGTTGACAATGGACTGTATCATTTTAAAGGTGCGGTTGCAATGGCCGGTGACGGAGGCAATACCCGCAACATTAATTTGAGCCAGTTTTATCTTCTTGTAAGGGGGGAAATCCCGGAAGATGACCGGATTGTCCCGGCTAACTGCTATATGAATGATCTGATGAATACGCGTCTGAAAGATTTAGAAGAGCTTAGTAAGGAAAAAGAACTGAGTAAAGAGGAAATTCAAAAGTTTGAGGAAGATTTAAATGTAGAAATTCAGGCCATTGCAACCGATGGTATACCAAGTGAATATGAGGCGAAGTATGCACCTGTCGGAGCGCAGTACAGCCAGGTCGGTGGTGCCTGGGGACTGGATTATGGCCATACGGTATTTGGTCAGATTGTCCAGGGGCTGAATGTAGCAGAGGCAATTACCCAGGTAAAGGTATCGGCCGAAGAACGAAAGCCGAAGAAAGATGTGGTGATTGAGAGCGTTGAAATCATTGAGTAAAAACAGGAAAGCAATAATAGCTGGCACGATGGTTGTCATTGTTTCGCTGCTCATTACCCTTTGTTTCCAGAGTGGCAGCAAGGAGAGAGAGTATCATTTTGCAGAGGATGCAAAGGATGGAGAATATATACGCCCAACCCGTGTTCCGGAGCAGAGTGAGGATCAAAAGGAGCCTTCTTATTTTTCGATCCAGGTGAATGCCGGTCCGACGGTATCAAGTGGAGGCAATCGCTGCAATCTGATGATCGGAAATCCGGCAGACAATGAGCAGTATGTAAAGGTAAAATTAATTCTGGATGACACGGGGGAAGAATTGTTTTGCTCAGAAATACTGAAACCGGGAGAGCGAAATGCTTATGTAAAACTGGGACAGGTACCAGAAGCCGGGGAGCATAGCACAACTGCTGTATTCATGGTATATGATCCGGTGAGCATGGAGCAGATTACAGAAATTGATGCAGGTGTTTTATTAACCGTAGAGAAATAAATTTTTGTAAAGGAGAAGAGGAAATAAACGGAATATACGATGATAAGGCCATATTGGCATTTGTGCGGTTACAATACCAATATTGATAATAAAGTTCTGGAGAATGATATTTTCCTCCTTTATAAACGGCTGGAATTTGGCTGCTTTAGCTGGTCAAGGACAAAGAAAGAAGGGAGAAGATATGGCGATTACTCTGAACCAGTACCAGCTTTTTCGGTACATAAAAACTTGAATTCGGTACATATATTTCCAGAACATATAGGAATCATATTATACTTATAGCGTTAAGTATCTAATATTTAAGAAATTTCGATTTGGGAGGGAATACAGTGAGGTTTCAGATTACAACGGACTATGCGATTCGGATTATCCTTTATATGGCTCAGCAGGATATGCAAGTGACAACAGCAAAGGAAGCAGCGACAAAATTAGGGGTGACTTACAACTATTTCAACAAGGTTGCCGCAAAAATAAGGCTGGAAGGTTTTATAGAATCAGTACAGGGTCCCAAGGGGGGATACCGTTTGGCAAAAGATGCTGCAGATATTACATTATACGATATTGTTAAGGCTATGGAAGGAAATATCTGCATCAATCGGTGTTTGGAAGAAGATGGGTTTTGCAGCAGAAATGGTGTTCCAGTATGTCAGGTGCACGGAATCTTTGAATCTATCCAAACTAAAATAATTGAAACGCTGAGCGGCACTCGAATCTGTGATCTTATTCAAGAAAGGCCACTGGAAATTTAAGAGAAAGAGGATTAAATTCGAAGGCAGCGACTGTATTAGTACTCTCCTGACGCTAAAGCATGGAATCAAGGGGTGATCGAAAAAGGAGGAATGAACATGCAAAAAAGAATGCGCCGTAAAAGCGGTAGATGGATCAGCTTGCTGCTGTCAGTAGTTTTAGTCTGTAGCATGCTTCCGGTGAATGCATTTGCACAAGAAGGGGTTCCATTGTCTGATGAAGAGTCGGCTATGGAACTAAGCGGTATTGAGGAGGAAACAGAAAGCATTCTTCCAACAGAAGATGATCTGATTTTATTAGAAGAGGATGTACAAGCAGTGGACGATGAGGAAGAGGCTCCTTCTTCCTCAGAATCGACAGTTGAGGTTGCCATGCCTGAAGAAGATCTTTCTGTCACACAGGAAGAAATTACGGAAACGAATACGGAAATGGTTAAGGGGGTATTTGCGTCCCCACGGCTGACAGATGTGTCAGTATTTTTTGATCTTGATGATGGTACCAACACGGTATTTTATAAGGCAACAGTTCCGGTGGGAGGGAAAATTACCCATAGACCATCAAATCCCACAAGAGACGGTTATCTGTTTAAGGGCTGGTACAGCTATCTGGATCAAAACAATGAGCCAGTAATGTGGGATTTTGAAAATGATACCGTTATGGATAACATGTCTCTATGGGCATCCTGGGAAGAGGCATGTATTGTAGCGTTTGATCCTGATGATGGTACATATACGGATTTTTATAAGGTCACAGTGCCAGTGGGAGGAAAAATCACCCATAAGCCAGCAGACCCTACAAGAGACGGTTATCTGTTTAAGGGCTGGTACAGCTATCTGGATCAAAACAATGAGCCGGTAATGTGGGATTTTGAAAATGGTACCGTTACGGCGAGTATGACTCTATGGGCATCCTGGGAAGAGGCATGTATTGTAGCTTTTGATCCTGGGTCTGGTACATACACAGATTTTTATAAGGCAACAGTGCCTGTGGGAGAAAAAATCACCCATAAGCCAGCAGACCCTACAAGAGACGGTTATCTGTTTAAGGGCTGGTATAGTTATCTGGATCAAAACAATGAGCCGGTAATGTGGGATTTTGAAAATGATACTGTTATGCATAACATGTCCTTATGGGCGTCCTGGGAAGAAGGATGTTTTGTAGCTTTCGATTTTAATGATGGTACATCTACAGAATATTATAGTGTAACAGTGCCTGTGGGAGGAAAAATCACCAGTAAACCTGCAGACCCTACAAGAGATGGTTACCTGTTTAAGGGCTGGTACAGTTATCGTGATCAAAACCAGAAGCCAGTAATGTGGGATTTTGAAAATGATACAGTTATGCATAACATGTCCTTATGGGCGTCCTGGGAAGAAGGATGTTTTGTAGCTTTCGATTTTAATGATGGTACATCTACAGAATATTATAGTGTAACAGTGCCTGTGGGAGGAAAAATCCTGGATAAACCTGCAGATCCAACTAGAGATGGTTACCTGTTTAAGGGCTGGTACAGCTATCGGGATCAAAACCAGAAGCCAGTAATATGGGATTTTGAAAATGATACTGTTATGCATAACATGTCCTTATGGGCGGCCTGGGAAGAAGGATGTTTTGTAGCTTTCG